>JAJQAZ010000147.1 GCA_021203545.1 Tannerellaceae bacterium | reverse complement strand
CTATTAACCTAGTTCTTAGTGAACTAAATACTACTATTGCTATACAAAGCCAAAACTGAATTGCTGAAATTAACTTCATTAATTTGTTTCCTTTTCAATCCTGTTTTTTATTATTTTATTATCCGCTATATTTACCAGAGAAAACTTATACAAAACTTTATGGAAATAATTAACTGGGAAATTATTGGATGCGGAGCTGTATGTGAATGGAAAAGCGGGCCGGCTTTTTATAAAACACAACACTCACGGCTGGTAGCTGTAATGAGAAGAAATGCAGAAAAAGCAAAAGATTTTGCCGCACGGCATCAGGTACCCCGGTATTATACAGACGCAAACCTATTAATCCATGACCCGGAAGTCAATGCGATCTACATCGCTACCCCACCGGATAGTCATAAAGAATATGCAATTCGCGCCATGCAGGCAGGCAAAGCCGTATACGTAGAAAAACCGATGGCCTTAAATTATCAGGAATGTCTGGAAATGGTACAGGTAGCAGAAGAAACAGGACAAAAATTATTTGTGGCCCACTATCGCAGATCGCAGGACTATTTTTTGAAAGTAAAAGAACTGGTCAGCAAAGGAATAATCGGAGATTTGGTAATGGTATCCATGCAGTATTTTCGTCCGGCAAACAACGACGACAAAGATCCGGACCGGCAACCCTGGCGCTTACAAAAAGAGAGAGCCGGGGGTGGTTATTTTTACGATCTGGCTCCCCACATGCTGGATATTGTAGCTTATATAGCCGGCGACATACAAGAGGTAAAAAGTTTTGTTTCCAACCGGGGTGGTTACTATGAAGTAGAAGATACAATTTCGGCCTCTTTGAGATTTGAATCCGGTGCACTGGGTAACGGAATATGGAGTTTTGTTACCGGAGATTGCGAATCAAGAGACACACTCGAATTTTGGGGCACCAAAGGAAAAATTACCTGTAACACATTTGCCTATCAACCCATTCGTGTAGAAACCGCCGAAGGAACAGAAATATTACCCATTGCTCCTCCCGCACATGTTCAGGCTCCGTTGATCGAATCAATCGTAAAAGAATTAAGAGGTGAAGGGCAATGTCCTTCAACAGGTAAAACAGCCTTATTGACCGCAAAAATCATGGATGAAATGTTACGATCTTAAAGACATTACTTTTTCTCCTCTACACTACGCGCTTCTATTCCCCGGATACCGAACATTTAAAAGATAGACTGGTACTATTTATCCGCACAATGGCGGATAAATAGTCGTTGTCTAATAAACAAGAAGTTGTTATAAAGGAACTAAATGCTCGTAGTGTAAGCATTAAGCCTACTTCATGAAAGGATTGTGACAACCAAACGGGGGGGGTTGATATCATATTTTATCCGGATAAGACATCCTTTAAATTATGTTTTGCCATAATATTATGTTTACGAGATTATAATTGCAACAAAACGTCTTCTTCCACCTGAATATCTGAATTCACCCAGATAAATTCCCTGCCATGTACCCATATTCAGACGGCCGTTAGTAATTGGAATAGTTAGTGATTGACCGATAACGGATGCCTTTATATGAGCTGGCATATCGTCGGTCCCTTCATAGGTATGTTCAAACTTTGGATAGTTTTCCGGAATCCAATCTCTGAAAAAAGAGCGGAAGTCACTCAATACAGTCGAATCAGCATTTTCATTAATCGTAATTCCCGCGGAAGTATGTTTAATAAAAAGATTCAGTACACCCTCTTTTGGAAGGGATGGTATATTTCTCAACACTTCCTCTGTTACCAGATGAAATCCATACGAATACTCTTTCAATGAAAACTCATATTGCTGTACCATAATTACCTAACTTATTTAACTCTCCAAAAATAACAAAAAAGTAACGCTCGTTCGGCATAGCGTCCTCGCTATGTCGCTATAATCAGTGAAGCTCTTGCTTCACATGAGGCTGGAGCCTCACTTTTTACAACGACGTAGCGAGACACTACGCCGAACATTTGAATAAATATTCTTAACCTGACGGTATTGGCATCCAACTACACTGACCAGATTTTTCATTTAAAACGGATACCCAATTGCCAGATGCCAGCCTAAACCGTCTTTAAATTTAGGAACATTATAATAACCCACTTTACCGGTATCGTAGGGTACATGTAAGGCTATTCCCAAATCCAGACGGATTACCAGAAAATCAAGGTCGTACCGGAGTCCTACACCTGTACCAAGTGCCAGATCTTTAAAGAAATACTGACCTCTCAACTTACCTCCCGGCCGGGCTTCATCTTCCCTGAGTAGCCATATATTACCGGTATCCATAAAGGTAGCGCCATGCAGGTCGCCCATAATCCGGAAGCGATACTCAATATTCGCTTCGAATTTAAATTCTCCTGTCTGGTCAAGATAGGCATAACGGCTACTGCTATTAGGTATAAAACGCCCCGGTCCGATACTACGTACGGTAAAGGCACGGATACTATTAGCACCGCCTATAAAGAACTGTTCATTATAAGGAGCCACACGGGCATTGCCATAACTATAAATAAATCCCGACATGGCACGGGAGGCAATCGCGTGATTGGAATTAAAATTAAACGTATATCTTATCTCGCTGGTACCTTTTACAAACTGTGCAAACGGATTATTCAACAATTGTTTACGGGGTTCATTATAATCATATCCACCTATCGTCATCAATCCATTGATAATATTTCCGGCCTGTGTAACCGAGGTTTGCCACCAAAGATGATTTTTTCTTTTCCGCAAAGCATCATCATATGTATAGGTATATCCCATAGCCGGAACAAACTGGTTCTGCAAACTCTGGTAAAGAGCCGGATTCCGGTCGGTAATGCTATCAAATTCAGCGGTAGTGGATTGCAACAGGTTATAAGTAAGGCGGAACGCGGTAATGGAATGACGGCTTACTTCCGTAGGCTGAAAATCGTAATTTATACTTCCTCCAAACCCAAGCAACCGGAAAAAGCGGGCCCGGTTCAACAAATCACCATACAGCCGGAAAGTTGTACTGGCCGGATAACTATACTCTTTATGGATAAACCCGGGAAACAATAGTTTCGGTACCGTCAGGGAAGTATTGATACCCAGTTCATAACTATTCAGCGAACCATTACTGCCACTCACCCGGTTACCGGTATTCCACTCATACGAACCTTTCAGTTGTACCCCAAACGTTTCCCCGCCACCAAACATATTTCGTTTTGTAACACTAAAGATAGCTCCCGGACCGGTCTGGTCATTACTTTTAGTCGTCAGATTCACTTCAAACTCACCATTCAACGGTAGATCATATACCGTATGAATTTCAAGATTCAGCAAATCATTCCGCCGGGTAGTATCGCGGGGATTAAACTGCATTTCCGCATAACGGAATACACCCAGCTGTGAAAGTGCGGTCTGGGTTTTATCCTGTTTCTCCTGTGTATACAGATCGCCCGGGTGAAACTTAATCCGGTTATACAACACCCCCGGACGTATCCTCAATTTATCCTGATAATAAATAGTCAGGTCTTTATACCGGATCGAATCGGTAGGAGGCTCATTATAGTAGCCATTCAGATGCACTGAGATATCTCCGATATTCCAAGGGCGTAAGGCAGTACGGGGTAACCCCTCTTTTCGAACCATCCGGAGCCAGACTTTCCCGGATGTAATCGTAGTATCTGCTTCATACACCAGAAAATCGGGACGGAAATAATAAAAACCGTTATTACGCATCACAGCAGAAAGACGGCTTCGTTCGGCCTGCAGGTTTACCACATTAAAAGGATCTCCCTTGTGGAGTACCGTTTTATCTATAGTACTCCGGATCAATGTATCCATCGTATGTCTCATACGCACATAGTAAATACTATCATACGTATATGAATGTTCCATTCCTACGGTATACTGTATTTTGGCTTTCCGGTCGTTTTTCTCGTCCGGCAGTACCTCAAAGGAAGAATATCCGTCAAAATAGCTATTTTCGCGCAACAGGTTATAGGCCACCTTCGTTCGTACATCCGGATTCACCGTACTTATAAACACCGGTTTGGCAGCGAACCGGTTAAAGATCCATTTAGATATTTTGCCATCTTTATTAACAAACGTATTGTAAATCCATAAACCTACAGGTAACGGAAACCGGATCGAAGAACTTCCCAACAACGCATTGTTAGGCGGATATTTGAGCGCACTTTCTACTTCGCCCAACGCCTCTTTCCCATAGGCAGAGTTATCTTTATCCACCACCTCTATCTTTTTAATTCCGGTATACAATACCTCTCCCTCCGGCAGATTCTTCGTCGTTGAACAAGCTGTGAAAAGGATGACTAACAAAAATAGCCGGCAACACCCTATGAGTATGTTATTATTTTCATTTTTCATCTTGTACATCTTCTTTTAAGGATTTATTCTCCTCCCCTTCAGGGGAGGCCGGGAGGGGTTTGGGTCTCTTCTTACGAAATATAAACAGTTCCCGCAGATAACGCATTTTCTTACGTAATACCAACCCAACACCGGTTTCTGTGATCTCTCCTTCCAGCAGGCTTTCATAATTACTATCATGGAATATTTTCACATAGCGTGTGCCTGTCTGGTCCAAACGGTATTCAATAGATACATCATCTATAAACGATTGGGTGTTATTACTCAGATCTTCACCGGTAGAAACACGGCCACCGATTACTACCTGGATACGGTCATTGTAAAACCGTTTCGCAAATTTAAATGAGTAATCCGTGCGTGACTGCCCGTCATCGTCATACGTATCCATATCAAAGGAGATATCTACCGTTTTCAAGGCATCCCCGGCCAGGTTTCCGATCTCGTTCTGCAGGAATGAATTCAATGCCGATCCCATATCAAAGTTCATACCACCATTGGAACCTCCGGCCAGATAACGCCCGGTGATCAACATTCCCACAGCCTGGCGCGATACTTCATCGTCACCCATAGCAGCCAGTTCGCCCTGCACAGTTGCATCATCCGGCGATGAAAGGGTAAAGTTGAGCGAAAGGTCTTCGAGCGTACCGGTTACCACAATACCTACATCAAAGTTCACCAGCCGGTTTCCTCCCCCTTCCGATGCTACGGAAGCGCGCACCCGCTCGGTAGCTGTCAGGTTTACTTCCGGATTCATCACGTCGCCCGTCCAGGTTACATAACTACCGTCATGAATACTAAAGTCTTTTAGCGGTACAACTGGCAAGGTATAGGATACGGTTCCTCCTGATAAGGTATAAGTATCGTTCAGTACGATAATTCCTTCGGAGTTGGACTGGAAGGTCAGGTCGCCCCCTCCGGTAACCTCCACCCGGTTGGATTGGTCGCGGGTCAGGTCAACAGCCAGCTGCACCGCCTGGTCGATCTGTACAACAAACAGAATATCCATTCCTCCCAACGGAGTAACCTCCTGCCGGCGCCTGCGGGTATCGAATGTATCGGCAAAGTTCACAAAAGTAACCAACCCATCCATACGGTCCTGCACAGTTAGCGGCGATTCCGTCATTACATAGGTTGCATTCGTATTTCCCAACAGATGCACATTGCCACGGATAGCCAACGCATTGACCGGCCCTTTTATTGTGGCATTCAGGTCTATTACCAGCTTTCCATACACCAGGCTTTCAGAGTTCCGCTCCGCATCCAACAATTCCATGTTCGAAGCTGTCATTTGCAGATCGGTTACAATGTTGGCAATATTGCCGATATCGACTGTTCCGTCAATAGTAAACGGATCATTACTTTCCGAATAGATACTATATTTGTTAAAAGAAATCAGGCTCTCCGCCACCGTAATACGACTGCTATCCAGCCGGAAGGTTGATCCGGCCAGCGCGGTATAGATTGCCGCCGTATCCATTTGCAGATATCCGTTTATATCCGGGCGGATAGTACTACCCGTAATGGTCATATCGCCATTCAATGCTCCGGACAGACTGGCTACCTGATCAGGTATAAAAGGTGAAACCATAGCCAGGGGCAGGCGATTCACCAGAATACTTCCGTCAATATTATCCGGTGTACCTGTCTGGTAAAGAGCCGTTGCCGAAAGTGCCTCCCAACCGTCACGGAACAGGTGTACATCTACCTGATGCTGATTATTACCAAGCGGCAGGTAAACCGCATTTGCC
The DNA here is from genome assembly GCA_021203545.1 of Tannerellaceae bacterium. GTDB lineage: Bacteria > Bacteroidota > Bacteroidia > Bacteroidales > Tannerellaceae > UBA4116. The sequence goes on along the minus strand of JAJQAZ010000147.1, from coordinate 23,841 downwards.
ATAATCTCTCCTACCCGTCCTCCTTCATATACCAACGTATCTACATGAATATCGGCTACCAACTGGAATGAACTATCTGTAGGCGTATAAGACACATTGGCATTCAGGATGCCCGCCATGTGGGGAAGTTGCGGGAATCCTTCCGTAACTACTGCCAGATCAAACTGGCTCAGCTCAATCTGCAGGTCCTGCATGGTTCCGGTTGGGGGATTGGAATGTATCCAGATCGAAGCATTATCTTCACCCGTAAGCCTCACATTTGCCTCTATGTCTGTCTGGCTACGGTATAAAACATAGTTATCCTGATTCAGTGTAAACGTACGGAATGCCAATACCGGATTGTCCGGTATCAGATGAAAATTAAATCCATCCGCCGCTTTCCTGGCTTCTACTCCCAATAGTATACCGATCTCCTTTTTATCATTCAGGTAAGTAACTTCGGCATCTACATAGTCATCACGCAGGTATCCTTCTACCTTTGCAGTAAAAGATGCCTGGTTCCGGTAGCGGTTTTTTCTACCTCTATATTCAGCGCCAGTCCGGCGGAATCGGGCCGGATAGCCAGCAGAACCGTATCAATCCGTAACGTATCCTTTTGCAGGCGGTACACGCTTCCATCAGCAATGATCCCGTCTCCAGGGGAGGTGGTTACATCCAATATCACATCGCTAAAGGTAATCCCCTGCTGTTGCAGATAACTATATAACAGGTTGTCTGTACCTATATCCAGATCCAGGCTCATATCCGGTAAAAGAGGTTGAATAGTGGTTATCCGGATGATAGTATCCCGGCTTAACTGCGTATTGATTTCGTTTGAAATAGCTGTAAATTGGCTGATCATACTTTGCGGATCGGCATTACCGGTTAATACAACGCCTAAGTCTCCGTTATGAAGAGATACCCGGGTAGTATCCACATCGGTATTGGCATGTAAGGTTATAAGGGTTGGCCGGAAAGTCCGCGCCGGGGTAGCGATCTCCAAATTACCGATCGTTACATCCAGCGTATTATTTTTTTTCAGGTCGGTTCCCCCTCCGCATACATATTAAATGTGGTAGCTACTGTATCCTGCAACAGATGCAGGCGGTTAAGATCAATATGGTTGGCATCCAGTGCCAGTGTACCGGCTATATAATCCCGCCGGAGCGTAGCATCCAGCGTAAGATCCAGATCGGCATTCGGGTCGGTACTATCCAGTTGCACATGAGCCTGGTTACTTACCAGGGAGCCACTAAAGGAAACATCCTGTAAATGGGTAGAGGCATATTGTACTTCACCGATCGTACCTTTGAACTGTGCACGGGTAGAAGCACTATACATATCCGTACCGTGGCCCTGTGCCTGTACGTTGGCTGTCAGTAGCATAAGCGAATCCTGCGGCAGGAAATGGTTAGGCTGCAGGTTGGTGATCCGTACATCAGCTACATACGACGCGGCTGAAGTATCATACTGTCCGGTTGCCTGTATACGGCCCCGTGCTTCCGTCATCAATACCCTGCCCCGGTAATCGGTACCCGATAACGAGATCTCTCCGGACAGACGAACTCCCGGAGGAATACGAAATTTTGCCTGGCTGGCAGGGGGTAGTAATCCGGTAACGAACGACATATCCTGTGTTTCGGCACTTAACCGGATATTACCGGAACGGCGGCTGCTGTTGGTAATCTGCCTCAATGTACCCGAAGCCGTCAATGTAAACGCCCCCGGCAGATCGGCCCGTAACTGGCTGATTCGTACCAGATTTATATTTCCTTCCGCACCTGCAACCACAGTTAACGGCAGGTTTGGATAAGCATCCCGGATATCAGTAGGCAATTGTCCGGCTACCCGGATCAAATCTGCTTTGGCAATTGTTCCTCTCAGCATGGCACGCATATTTCCCTGTGGCTCGGTTTGCAGGGAACTCCAGGGTATAGTAGCCGTCAGGCTTAGTTGCGAACCGGTTGTGCGTAACTGCAGGTTTGGAATCTCAATAGTTGTACTATCACTATGCACGTTTCCGGTAAGCGAAGTAATCGCCAGTCCGGACCGCTCGGTTACCGACAACGCTTCAATCTCCGCATTCATCTCCTGCGGTTTATATACAATTGAATTGATTTTGACATTCAGGTTATTTAAAGCAATGTGTTGGAAATCCAGCCCGGCAACCGGAGGATTCATACCAGTATCATAACTAAAAGAAGAATTAGAGATAGACAAGCCATCCACTGTATATTCGGAAGTAGCCAGATTAACGTTTCCATCGGTCAATTCGGCCTGATCCACAAAAGCTGTCAGCCGCAGGGTATCAGCCGGCATCTGCATATTCAGATTCACCCGGGTAAGATCTATTTTATCCACCTCCACCACCCAGTTTACCGGTGCGGGTGTAGAATCTTTCTCCTGAGTCGACTCCGTAATCATCAACTGAACATTCGCATCCGAAAGATCCACGCCGCGGATATGTACCCGCTCCTCTTTCAGATTCACCATATCAATATCAAGGCCCAATTTAGTGAACCGCCCTACCACCGTCATTCCATCAATAAGCGTGTCTGTATTCAGTGTAACAGTCTTCAGATCAAATGCCCGGAACTCGACCTCTTTTTTTAACAAGGGCAACGGACGAATCTGGGCACTAAGGCTTTCCGCAGTCAATAAAGTATCAGCAGGTGGCTGAATAACCTGCACACCTTTCACATCCAGTTTCAACGGAAACCCAATCCGTATTTGTTGAACGGAAATATCCAGTCCGGTTGCACTATTGGCATACCCGACCGCTTTACCGATCACAAATTTCTGAACAGGAGGAAGGTATAAAAGAATCGCAAGCAGTAATACCAATAGAATAGGTATTGCACAGATGATTCCTACCCATTTCAGCACTTTCCTCATCTTTGTTTTTTCTCTCTTTTTTAAGTTTACTATAACTAATTAACCCTCTACCCCAAGTATTTGTTTAATTTGACCCAAATATTTATAATTTATCGTTTTATTATACAAATAACGTAAAAAAGAGAAGAAATATTGACAAGGATAGCACACAGATTGAACAGATTTACACAGAGGATATTTTTTAAACATTTTAATCCCATCTCGCTGGCGCAGATTTAAATCTGTGCCTAAACTAACCGTTGTTTGACGTAACGAGATGCGAATGTCAGCAACTTAAGATATTGTGTTTTCGTTCTTCCTTCTTCCTTTCGTACTGGTCGAAGGGGATTTGCAATCCCCGCCTGTAGAGTATAAGGATTTGTAATCCGATTTCATACACTTAAGTTCCGGTTTAATGGGTATTTATTTGTTTTTCGGATCACAGATCCTAATACTCGTTTGTCGGGGATTACAAATCCCCTCCGTCCAAAAGTAGCGAGACACTACGCCGAACAGGAGTTGACGACATTGGCGCCAAACAAGTTGTTTAAGTAACGCTTAGCCTTATTATTTCTTACTTATTAGCCACTTTCAAAGCATTGGCAATAGAAGCACCCCAATAGGTCTGGAAACTGTTGCCGGCGGCTTTACTTTCTACCTCTTTACTACGAATAATCTCCCGGGTAGCAATATCAAAAGTTACAATATAATAGAGGCCACGGCTGCGACTACGGTCCAGCAATGTACACAGCATAATAATTCCATATCCCGAAGTATCACCGGTATGGATAGTCCGGATATATTCCTGCACCTGGTCAGGAGTTACTTTATATTCCTTGTTTAATATTTTAAGGGTATTGGGGTCAATCTTATTATTGGCCTCATTTGTATAGTCGCTTTTAATTGTCACCTCCTTTTTATCCAACAACTTAGACAGGTTATACGTTTTGGTATTCGACCGTATCTCGTTATTCAACTCCCGGAAAAGCATTTTATACTGTAACGGCTCCTCACCAGCACCATACAACTTCACCAACGTATAATCCACCCCGAAAAAAGTTACCGATTCAATATCTTTATACTCAACCTTTTCCTGTGCATATACAACTGCCGTACAAAATAAACACACGAATACTATCAGCTTTTTCATATCATAATGCCCAAAGCCCCTCCCGGCCTCCCCGAAGGAGAGGAGAAGGAACTCGTTTTATATAAATTCCTTATCTGCAAATATCTATACAAAGATAGTATTTTGGCGGAAGAAGAAAGTAAAATAAAACAGCTATTTGCATTTTTTCGTTATGTTTCGTTTACTTCCGGCCCATGTTAATGTACGCCATAGTTTTTCCAGAGGTCCCTGCCGGAAACGATCTAACCACCATCTACTTATAAGAAGCTGAGTAATAAAAACAGTTATTCCAATCAACAGGGAATAAGTACTTCCCAGCTTATCCCACAATCCCATGCCATAATTATAGTACAGAAAAGATCCTATCATGGAAGAGAGTATGTAATTACTTAAACTCATTCGCCCGTAAGGGATCAGTTTAGAGAGTAGCCTTTTTACACCATTAAACCATAACAAAACAAAAGAAGATACCAGAAAACACATAAATGCAAAGTTACTCCACATATGAGTCAATATAGACATAGGTTCTTCTATTGCCGGACGTAAATCCCAGAAAGCCTGGCTTAGTTTGAATATATATAGAACTAAAAAGGCCGGAATTGAACAGAAAAGTACTTTTTTCCAGAAAATACGAGTAGTTTCAGAAGGTATAAACAGCGATTTACGTCCCGCAAGCATGCCCAACATAAAAAGTGACAGAGTCTGGAAATAACGTCCTGAACTCCATGCAAACAAATGAGCAGACAGCATACCATCAATAAGATTGACTTTCATTACCTCCCCTATAAAATTGCCCCGTGTTGCAACTTCAACAGCTTCAAGATAATAACTCCAGTCCATTGGAGCAGGTACATACGATGTATTAAAGAATGAATAAAATAATTTGATCATTTCCCACGGTTCAAGCATGCAAATTACTGCTATTACCAACAAACCACGATTCGATACATTCCGGAAAGGAATCAGCAATAAACCGGCAATAGCATAACAGGATAAAATCTCTCCTGAATAAAAAAGAACATGAAATACACCAAAACAAAAAAGAATCGCCATACGCCAGGCAAACCGTCCGGCAAATGCATTTCCTTTCTTTTTCTGATTTTCAAACTGTATATAAAAACTAAATCCAAACAAAAGAGCAAACATAGCATATGCCTTTCCTCCAAACAGAAAAAACATCGTATCATACAGAAAATCATCCATAAACTGCAAAACCGGAGAAGATGATATGACAGTATTTGCAATATCAAAATGCTCTACATTATGTACCAGAATAATACCCATTAAAGCGAATCCCCGTAAAGCACCAACCAAATCAATACGTACATTTTTTACACTCTCGTTTTTCATATCCACACTTTAAGTTAAGCCCCGGCAAATTACATAGTTCAGATAGACTTCATAGTAAGAATTCTGATATTTATTGTTTTCAAAATGACAGTCCCCCACCTAAAATTTAATGCAAAACTTGCAAAAGAAATAAAATATCTCTACTTTGTCACCCTAATAAATCTAACCTAATTATTAACATTTAAATTATTAAACCATGAGTAACAATGGAATTACAAAAGTAGAGTTTGCTGTATACAACTTTTATGACATAGTAGAATATCTTCTTGATAACGGAGGGCCTAATGAAGAAATAGAGTTAATTGATTTTCAGGAAATAATAGAAAATTTCTTTATAAATTTCACAAATTCTAAGATTATATATAAAAATATAGAGCCTGATCTTTTAATAGAATATACCCCACAGTTATCTTTTTTAATAAATAATTCCCTCCTTACAAGTTATTTAGCTGTATTAGCTAACATCAGAGTTGGAAATTTAGCATTTACTCTTTACAAAAATTCCAATGAAAATTGGGCCGGAGAATATATAATATCAGACAATATAAATTTAAAAGAGTTAGATAAAATAAAATCACTAGCTGAAATCCAAGAACTGATCCGGAGCAAGAAAGCAAAATAATTTAACGCCCTGATAAGGGCAAACTAATTCAGCCCCGGTTAGAGCGAACGAAGTGAGCGCCAGCCGGGGTTAATAAAACCAAACAGCCATTGCGCCCTGCAAGGGCAGCACTTTAATAATCCACAAAATATTGGAAATAAACAAATAGAGTTGAGCTTTCATATACAAACCGGGGTAACGGCAGATGTTTCCGGATTTCATTTTTATATTCGGGGACATGGAGAAGGAGAGATTAAATTATCTGATTTGGAGGCCTATATCGATAAAAAACCGTTTGAAAAAATTATCCACAAAAGATACAAAGCACACACAAAAAGCAAGTATGAAAAAGGAACGGATATCCACTTCGGAACTCTGGCACCACAGATAATTGAAAACATAGAAGTAATAGGGAAAGTATGGGGATTTCTGAAATATTATCATCCGGCAGTAACCAAAGGAGAATACGATTGGGATGCTGAATTGTTTGAAGTACTGCCACAGATTGCCCGGGCAGAGAATAAAACCAAACGCAACCAGATGATAAGTAAATGGATAGACAAATACGGGAAAATTAAACAAACAGCGAATTATCCAATTACCGATTCTACTCAATATTCCCGGGTTATCAATCTGGATTGGCTCAATAACGGCAATCTTTTCAGTCCTGAACTGACCGGAAAATTAAACCGGATTCGGTTTGCCTGGAGAGATGAAGAATTCAATTACTATCTAATTCCCTATCGTTCACAATGGACACTGGACTGGGATCATGAAAAAAGCTACCCGGATATTCAATGGGAAGATGAAGGATTCCGGCTTCTTACCTTATTTCGGTTCTGGAACATTATAGAATATTGTTATCCCTATCGTGAATTGACAGACCGTCCGTGGGAAGATATACTAAAAGAATACATTCCGGCATTCCTTTTAAGTAACAATGAAAAGGAGTATCAGCGGGCCATACTTCAATTAGCAGCCGAAGTCGGAGATGCACATGTGGGTGTTTTTCTTAATACCCCGGTATTATTAGCAGAAGAGGAAAATCACTATTATAAATGGTTTGGTGTGAATTTACTGGAGACAAAAACCGGCGAGATCGCTATACAGCGGTCTTTCTGTCCGCAATTATTACCCGGTGATATTATTGTAGCAATCAATAGTGTTACGCCGGAAGAAGCCTTCGAAAAATTATCTCCCTATATTTCAGCTTCTAACGACCGCGGAAAAAGAGACTGTTTAATAAACTTTTTCCTTTTTAAAAATGCTCCCTTTTACCAGGAGGTCACAATAAATAGGAATGGTAAACTAATGAATGTAAATATTTGTAGATTAGATATAGAAATGCCAGAGAATGTAGATCCGTTTTACCCGACTAAAGACAACTGGAAAAAATATGAATTAGAAAAGAAAAACATACGTTACATCGATATTTCCTGTATGGATGAAGAGAATATAAAATTGATCCTTTCGGAAAGCCATAACGCCGCCGGTATAATTATTGATTTGCGAAAATATCCCGGATTCCTAACCCATTCACTTCTGGAGGAGTTCCTGTTGCCTTCTCCACAACTTTCTCAATGGTATTCTAAAAATCAAAATCAGGCTCCGGGCAATTACAGGTTAGAATTAGAAAATTATGTAGGTACTTATAACCCGGATTATTTTAAAGGGAAAGTAGCTATTTTAGTAAATGAACATACTATGAGTTACGGAGAATCAAGTGCCATGTCCTACCGGAAAGCACCCCAAAGACGGATTATAGGCAGTACCACCGGCGGAGCAGACGGAAACACCAGTATATTTCCTTTACCGGGAAATATAGAAGTTATGTATACAGCCCGTGGACTTTATTATCCAGGCTGGGAACTCTGCCAGCGTACTGGTGTGAAAATAGATATAGAGGTAAGACCCACTCCTGAAGACCTCCGCAAAGAAAAAGATGTCTGGATAGAAACCGCCATCCAATACATCCTATCCAACAAATAAAAAATTAAATCTTTCTCCTCCCCTTCGGGGAGGCCGGGAGGGGCTTCTTTTACTTCACCTCACTCCCCGGCTTCACTTCCTTCTCCGGCATAATTACAGCCAGTTTGCCGTCGAAATCTTCTGCGGAGAGAATCATCCCTTCGGAAAGAATTCCTTTTAGTTTACGGGGGGCCAGATTGGCTATAAAGCAGATTTGTTTGCCTACCAGCTCTTCCGGTGCGTAATGTTGGGCAATTCCAGATACGATGGTTCGTTGTTGCAGTCCGTCGTCGATGCGGAATTGTAATAGTTTATCGGCTTTGGGTACTTTGGTACATTCCAGTACGGTACCTACCCGGATATCTAATTTGGTGAAATCTTCGAAACTGATATTTTCCCGGATAGGGTTGGCTTTATAGTTTTCTTCTTCGTTGGCTTTCTTTGTATCCAACAGTTTCTGTACCTGTGCTTCGATCACTGAATCTTCAATTTTCTCAAACAACAGTTGCGGTGCATTCAAGGGGTGGCCTTCCGGCAAGAGGTCAGTTGCTCCCAGACGATCCCACCCCAACGACTGTACATTCAGCATGGCGTTCAGCTTTTGCATGCTAAACGGCAGGAAAGGTTCAAAAGCGATCGCCAGATTAGCAGTGATTTGTAAAGATATATTCAGGATCGTTCCTGCACGTACCATATCTGTTTTAGCCAGTTTCCACAGTTCGGTATCCGCCAGGTATTTATTACCGATACGGGCCAGATTCATAGCCTCTTTCTGTGCCTCACGGAAGTGATAGGTGTCCAGTAACCGTTCCACATCTTTCTTCACATCAGCAAAATCAGCCAGTGTCTGCTTATCGTAATCTGTCAACTCACCCAATGCAGGCACCTTTCCATCGAAATATTTCTGTGTCAGTACCAAAGCGCGGTTTACAAAGTTGCCAAAAATAGCAACTAACTCATTATTATTCCGTGCCTGGAAATCTTTCCAGGTAAAATCATTGTCTTTGGTTTCAGGTGCATTGGCAGTCAATACATAGCGCAACACATCCTGTTTACCGGGAAACTCTTCGAGGTATTCGTGTAGCCATACCGCCCAGTTGCGTGAAGTTGAAATCTTATCTCCTTCCAGATTCAGAAATTCGTTAGACGGCACATTCTCCGGCAGACAGAAAGAGCCTTCTGCTTTCAACATGGCAGGGAATACGATACAGTGGAACACAATATTATCTTTGCCGATGAAATGAACGATTTTCGATTCCGGATCTTTCCACCATTTCTCCCATGAACCGGGTAATAGTTCTTTGGTATTCGAGATATAACCGATCGGTGCGTCAAACCATACATATAATACCTTTCCTTCGGCACCTTCCACCGGAACAGGAATACCCCAATCCAGGTCGCGGCTCACCGCACGGGGTTGTAACCCCATATCGAGCCAGCTTTTACACTGTCCGTACACATTCGGTTTCCACTCTTTATGGTCTTCCAGAATCCACTGGCGTAGCCAGGCTTCATGTTTATCCAGCGGGAGATACCAGTGTTTAGTCTCTTTCAGAACAGGTTTGCTGCCACTGATAGCCGATCTGGGTTCAATCAGGTCAGTAGGACTTAACGAAGTACCACATGCCTCACACTGGTCGCCATAGGCATGTTTATTTTTACAGTGCGGGCAGGTACCAATAATATAGCGGTCAGCAAGGAACTGTTTCGCCTCCTCATCGTAATACTGTTCACTTGATTTTTCGATAAATTCGCCTTTTTCGTATAAAGTACGGAAAAAATCCGAAGCAACCTGGCGATGAGTTTCAGAAGTAGTACGGGAATAGATATCGAAGGAAATACCAAACTCTTCAAACGACTTTTTAATAATGCCATGATAACGGTCCGCCACATCCTGCGGTGTAATCCCCTCTTTTTTTGCCCGTAAAGTAATAGGTACACCATGTTCGTCCGATCCGCCGATCATCACAACCTCTTCCCCTTTCAGATGAAGATAGCGGGCATAAATATCAGCCGGAACATACACCCCGGCAAGGTGACCAATATGTACAGGTCCGTTAGCATACGGCAAAGCCGTCGTAATGAGCGTTCTCTTAAAATTCTTTTCCATACCTCTATGAATCATCTTGAAACACAAAGGTATGAAAAATTACTCGTTAATCATAAATCAACTCCATTTCATCCAGCCAGAGGGTACTGCCGGTTCCTCCACAATAGTAATCTCCATATTTACTGGAAGTTGCTACGATAGTCAGATATTTAGGAACACGATTCGCTCTATATTCAAGATCAATAACAAGGGGCTTATATTCTGTAATAGTTGTACCAGTGACAAATTCACCATACGCGATGATATTAGGATCATCCACATCAAAAAGTTGTCGTTTCGTTTTATTTGTCCGTATCTCTCTTGGTTCATCCCAATCCGTTAATGCGATATAAATATGACAACTATCCGGGCGACCTATGAACTCTTTAAATATAGTATTTGAAGTTTCATCTGTTGTATTATACCTGTCTATTTCCGTTGAGGTATATTTATAATCTACTTTCAGTTTCGTTGGAAAGGCTAAAAATGGACGTCCGAAAGAGAGAATCCCATCTGCAACATCAATATCAACAAAATCACCGGTAAACAAGTTGCCGGCAGCAAGTTTAATTCCGGATACATATACTGATTTTAGCATAGCCGCATTTCCACGTCCTGTACTTGTATCGGTTGTAGGGGTTGTATTACTCGCACCTCCTACTGTAGTGGCACCTTTATTCCCACAACCCCAATATTGAACACCGTCTGTTGCCCAGGGACAATATATATCTGTATTTCCATTCCCTTTAATCGAGTGCCAGTTTTCAAAACCGCCATTCTCTAAAGGTATTGCAGCACTCGTAGTAGCCTCGTATTCACCAATTTCCTCTCCATCGATAATTATCCGGCAAACATATTGTGATAGTGGAGAAAGATCCGGAATTGTAGCAGAGAAGTCAAATCCGTTTACCTTAATAGAATCACTATGAAGTGTCTCCCAAATGCGGGCATTTTTCCGTTTATATTCAATTTCCAATGTAGATCGCTGTTTCTTTTTTCCACTTACCAACATCTGTTTGGTTCTTGCAAACAGATCTATTTCATGGTCTATATCGTCACTCTCTATCACAAAAATTGTCCAGCGTTCTGTCCTGCCAAACACCGTAACGTCAAACTCCTGTTTTTCCAGAAAATTAAAAGTGCCATCCCAGGGATCAGGAGAAACAGTTTCCACACTACTTGTAATCTGTATATTTTCAATCTGAATCTTACTCAAATCTGTTCCTTCCGGCACATACACAATAACTTGTTTATTTTCTCTGTCAAACACAGGTTCTTTCGGATGATCTACTCCTTCAAACAGTATATAGGATTCTATTATCTGTGTAACACTTACTGTCCAGTTATAATCCTGATAAGTTTGAATTAAGAAATCAACAGGTGTTGTAAAATTGACACGGGTATCAGCGGTTGACGGAATGCTATCCAGCGAAGCAAATCCTTTATCCGGAAAAGCAGAAGGATTGACTGTTTTAGTTTCATCCGGATAAACACTCGCATCACTATCTACCATCAACCGGGTAATGGTCAGGTTTTGTATATCCACATCATCCGTAATTGTAACCTCTATGGTTCTGGTAGAACGATTCACAACAGAATTGCTCATCCCTTCTACCGAGAACTCCCGGATCACTCCTGCTACATACGGATAATCCACATCATTTTCAATACAGCTATTCAGTAGCAGGAAAGCCATTAATGCTACTACAAAAGTGAATTGTGTCTTCATATTTTATTATATTTTTTATTTCAATTAAAAGAAGTATGATAATCCCAAATCAATAGAAAACAGATCAATTTTAAATTTTCCGGAACTGCTTCGATAGGTTCCTTCTATTACTTTGTTATGATCCTGTTTAATCCATTTTGTATCAAACCCCATGACTCCTACAGATACATCAATAGCCAGATTATTGGTAATAAAAGCACTAATTCCCGGCGACATACCAATTTGCAGACGGTGAATATTCTGATAGACTCCATCCAACGACTCTCCCTGTCCGGAAAAAGTTTTAGCCTGTCCGGCACCATATGTAATACGTGCCTCATTATATAAACCGATCACCCGGCTGTTTCCTAATGTTGTGTAGGTTCTCATAAATGCTGTTCCATAAAACATGTGTTCTATCAAATAGGCATTGTCTATTGTAAAAGAAAGATCTTCATTCAGATTAATATCCAGATTTCCAATATCAACCATATCACGTGAATAGGTAAAACGTCCCCCAACTCCCATATTGTCACGAAAGAAATAGGCAAAAGAGGGACTTACTGAAAAAGTGTAGCCTTTGCCTCAGATATCTTTCAGTACCAAAAACTTATAATCATCAATACTGGCTTCTGCATAAGAAAACGTCCCTCCGATCACCCATAATCCTTTCGGAATAAAAACACCCAGTTCGATTCCCCGGTTAAACGTTTTTTTATTTACCGGCAAGCCCAGATCAGTTTCTTCCGGCAGAGTGATTTCCGGTTCTGCGATTATTATAGGTATCTCTTCTACGGCTTTTTCTTCCTCAACAAAAGGAACGGCGATAGAAGATTCTTCATTAACATCCTCCGGAATGTTCTCTTCTTCTTTCTCTATTTTCTCAACTTTGGATATTACTGGCTGTACCGGTTTCCGAATAACCGGTTTAGGTTCTACTACAACCTCCTCTGTCGGCGGTACAACTTCCTGCACAGGCAACTCATCAGGAACAGTGGCAACCGAGAAGATTTCCTCCGGTAAAATAGCCTCCGTCAGCTCTTTTTCATTGCTTCTGCAGGTATAAAATACCAGATAGCAGGCAATGAAAAGCAGTACTATACCCGAAAAGTAAATACCTTTTCCGAACTTTTTGTTACTCATTGGAAATTAAAAGTAGTAGGACATTCCTAAATTAATAGAAAAGAGATCAATCTTAAATTTGGCGGATGTTGAACGGTAAGAACCGGTAATCACTTTATTATGATCCTGATCAATCCACTGCGAATCAAACCCCATGACTCCCACAGAGACTTCAACCGCCGCATTGTTAGTAATAAAAGCAGCCATCCCGGGTGAAAACCCTACCTGCAGCCGTTTCATACTTTGATACACCTGATCCAAAGATTCACCCGAACCGGAAGACGTTTTCCCCTGTCCGGCACCAAATGTAACACGCGCTTCACTGAACAAGCCAAATATTTTACTATCTCCAATGCTCATGTAGGTACGGATAAACCCTGTACCATAGAACATGTGTTGTGTCAAAGCTGCATCATCTATCGTAAAAGAGAGATCCTCATTCAAATTAATATCCAGATTCCCGATATCCACATAATCCCGGGAATAAGAAAACCGGGCTCCTATGCCTACGTTATTCCGTATAAAATAACAGGCAGAAGGTCCCAATGAAAAAGTGTACGCTTTCGCATCAATATTTCGGAGAACGAGAAATTTGTAATCACTTGCACTTACTTCACTGTAAGATACAGAACCTTCCACCATCCACTGCCCTTTCGGTATAAATACCCCAGTCTGAATACCCCGGTCAAAGTCTTTTTTATTTTGCGCACGTAGCTCCAAAGACATTAGTAAAAGAAGGGCTAAAATATAGTGTTTGTTCATCTATTATCAATAATTATTCAAAAGAAGCTGCATTATAATCAAAGTCTAACTCAAATTCATCAATATACAATGTTGAACCATTTCCTCCAGTAAAATAGTCACCATATTTACTTGCAGAAGCTACCACTAAAATATGAGTAGGGATTTTTTCAAGATTACGATATACAAGATCTATTTCAAATGCGTCGTAAGAATTCATTACTCGTGATGCCTCTTCAGCACTTAATGAACCATAAGCAATAATTTCTTCAGAATTAAAATCCACAAATGTTCCAGTTGCTGTACTTGCTACGAATTGCTCATCCCATGTTGTTAATGCTATATATATCACAGATATCTTGAGCATCCTTATAATCATCAAAACCTGTTCCAGTATGAGTTATATTCACTGGTTCATAACGATAATATCCTTTCAATTTTGTCGGTCGGGCAGTGTAGGGTTGCCCAAAACGAAGAGTAGCTCCTGTTGGACTTAAAGAAACACTTTGAAAATTACCAGTAAATATGCTCGCAGCAGCAAACACACCAGTCGCTAACTGTGATTTCAACTTAACAGCTTTACCATTAATAAAGATATTCTCTTCAGGAGAAGTTGGATTGACAGGGGTCGGATCCTTTATATTTAACACTCCATAATTAGCTCCTTGGTTCCCTGAATCCCAATATAAACTTTCTCCATTTATTCCACAATAAGCAGTACTTATGTTTCTACCTAAAACTGTTTTAGTATTTTGATAATACCAATTATCAAAGTTCCCATATGGCAATTTAGTTGTAACTTCAGTCTTAAATATAGAAATTTCACTTTGAATATTAGCAGAATTGCTCACTAACTGATATTCATATTCAACATTTTCATCCATAGATTTTACAACTGCCTGATAATTCCCATCCAAATCAATATCTACAGAAATAGCATTCCAGCTATCTTCTGAACCCAACTTCCTATATTGAAAATTAAGATCAGTTATATCAAACTTTTTACTAAAAGAAGCTGACAGCATAACAAATTTAGCCCACGGATTTATATTTATATCAATCGGTTTTGTATCAAATGCTTTTTCACTTCCAGAATCATCATCTTTAATACGGACACGATAAGATTTAGCAGGTTGCAACCCTGTTAATTCTGCTACATATTTATCGTCGGATTCAGGAGATGCCTGAACTTGTTCCCAGTTTGCGACATCACCATCTACAACCTCTCCGTATTCAAAAATAATATTTATAATACTACCATTATTTATACTGGCTTCGGCATATACAGTAGCTGAGATTTCTCCAATATCATCCGGTTTTATCTCTAATAATGTTTGGGTTAACTTAGGTAACTCAATCGTAATAGTACCTTCTTCTGTTTCCGGATTTTCATTAATCGTAATACCAACTCCTGCAGAACCAGTCGTTTCACCAGTCGTTTCTTCTACCGTATACTGCAATATATACTTATACTGTGGTTTCAAGTCAGTAATATCATTCATAGAGACTTCTCTCCAGTTATCATTATTAGTACCTTTATAGCTAAAAAGTACCGATAAAGTTGCCGGTATAAAATAACCTGACTTTCCTTCATCATCTTTACTGAATGTGATTACTTCATTTCTTTGTGTTGAAACATCCGTTTTATATTCGAAACCAGTATAGACTGTTTGTATACCGGTATAATCAACCTGAATAAGCGAAGTTGTTAATCTACAAGTAATATCTGCTGTTTCAGTATTTCCTGAAGTCAGAGTAACTTCATCATTTCCTGTATAATAGGGAGTTGTGGTAGGAGCACCCTGAGGATCCTCTCCTACAATCGCCGTTAATTTATATTTCCCTGCCTCAAATTCTTTTTCAAAAGACAAGCCGGTAAGAGGATATTCAGTTATCGGCTGATTCTCTAAGTCAATGCGTTGTACCTTCAATGTGACTTTATCCGTATTAACTTCATCTGATTTGGTCAAAACGGATGTATCTGTATTTAACTCAATAATAATTTCCCTTTTCCTTTACTGATTTCAGAATTATTATCCTCACTACAGGATAATAAAACAATACCAGCCAAAAAAGAAAGTATAGCTGTATATTTAATCTGTATTCGTTTCATAATCTTCTATTATTTTAAAAACCGGAAACAACATGAATTGAAAGAGTATCCTTTGCTGTTTTGTCCAATTGATCAACTATCTCTAAATGGAAATCATGCGTATTAGGATGAAATCCTGGTAAAAGTCCAACAAAGACCGTTACATCAAACACAAATTGAGTTTCATTCGTAATATCCATTCCTTCTTGCAATAAACCTAATTCTATTAAAGTTTCTTCAGCCTTAGGAGTCGGATTTGCCAAATCACAAGACAATAACTGAGGAATAAGATCTACAAAGTCCTGACTTGTGGATTCTATATTCAGATATAAATGTTTAATTCCATTCGGAATACTCATTGTGACTCTTACTTCTGACATCCAGGGTTCCTTTGGGTTGCCTGCTTCATCATATATAAAGGTTCCGGCACCATCAATTACAGGATCACCTAAACTGGGGTCGGGATCTTCACCACCGCCCTCTTCACCCGGACGGGGAATTTCTATTTCTATTTCTTGTCCATTCCAAATTACTTCAATTACAATCTCAAAATTACCAATACCTGGTTCAGGGTCAGGGTCCGGACCTGGTTCAGGATCAACCGGGTCTACCGGTCCGGTTTTTTCTTCCAGTTTAATCAACACCTGAAATACATCTCCTGCGGAAGCTGTATTGCTTATATTATTGCGGAAAGAAGATGTACTACTAACAAATTCTCCCTCTTTAGTGGTTGCACGAACTGTAATCTGGATTGCGTTGGATTCTTTAAAATAAGCAGATTGTGTACTGCCATTTTCCAAAACCAAAACACCTTTTCCATTGGTAAGTAATACTGTAAATCCGGGTTCTACATTTTCCAGAAACTCTTTATCGTACGAAATTTCAACTTTTACACTTTGCAGTGTACAAACAATCGAAATTGTTTCCTGTTTATTTTCTTCTATTGTTACCTTTTGCTCTCCGGTATAATAAGGTTTATCAAAAACCGCTTCTTCAATCTCTCCACTATAAGAAGAAGCTTTAACGATGTACTCTCCGACAGGCAATTCAATTAACTGTTCATCTGCAGATAATTCTCCATATACAGGAATTTCCTTAACAACAGTACCATCCTTATCCGTAATCTGAATGCAAAAGTCTTTTACATCCAAAGAAACAGAACCACTTTCGCTTTTTACATCGACCTCTAATCCCAGTAAAAGACTACCTTTCACCTCATCCGGTTCATCCGTATTACGGAGTTCATCTCTCATTTCGCAGGAGAACAGCAGCATGCTTACTCCTATCCAAAAACCTATATGTAAATATTTATTTTTCATTTTACATCTTTTATTTGAAGATTAAACCCGGAAAACTGACCAGAAATAGAATCTGATGTATCCGATTTGACATCAATTGTTATCAGCAATTTTGTATGTGCTTTGATTTGATCGGCTTCAATAAAGTCAACGATTTTAAACGCCCCCCCAAGGTTCCTAAATCCAATCCATTATATTTTCCGCTGATCTGAAGTTGCAGATCATTCTTCGGAGCAAAGAAATGACTGTTTGTCAGACCTGTTTCTTCGTCTATTGTAAATGCATCGAACAATACATTATTATCTAAAGAGATTATAACTTTTAGATCGGTAAATCCTTGTTTAACTAACGCACTCAAGTTCAAACCCATCTCAACTTCACGACGGAAACACTCAACTATCGCAACAGAAACGAAGCCGGGATTTACATACACAGACGTTTCTCCTATGTAAGTAGGCTCATCTGATTCATCCTTTACATCATCTAGTGTGGATTGCGCACGAACGATATAATCCCCACCCTGTAATTCCAATAAGCCTGATTCTTTTAAGTCTGCATATGAATCATAGCTCTTTACAATCCCCTGGTCGTTTTCAATAATCACATTAAAATTATCTACTTCATCTGTGCCTGCACGGCTAAGAATAACTTCCGGTTGCTGATTGACAGATAAGTCAAAACGCACGTATCCGGTTTCCTGTTCTTCTATAGGTTGTTCGGACTTGCAGGAAAATCCAAGTATACAGCCCAGCAAAAAGAGTATTGTATATAATATATTTTTCATATCTGTTAATTATTAACGGTTACAAGAATAGTAATTTCATCAGAATTTCCTCTTTCATCAACAACTTTCAAAATGTAAGAATAATTACCCTTATTCAGTTGGTTGAGGAAGCTATCCAGATAAATCAGACCAAATGTGCCTGAATTACTAACTCCACAATAGGCTCCGCTTCCATTATCAGCATCCAATAAATCATAATCTTCGTCGCCGGAACCGGATAAAGTACACGAGGCTATCTCATTGGGTATGGTAATCATTGTAAAGAACGACCGTGCCCCCCCTTTTTTTGATAGTAAATGTTTCTCCGTCAGTAAATCCATGGGTAGTAATTTTAGGATCGTCTGTCAACGGATTTTCAACCTTATATCCCAACGGTACGACTTCAACAATCTCATCATCAATTATAATCGTTAATTCCAGTTTAGGTGCATTCAATCCGTACTGCGTAACTTCTATGGAAGTATTACTGAATCTGCCATCTTCTGAGGTGGCAAGAAGTATTACTATAGCTGTATGTTTCCCCTCTTCCTCAAATGGGGTAGCTCCCAGTTTTAATTGGTTTCCATCCTGGCCAACAGTCAACCAATCTGCGCTGCCGGAAACGGTGCTCTGCCAGTTCGGATCATTTGTCTCAATCTCCAATAGTTCCTCTCCACCGGACTTATCAAATGTAAAAGCTGACGGAGCTTTAATATAAGGTGCAGGAATCACAACTTTACTGATCTGTGAAATGGTTACTACAGCGAAATCTTCTTCTCCATTCAGGGAGGCAAGTAAAAGAATATCTGTAATCCTGTCTTCTCCTGTGTTATTATCACTTAGGGTTGAAATAACAAACCCATCGCCTTCTATTTCCGCCTTTAACCAGGCTTTTGCATTTTCTTCAAGTTCAATAGTCCAATCAGACACGTTGGTTTTTACACCAATAAAATAATTATCAAAGGTTTCCGCGGAAACACCACTGGAAAGTGCGGCGATAAAAGGTTTTTCAGGATCAGGATTTCCACCACCCTCCTGTTTGGCTTCCTGTAACAAGCCAACTACAGCAACTTCTGCTCCGGCATCATTAGTTGCTAATAAAGTTACAGATCCAGAATGTATTACACCGTCATTAGTTTCAGGAGTTATAACCAGGTTTCCATTTTCATCTTTACTTGTAGTAAACCAGGACCCTGCTTTAATAATCTGATAATCCGGACAATTAGTAGTAACCTCAACTGTTAGTGGCTGTGGATTCTCAGCTATAAATGTATGGTTTAGAATATTAGTGCCTATTTGAGGTTTTTCCCCTGGCTCCGGACCAGGTTTTCGCCACCGCCTTCATCCGGTGCCAGTTTAAATAGCAGACTTACCGAATCACGAGGGGCGATCTCAATAGATTTATCATATGAATACTCCTCGTCATTCACCTTAAATATCATTCCTAAAGTTAATTGCTCATTTTGAGCATTTGCCTTAAAGAAAGCGGGACGGGTTTCTTCTTTTTCATACAGTAAAGGATTGTTTTTGTTATGACTGGTAGTCATATTTATATAATAATCCGTATATACTTCATCCAATTCTTCAGAATAAGATACTACCACTTTAACATTTCCCGGAATGGGATTTAACCGGATATCCGTAGTCTTTTCCTCTTCAATAGTAAAGTCTTTAGAGCCTTCCATATAGATGAACTCTTCGCCCAAACCTGCAGCTATATCTTCTCCCCAGGTTGCAGAAGCATTATAAGTACCGGCCTCTAATTCTACCTCATTTTCATCTCCTAATAAAAATGTATTGACTAACTTTCCTTCCGCATCCCAGATCTGAATTGTATATTCAGCGGGATCCAAAAATCCTTTTTCGGATGATTCGGTTGACCTGGTAAAAGTGGATTCAGTTTTTACATCAAAAACAGCAAGCCCTTTAGCGGAACCAGTAGATAGATCCTTATCATCACTACACGAAGTAGAGTAAAGGAATGTTCCTAATAACGATAAAAACACACAAGTGTTTTTCCATCGTAATAGATTACGAAATCTTTTTTTCATACGAGTCATATTTAAAAAAGTAGGTACGAAACGCATTATTAGTTCGTTCCCTATCATTTGTTTATTTAGTGTTTTCAAAAACAGATTAGGATGTATTATATCAGCCTAAAATATACTACTCACCATTCAAATAATTTGCAGCAAATATATACAGTTTAAGATTATTAATAAGCTTCTATTTATGCAAAAAAGTTAATTCAAACATTAACAACAACTTAGCTCCGAACAAGAATATCCTATTGTTAATCTGAAATTATCTATTATTAATTTAAGGTCGCATTTACACTCCCCAACCTCCCCGGTCGAGGTTACGGTAATTGATCGCTTCGGCCAGGTGGTGGGACTGTATATTTTCTGTACCTTCCAGATCGGCTATGGTTCGGGACACTTTTAGGATGCGGTCGTAGGCACGGGCTGATAGGTTGAGGCGTTCCATGGCTGTTTTTAAACGGGCCGGGCCCTGTGCATCGGGTACTGCATACTTTCGAAGCAGTTTGGGCGACATCTGGGCGTTGCAGTGAATCGTCTTTTCTTCTTTAAACCGCTCTTCCTGGATACGGCGGGCACGGATTACCCGTTCGCGGACTGCCAGACTGGTTTCGGAAAGTGCCTGGTTGGATATCTTTTCGAAAGGTACGGGTACAATCTCTATCTGGATGTCGATCCGGTCGAGCAACGGACCGGATATTTTATTCATATATTTCTGTGCGGAACCGGGTGAACAAATACAGGCGCGGTCCGGATGGTTGTAATACCCACACGGACAGGGATTCATGGAGCTGACCAGCATAAAGCCTGCCGGATAATCTACCGTAGACCGGGCACGCGAAATAGTGATTACCCGGTCTTCTAACGGCTGGCGCATCACTTCAAGTACGTTTCTATTGAACTCAGGAAGTTCATCTAGAAATAAAACCCCGTTGTGAGCCAGACTGATTTCGCCGGGTTGGGGAAACGTTCCGCCGCCAACCATGGCAACATTCGATATCGTATGGTGAGGCGCCCGGAACGGACGTTGGGTCATCAGGGATGTTTCGGAACCGATTTTTCCGGCTACCGAATGAATTTTTGTCGTTTCCAACGACTCATTCAGGGTAAACGGAGGGAGTATAGAGGGTAGCCGTTTGGCCAGCATGGATTTTCCGCTCCCAGGAGGGCCTATCATAACCAGGTTGTGTCCACCGGCGGCAGCTACTTCGAGCGCGCGTTTTACATTTTCCTGGCCTTTTACATCCGAAAAATCAAAGTCAAACTGTTGCCGGCGGTTATAAAAGATGTCTTGTATATCTATCCTTACAGGTGCTATTTCCTGTTTTCCGTCGATAAATTCGATTACTTCCTTTATATTGGTGGCTCCATATACCTGTAAACCTTCTACTACAGCGGCTTCGTGCGCATTTTGCTGAGGCAACACCAACCCTTCGAAACCTTCTTCTTTCGCTTTGATTGCAATCGGTAAGGCTCCTTTGACCGGAAGCAGCGAACCGTCCAGAGAGAGTTCGCCCATGATCATGATCTTTTCCAGACGGGAAGCATCAATCTGTTCGGCGGCAGCCAGCATTCCGATAGCCAGCGGCAAATCATACGAAGAGCCTTCTTTCCGGATATCGGCCGGAGCCATATTGATAACAATTCGTTTACGGGGGAAACGGTATCCGTGCACCTCAAGGGCCGAGATAATACGTTCGTGACTTTCACGGACTGCTATATCCGGTAAACCAACTAAAAGAAACTGGATACCACGGGTACAATTTACCTCAATGGTAATAATGGTGGCAGAGATACCCTGCACAGCGGCAGCATAACATTTTACAAGCATACATTTAATATAAGGGCTGGTTATTATTAAAGTAGTCAAGGAGTCAGCACTCGCTTCACTCGTTAGTAGTCATCGCTCACCCTGTTCGCTGGTAGTCAAGTAGAAAAAACTTCTATATTTCTTATTTTCTTACTACTTGACTACTAAGCCAGGAAGTGGCTGATGACTCCTTGACTACTTAACTACTTTTTTATTCTAATATCTTTTCAAGTGCCTGTTTGATCTCAATTCCATTCTCGGTTTTGAGTACGATTTTACCTTCTTCATCGATCAGGTAACTGCGTGGTAAGGCATTTACATTGTACAAATCAATCAGCATCGCAGCCTGTCCGGCTGAATCGGTTACCAGATTCCATGCGATACTATCTTTTGCCAGTACATCGCGCACCCCTTTCATATCATCATCCAGGCTAACAAGTACCATATCCAGTTGTTCGCGGGGATATTTTTGTACAATTTCATCGAGGAAAAGAGTCTCCGGATGACACATATCACACCAGGGAGCCGTGAAGGTCAGGAGTACATATTTATCAGGGAAAGAGTCCAGACTGACTGTTTCGCCGTACACATTTTTCACATTAAAGCCGGGTGCTTCTGCTCCCAGGGCGGTTCGTTTAGCCCTTTCGCTGAATTGTTCCAACTCTTTCACCAAAAAGAAATTTTTAAGGGATGGATCCAGTAGCGCCAGGTACTCATCCAGCTTACGGGTATCGTCCGGGTCTGTAAAAAAGTTTTGTATCAGTACAACAGATGCCTGTTGGTCAGGATGCGACTGAATGTAGCTACCGGCCTGTTCGCGGATCTGGTGATTTAAGTTGGTCAAACGTGACGTTAATTCACTATCATCAAAAGAATTAGCCTGTCCCAGATTTCTCTTTAACTGATTAGCCACATCAACCTGCTCTTTCAGGAGATCACCCATTTTCTTTCGTACGGAAGAGAGCTCGTTGTTGATTTTGCCACCTTTTACCTGTAGTATGGTTGGGTAAGCCACATCGCCGGTGATGGTGATTTTCTCGCCAACTTCGGGATAAATAGTAATCCAGGAAGTTTTATTTTCAAAGAAAAGAGTAGCGGTATTGAAGTCTCCGGTCTTACGCTCAAGGGTAAATTCGCCGGGAGTTTCGCAAAGGACGGTATCGATCTGTGTCATGTCGTTTTTCTCGAAAACCACATATATAGTCTGATCCTGCAGATTTTCCAGCTTTCCGTCTATCCGGTAATCCGGTTTATCTCCACAGGAGGCAAAACATATGATTCCCAATATGATAAATATTTTTTTTATCATTTTATAACACCTTTCCCATTTTAGCAAACTATTGCGTGTAAAGATAATAATTTGTTTTAAAATAACTTTAATTTTATCAAGAAAGTTGTGGGTTAGTAGTGAAAAATGCGGGTTTTAACATTCATCACATAGTATAATTAACGGAATGGAACGCAGATTTCGCAGATTAAAAGGATTTTCACAGATTTTTTCTCCTGGACTGAGGGGATATATTATCCCCGACAAAAGGAACTACGGATTTGTAATCCGTTAAAAAGCATGGCTTTTTTGGGGTCACAGAACCCATGTACTCCGGCGTCGGGATTACAATTGGCTAAGGCCGATCTACGATTCCCTCCGGTCCAACAAGAATATTTGTCTGCGAAAATCTGCGTCCTCTGCGAAATCTGCGTTCTCTTCCACTTATGTATGAACAGATTTTAAGGGTATAAAAAAAGCACCCATATAAATATGGATGCCTTTTGATATGTAATTTACTTATTGGGCAAATTAGAGTTGAGGACCAGCAGCGATCAATGCTTTTGCATCGTCGTTATCGCAATACTGTTCGAAGTTTTTGATATACTTGGCAGCTAAAGATTTAGCTTTTTCTTCCCACTCTGCAACATTTGCATAAGTAGTACGTGGGTCAAGGATATCAGAAACATTGTTCAATGTTTTAGGTACAGTTAAGTTCAGGATTGGAATGTGAACTTTTTCTGCGTTTTCGATTGAACCGTCGATGATAGCATCGATGATAGCACGTGTATCTTTCAGAGAGATACGTTTGCCGGTACCGTTCCAACCGGTGTTAACCAGGTAAGCTTTCGCTCCGTGTTCTTTCATTTTTCCACCTAATGTTTTTGCATACATAGTTGGGTGCAATGTTAAGAATGCTTCACCGAAAGCAGGAGAGAATGAAGGCAGCGGTTCAGTGATACCACGTTCTGTTCCGGCTAATTTTGAAGTATAACCGCAAAGGAAGTGATA
>JAJQAZ010000063.1:83199-94173 GCA_021203545.1 Tannerellaceae bacterium | reverse complement strand
TAATTATATTTTATATTATAAAACCTTGATTTCATTTAAATAATCATAAGTTTGCCATACTATTAATATATTAACTATCTATTTTTATGAAAACAAATTTAACTAAATGGTTCGCAATGTCTTTAATGGGAATTGCAGGTTTATGTGTTTCCTGTCAGCAAGAAACAGATTTTGTGGTAGAAGAGCCTCAAATAGAAGGGGAAGTAATAACTTTAGCGTTGATAGATGTTCCTTTACAATATCTGGACGTACCGGAGGATGTAATTGACATCAGTACGGTAAATTCTTTAGTACCCGGACAGTCGTATGTGGTATTAGGAAATTTTAGTGGAAATATTCCTCACTATGGGAATAATGGAGAAAAAATTGTAATCTATGTACTGGGAACCTGGGATGTACAAAACTGGAATTTAGAAACCGGCGTTGATGTGGTTGTCCTTGCAGGAGGAACATTAATTTCTTCAGCTAACAGTTCATTGGTTATAAATGGTAATTCCAGTATCTACATTTTAGAAGGAGGAAGTGCCAATTTTACAAATGATTTCCTTTACTTCTCGAATGATGGTGAACTCTATGTAGCTGGCACCTTAAATGCAACTTTCCTGCAAATGAATTCCGGTGATTTCTATATCGCACCTACTGGGTATGCCTCAATCGGACAACTGGTAAGCCAGGGAAGCGGAAGCATAGAGAATGACGGAACACTGATTGTCGCAGAAGATGGCTGGGATGAAGGAGAAACCGATTTACCTGTCTATGAATATAATATAACTTATGTTCCGGGCGTAGATATGTATGTGGTAGATACCGAAAATCCGACTGAGTTACAATACATTGTAGAGGATAACGAAGGTTTCGGTGCCTACTTAAATACGGAAGATTTCAGTTCAATCCGTCTTTATCTACCTGCAGGTACTTTCCTTACAGTTGACGACCTTCCTTTAACCCTGACTTTTAATGTGGGAGTTGATGCTGTAACAACGGCTATCGTAAAAGTAACATTAAACTAAACGATTGATCCGTACAAATAAATTACAGGATTAAAAATAACAAGCCCTATAAAGATTTACACCTTTAGAGGGCTTGCCTGTTTTTGCTCTTTCTTCTCTTTTAAAATTCAAATACCACCGGATAAACAGCATTTCCGTCCATTCCGCAATCATGCACCAGAAAATCTGTAATCCATTCATATCTTTTTTCGCCCTGTACCTCTGCTTCCATTAACAGAACATGATGTTTGCGCCGGTGAATATTTTCTCCATAAAATAAAGAACGGGCATCCAGCATATCTTTACCATCTGTTAATTCAATTTCCAGTATAGAAGTTTCCGCCACGGTATTCGACCAGGTTTCATAGGAATAACGTACCGGATAAAAACGAACAGTCCCACTTACCGGCTTCTCTTTTTTACGCAAGTCTATTTCTATTTTATCTGCAAAATCTGTATGCATCAGATAACCAATCAATCCCGGCTGACGTATATTTCCGGAACGGTTGATCACTTTTACAGCATAATCACTCCATTCAGCTTCTTCTTCCGGTGTATAGGTATGTTTTCCCATCAGGCAGGAGGGCGGTTCAAAACCTTTCTGGGTAAAAGGATCATTTTTCCGGCAATACTACATGGGTATATAGATCAATCATTCCACGGAAATGACCCAGTTCATGGGTAATAGCCCGGTAGGTATATTCGTCAAAATGATTATTAAATTTATTTTTCATTCCTTCTGACCCATTGATCACGAGAATCATTCCGATCCCATTATAATCTCCGCAGCCTCCTCCATATTCACCGGCTTCCTCTCCTTCATAAAAGAAATCATAAATAACCACCAGTTTAAAAAGAGTGGTATCCATTTGTGATATTACTTTACGATCCGCCCCATTTTCTCCCCAATAAGAACATCCTTCGTATACAATAATATCTTCCAGATCCGGTTCAAAGTGATAGGTTCGTTTCAGATTGCCTTTTTTATCACAAAAATTGAAACGATGATTGATCTGTTCCCATTGAATCCGTAACTCACTTACAAAATATTCCGGTGTTTTCTTCTCCCAACCTCTTCTGTCAATTGCAATCTTTACATTGATGTAGATATTTTCGCCATCATCATAATCTGTAACATAGTTATAGTTACCGGCACGCATAGTTCCTGCCAGTAAAAACAAAAGTAATCCGGTCATTATATAACTGATGTTTTTCATGTATCCTTTATTCTGTTTTTATTACAGCTTATCCTATACTTATTTATTGAATGGTTATATGAAAAGTAAAGGTAGCAACAGCTGTTTTATCTGTTTCGTAGGTATATACAAATGCTTCTTTAAATGTATAAGTATCACCCGGATTACATTTATCCGGAAACTGACCAATCTCAAAAGTCATTGAAGAGGAATTATACTCTGTATAAACATAGGCATCCGTTCCCCATGTGGTTACATATCCTTCCGCATCAAACCAGTGTCCGTATCCATTGGCGGTATAATTATAATTTAAATTACCATCCGGCTCAACAGCAGCAAATTCAATTTCCCCACCAAATTTACTATTGATCTCGTTAGGCTGTAATACAAATGCCTGAGCCAGTTTAACCAGATTTTCACCTTCTATCGTTACAGAAGCACTCAAATAATCTGAACTGGCCGGAAAAGCCACATTGTATATAATATTTACATACTCCGGATTTCCATCTCCCAATTCTATATTTCCATACAAATCAGTATTGGTGATTTGTATCTGATAAGGAAATTGAGGATCTGTATTACTGGTTTCACTATCCTTTTCATTCCAGGGTTGAACAATATATTCCGTAGTGGCACTAGAAATAACCAGCCACAACCTGCGGCAATTGGCCGGAACTTCAAACGAAGCCGTATAAGTAGTATAGTTTACATCCGCCCTGTTCATATCGCCATATACACGCTCTCCACTTTCCAACAGTGCCACAAAACCGTAACGCCAGCCTGCTAATGAAGCATCAGTTGTATTATAAGAAGGATCACCAACAATCCATTTAAAATCAACAGTTACCTGCGTACCCGCTGCGGGCACATTTAACGGAATTACATTGTAACCAGTCGCATTTGGACAATGATCCCAAGCCACCTGATAGGTCTTATTATCATCTACTTTATTTAGTTTATAAGAATGCGCACCAATATAATTAGTTCCAACAGTACGGATCTCGTCCAGATCCCAGGTAGTCAATCTGGCAGCCATATCATAAAGTTCATCATTAAACTGATCCACTGTCAAACCGTTGATACGCATGTAAGTTTCCAGCGGGTCTTCAGGAGATACCGCCTGTTGCCATACTTTTGCCACCATATCCCTGCCATGCAACTGAGTCCAGTAATAATGTATAAAATAACTGGCGTAACGTTGCCAGGGGCTGATAATATGACGGAAATAATTAGTGGTATAAACGGTAAAATTATAAGTTGTAAATGCTTCTTCCAGATAAAGTTCCGGCTGATAAGATTGCCATTGGGCTGTTTGTTCCCAGAAAGCATTACCATTGGTATCCCCATATCCATACCGGAAACCGGAAGTTCCTCCCAGATCGCAATATACCTGATACTGGAAACTATGGCCAATCTCATGGGCAATAGTAGAACCAACCGGTTTACAGGTTGCAGGATTAATTCATAAAGCTCCGATCACATCATCGTATCCGCCACCATAGGCCATCCACTCAGTGGTATAATACAACATAATCATCATCTTATACTCATCCAGTCTGGACTTACCCGTTCCCAGTTCGGCAAACTTAAGTATGTTGATATTCAAATCAAAAAAACATTTCCGCTTTTTCCAGCAGGTCATCAATATCCACTCTATAAAACTCTTCTACAGAAGATGCATTCGGGTTAAGACCAAATCCGGGTTCCCAGAATACGACAAAGTGTTCCGACTGTTTGCTTCTTCCCCAATAAAACTGGCTGGTTTCATCTTCGAAATCCATATTCCGGAATTCATAAGGAATATACACTTTCTCTTTATCGATTTCCGAAATATCTACCTCTTCCTCCTCTTCCTCTTCTTTGGGATCAGTTATTTCCACATCAGTTTCTTCGTCATCACAGGATACAAATGTAAAAGAAGTAGCTGTAAACAGAAACCAACAAAGAAATATAGATAGAAAAGAGTATAGCCGGGAGGTTGCTAATTTATTTAATAACTGAATATTCATAATAGTGTTTATTTTATTAAAAGAAAAAGGAGAGACAAGAATCACGGCGAAATCCACAGATCATTCCATAATTTTTGTTCTCTCCATTTTATAAAAGTCTATTTTTTAATCAACAATTTTAATCGTAACATTGAATGTTACCTGACCACCATTCAGTTCGGCAACCTGTGTAAAACGGTATTCATCCCCATCTGAAGAGCTATCACCAATTCCCGGATGTAATAGAAGTTCCTCTTCACTGGCATGTAGTTCACAAAAATAAGCAAATCCTTCAGAGCCCCAGGTACAAACGTCTCCCAGTATATTAAACCAGTGACCGGGATAATTTGCCGTATACCCAACTTCTCCTTCATCCGTCAGATAAACAGAGCCATCAGCATTCAGACCTTTCATAACCAACTCGCCGGCTTCTATAGCCTGATAAATTTGATAGGTAGTCATTTTAAAAGCATCCCGGAGCACTTCCTTAACATCAATATCCTCACCATCATAGGGCTCAGAAGTCAATGTTGCTTCATAATTTTTTACGACTGAATAAGGATCACCCGCAGGAGGAGTTTCCGGATCTACATATTCCTCTCCCTGTTTTCCATATACATTAATAACAACAGCCACACGCAAGTCATTATACTTTAGGCATTCCACCATCCTGATTTTTTCTCCTTCATATTGTCCTTCATATTGTCCAACTACAAAATAACCTCCTTCAGGATCATACTCTGTATATACTTTGGCACTTGAACCCCAATCCACCACATTACTATTGGCATCCCACCAATGTCCCCATACAGAATTTGTATTAGATGCGGTCATTTTATCCAAACCAGAACTTTCAATACAAAATCCGATGATTTCATCACCTATATTGGTAATACCTTCTGCTAACTCTTCCGTTGTCATGCCAAATAGTCCGGCTATACTCTCCACATCAATATATAGATCTGTAACCGGATAATCTTTATGAGGAAGCACTATTTCCACTTCATATTCCAGAATCAAATCAGCATCAATTTTATTCCGGTTAGCCTCCCTGATAGAATCCTGGCGGGCCAGTTCATCTATTTCTTCCTGAGTAAGATCATGGGGAACTGATACATCTACATTATCACCACAACTGACAACACTGGTTAACAGTATAACAAAAGCTGTCAGATATATATATATTTTCTTCATAACTATTCTGTTTTAAAGTTTTTTTATTCGGTTGCTCCGGTATATCCCGGATTTTGTTTCATGTTGAGGTTCGTTCTCATGGCCTGTTCCGGTATCTGGAAAATATTCCAGTGAGTATCTGTTGTCGCGTCTTTACAAAACCAGGATTTACCATTAAAGACATTGCGGCCATCTGTCATTTTAAAACGAATTAAATCCTGACGGCGATGAAATTCACCAACAAATTCCCAGGCCAGATCATCTAATAAACCACCCAGTTCAATATCAGCACCTCCTTCTTGTGTATATATATAAGAAGAAGAATCCCAGTTATTATATCCCTCAGATCTGTATTCCCGGTGACCATAGTCATACACACTGCCACCTTTTAGGTCAGCAACAGTACGGATAGCTTTTGAAGCTACATCAAATGAACGCTCCCGGACCTGAGTAATTAAGTCGGCCGCAGTTTGTTCTTCACGTCCCAACCGTAATAAACATTCCGCTTTAATAAACATCACATCTGCCAGACGGAAAAAAGGAAGATCATCAGCAGACGTTCCATATCTTCCGGCTACTACTTCATACTTTACTATACGATACCCTTCCTGTTTATAAGCACCCGGATTATCTATTGAATGTACATTTTTGTTGTAGTTGAGATAACCCTCCCCAGCCCAGTCATCTTCGTCATAAGGAATAGGGTCACCTGCCTGCGGAGTATAAGACCCATCCGGATTACTAACCGCATACCGTTGAACACCACCTGTCCATGTATCGGTCAAACGCTTATCATCCGGATCATAGGTATCAATAAACTGAGGCACAGCACAACTGCCGTTCGTCGCTGTTCCTGTACATCCGAACGCTTCCAGACCCACTTGTGGAAATGCATACGTATGTAACAGGAAATGGGTAGCATGGGTCCGGTCCTGTGGAATAGCAAAAATAATTTCCGGGTTACTTTCAATATTCTCACGGAAATTATCACTATAATTAGGTGCCAGTGTATATCCGCCATTCGCAAGGATATCATTCACTTCCTCCAGAGCAGCTTCATAACCGGTATTATCTGTTGTTCCCAAATAAACATTTTTATTCAGATATAATTTAGCAAGTACCATACAAACAGCCCACCGGTTTCCATAACCAAAATATTTTTCCGTACCGATCTCCTCTTTGATTTCATTTAATTCTTTGATACAAAAATCATATACCTCTTGCGCTGTTGCTTGTTCCGGCAAATATCCATCGGGGAGATCCATTGTTTCCAACAAAGGAACATTCCGGAAGTTATCGAGTAATATATAATAGGACAATGCACGGTAATAGCGCATTTGTGCACGATCGGTAACTTTTTCTTCAGGTAATACATCCAACGACAGATTACAATACCCAACACAACCATATGCAAAATTCCAGATATTTTCGGCATGACCCAAATTATAGTTCCAGTCATGTTTGTGAAGATTTACATACAGGTCACCCCAACCAATACCTATGCGGAAAGGAACCATATACAAATCTGTACACTGTTCCTGCAGTTCCCAATTACCAAACAAGGAAGCATTAATATAACGAAACTTAGCGATAGCCTGCCCCATTAATGAGGCAATATCTTTTTCGCTGGTAAGATCAATATTATCATCATTCAATGAACTATACAACGTTTCCGACAAATCGGTACAGGCAGTGATAGTGAACAGACTACCAGCCACTAACCCTACAAAAGCTTTCTTTATATATTGTTTCATAATGAGTTTTTAATTTAAAAGTTAAAATTCACTCCAACGGTAAAACTACGGGTAGTAGGATATTTATCCTGCGCATCTATTCCCGGAGATAAAAAATAGTTGGAAACTTCCGGGTCAATTCCGGAATAACCGGTGATACAGAATACATTTTGCGCGGATACATAGATACGGGCATCGCGGATATACTTTTCCATACCGGACGACAACGGTATTTTATACCCCAGTGTTACATTGCTTAACTTAAAGAAATCACCTCTTTCCAGATGATCACTCCAGAAGCCCTGTCCCATAGAAT
Source organism: Tannerellaceae bacterium (assembly GCA_021203545.1). Lineage (GTDB taxonomy): Bacteria > Bacteroidota > Bacteroidia > Bacteroidales > Tannerellaceae > UBA4116. Next base: position 86,778 of record JAJQAZ010000063.1, on the reverse strand, counting down.
TGGATAACTGAACACTCTTTTGCTGGCCGGTTGCTTCATCAATATAAGGTGTTCCATCCGGATTGATCGCCCCATACCAGTTAGCAGCAGATTTCAAACGGTTATAGGCTACTGAGTTATTTTCATAATAGGCACGTTGTGCATTTAATATTTTATAACCAAACTGTCCGGTAAACAATAAATTCAGGTCAAAACCTTTATAACGGAATGTATTACTCCATCCCAGATAAAGTTTCGGAAGACCATTTCCCAGACGCTGGCGGTTCTCTTTCACATTCAGATTAGTATTGAACTCTTTTACAGTCCAGCCACCCTCTCCATCAGAAACTTCCACCAATACAACTCCATCTTTACTGACACCTACGGATTTCAATCCCCAGTATCCTCCAAGGCTCTGTCCCTCTTCCATATAATGGGTAGGAGTACTTATAGGTTCTCCTAAACCTCCGACTTCATGGAAAGTATCTGTTTGATACAAGTCATTATTCAGACTGATCAATTTATTTTTATTATGGGATAAAGTAACTGTGGTATTCCATTCAAATTCTTTTGTACGCACAGGCGCGCCCATAAGCATCACCTCAATACCGTTATTTCTCAGTTTACCTACGTTTGCCGTAGTATATCCATACAGATTTGGAGGAACCGGTACACTATAATCATAAAGCAGATCGGAAGTAGTTTTTACATAATAATCCACACTACCACCAAATCTGTCATTAAACACACTCCAATCCAGACCAAAATTCCACTCACGCGTTGTTTCCCATTTCAGGTCTCTGTTTACATTCTGACCTACTTCGAGTGTCTGAATCCAGTTTCCTTCTTTGTCCAGAATATCACCATAGGCATCATAATCATACCGGTATAAGGACAAATAAGAGTCTCCCGGTATAACCCCTGTCACACCATAACTTACACGCAGTTTCAGATTATCCAGCCAGGTAACAGGCTCCATAAACTGCTCATTATGGATATTCCAGCTTGCAGATGCTCCCGGGAAAGTTCCCCATTTGTGATTCACCCCAAATTTGCTGGAACCTTCACGGCGTACACTCACCATCACATTGTACCGGTCATCATACCCGTAACTTACGCGTCCGAAGAAACTAACCAGTTTATTGTCATTTTTATAAGAACCCATCCAGGCATGGCGGTCTTCTTCTGTAAGCAATGTACCCAATCCTAAATTATTATACATAAACACCTGGCTTGGAAAATTACCATTACCGGCATTAAATCCGTCATTTACATTATATAAATAACTATAACCCACCAATGCGTTCAGCCGGTGTTTATTAGTAATAAGGTCATATTTGGAAGTCAATTCCAGATTATCACTGCGGGTTGCAGTTTCATTCTTACTGGCAGAACCATTATAGTCATTCTCTCTGATTAATGAATAATGGTTAGCTGTAGTATAACTTTGTCCTGTATACACATTCTCTTTCATAGACAACATCAGGTTTGTCTGCCACCCTTTAATAGGTTCCACCGTAATATTACCTGTCAGACGGTAGAAACGGTTACGTCCGTCACCTATATACTCATTCTGGATACTAACCGGGTTATAATAATAGAGTAGATTCAGGTTTTCATAGTAAGAACCATCCTCATTGTAAATCGGTGAAGAGGGATTCCGGATAATTGCCTGACGATATACATAGTTGTTATCATTCAGGGTATAAGTCTGGCGGCTGACCAAAGCATTAAAGTTAAACTTTAAAATATCACTCAACGCATACTGGGTTATATCCATCTGCATTTTCAGGTTCCGGTTGTCACTCTTACGCATGATACCTTCTTCATCGCTATAAGTTACGTTGGCTGCGTATACAGTATTTTCGGAACCACCATTAATAGAAATGGAATGATTGTGTGTAAACCCTGCTTTGCGGGTAACGGCCGCTAACCAATCAGTATCATATCCTTCATAACTAAAGGAAGTACGTCCGTAAATAATATCCTGTGTATCCATAAAATCTGATTTTTTAAACCAATTCGAGAAGGATACATAACTGTTATAGCTTACACTGGACTGCGATCCGCGTCTACCGGTTTTTGTAGTAATAATAATTACACCATTCGCTCCGCGGGTACCATAAATAGCTGCCGCAGACGCATCTTTCAGGATATCAATAGAAGCAATATTCTCCGGTGCAACTGTTGTAAGCGAACCCTCTATACCATCTACCAAAATCAATGGAGTTACGTTACCAACTACAGTAGTCACACCACGCAACATAATACTGGAGCTTTCAGTCGGATTACCGGATGAATTAGTAATACTTAAACCTGCCACTTTTCCTTTAATTAACTCGGCTGCATCCCCAATTTTACCTACTGTAAAATCTTCTGCCTTCACACTGGAAATAGCACTGGTTATATCCCCTTTACGCTGGGTACCGTAACCAATTACCACAACTTCATCCATCAGGCGGCTATCTTCCCGCAATACCACTTGTATTACATTTTTACCACTTACAGATACTTCCTGAGAAACATATCCGATATACGTAAAACCAATACGGCTCCCGGAGAAACTGATAACTGAAACCGCCCGTCCAGGTCACTCATCGTTCCGTTCAGAGTTCCTTTCTCCACAATATTTACCCCGGTCAGTTCCATGCCGGATTCATTGGTTATAGTTCCGGATATGGTAACGGTTTGTTGTGTTACACCCGGAACACCTGTTTTTTCCGTAGAGGTTGCCAACAACGATGCCGGCATGCCTATACCACAACATGCTATCAATAAAACTCTGAGATAGCCGTTCAAAATGGTTTTCTTTCTCATTTTTTTAAATTAATGGTTTAACAATTTGCTTTTTCATATTTCTCTTAATTTACTTTCCATTCTATTACCCCTCCGGATTCTCCTTCCTGTAGTTGTACTACCAGTTTTAGTCCTGTAGTCGTTACAGGGGTAAAATCTACAGAGTTGTAGCGGTCCTTTTCACATCCATACGGTTCTTTCGCTTCTACATCTTTCCACCCATTACCTGATTTATATTGCAGTTTCCACGAAGCAGGAATATGATAATTTTCATCATAATGATCAAACTCAAGCCAATATACTTCGGTGTTACTTACCGTATAAGGTTGATCAAACTCATATTCAATACTTTCCTCCGATCCTCTTTTTAACCAGAAATAATGATAGGGCTTGGACTGGTCGGCCGAACTTTTAGGATCCCACTGGTCATTTACCCCATAACACCATTCACGCCGCTCAATAGGTAAACCGTCCTTCTGGATAGGAGCACTTACTACCGTATACGATTTAGCCCGCGAGGCTATGGTTGATCCGGGAACCGGATGAGCATATTCCTTTGTGGCCGGTATCCACACACGCATTTCCGCTTTTCCCCGGTTATTCCAGGTAGAATAAGGAATAGCTGTTACAGGCACTTCTCTTTCTATAACTTCCCCATTCAAATCAAAAATTTCTTTCGCGCTTCCCTTTAACGCTACAATACCACCTAATTTTTCCGGTTCAGATACCGGGATAAATTCCTGTTTCTCTGGCACATATTTATTAAACCATGCCGGTCCGGCTGATCTGTTCCTTCCATGCAGT
>JAJQAZ010000063.1:0-83099 GCA_021203545.1 Tannerellaceae bacterium | reverse complement strand
CATGCCGGTCCGGCTGATCTGTTCCTTCCATGCAGTACACGATAGGACCACGGGTAATAGCTAAAAGCCCTTTATTATCTTTCACATTTTCACGTGATTGTACTTTCCGTACTTCCATAGGTAATACGATCTCCACTTTATCACCCGGCTCCCACTGCCGGTTAATTTCAGCATACCCGTTTACCGGTTTTGTTTTATACTCTTCACCGTTTACCTGTATGGAATATTTTTTATCTGAAGGTGAGATAAAACGGTATAAATCACTCCCCGGAACAGGTTCTTCCTGAGCCCACCCCGGAATACGAAGATTCAAAGAAAAAGAAGATGCATCCTGAGGCATTACCTCTATAGTTACTTTTCCATCCCATGGATAGCCTGTTTCCTGAATAATTTTTAGTTCCTTACCAGCTACATGGGTATTGACCTTTCCATCAATATATAGGTTTATATATAAAGAGTTTTCTCCGGTTGCATAAATATATTTGGGAACAGAAGCCATAAAACGGGTTACATTACCCGGACAACAGGCACAGCCAAACCACTCTTCCCGTTCATGTTGCCCTAACGACTCCAACGGATTATCATAAAAGAACCGGTCACCACTTAGCGACACCCCCGAAATAACACCGTTATAAAGAGCACGTTCCAACACATCCGCATACTTACTTTCGCCTGTTGCCAGAAACATACGCTGATTCCAGTATACATTCGCAATCGAAGCACAGGTTTCGCAATAAGCACTATGGTTATGTAGTTCATATTCCGGCCCGAAACCTTCCCCCTGCGCACGCGATCCAATCCCACCGGTTATGTAAAGTTTCTTTGTCGCCATATTATCCCATATACGGCACACAGCTTCAAAATAATCCGGGTCCTGTGTCTGCATAGCCACATCTACCACGCCGGAATAGAAATAACCGACACGTACGGCATGCCCTACAATCTCCTCCTGTTGTAAAACCGGAAGATGATCCTGGCTATAAATACCCGGCCTGCGGCCATTAGACAACCGTCCGGCCTCTTCAACAAAATAACGGGCCTGATTCAGATACTTCTCCTCACCGGTTACCTGATACAGTTTTACCAATGCCATTTCTATAATCGGATGCCCACTCGGATATTTGATCTGCTCCTCCCCCAGGCCAAACACTTCACATACCAGGTCCGCATTTTTTATAGCTATATCCAACAAACTCCTTTTTCCTGTTGCCTGAAAATGGGCTACTGCTGCCTCATATAAGTGTCCGCTGTTATACAATTCATGACTATTAATCCGTTCCCATCTTTCGCTGCCCCACCAGCCGGATAACCTTTCACACCGGTTTGTAACACAGGTAGTCAGATAACCGTCCGGTTCCTGAGCCGCACCAATCAATGCAATTACACTGTCCAGATAAGCATCCAGCTGAGGATCATATCTTACAGCCAGAGAATAGGAAGCTCCCTCTATAATTTTATAAGGATCCGTATCATCAAAGGAAAAATCACCCTGATGCTCTCCCTCTATCAATCCACCGGCTAAGGCAAAATTGTCAAAACGTCCGTTTATTTCACACTGATGAAAAGCGGAAGGAATAGAAACGGTACGGTTTACCTCAATACGTGGGCTCCAGAAATCATCTGTTAATTCTACCTCTGTAAAAGAGACTTCCGATAAGATTTTCATCGAAGGTTTCTCATCCTTACAGGCCATCCCTAAACAGAGAAACAATATGGCAGACGAAAAAATCAGTTTTGTGTTATTCATAATATTATCTACTCTTATTATTCCATAATATTTTATTCTCCGGAAAGGATAAGCAAATAAAGAAAGAAGCGCGGCAAAACAATGGTAAATCAATCTAATAGAATGGTAGAATAATATTGGAAACAAAAACAACAAAAACATAATAAAAACCTATAAATCAAAATATTAACCAAGAAACACAAATTATTCTGTCACGAATTGTACTATTTTGTTATATTTTTTTGGACAGAAGAAATTTATTCTATGTTTTTAAAATTGTATCTTGCCCTTGCATTTATTTTACTATGAATATTTAGAACCCTTATGATTACATCTATAAACCACCGCATTTACATACTTTTTATAGTATTATTCTTTTGTAAAGAAGGAAAAGCCAACGAACCCTTCCGTTTTATTCACTATGAAATAGAAAACGGATTATCCTCTAATACTATCAGATCTTTATGTCAGGATTACCAGGGATTCATGTGGTTTGGTACAGAAAAACGGATTGAACAGATTTGATGGGCAGACTATTAAAGTTTATAGAAAAGAAGCCGATAATCCCGGATCAATCGGAAATAATTACATCTTTTCTCTTTTTGAAGATACCCATAAAAACCTTTGGGTAGGTACTGACGAAGGTATCTATCTATACAACCGCACAACCGATACATTTACCCCTTTTACAATCAGTACATCCTGCGGTAAAGTAATAGGTGGGCAGATAACAGGTATACAGGAAGACAAATACGGGAATATCTGGATCGCCTCTTTAGAAGAAGGTATCTATTCCTACTATCCGGACAGTAAAGAAATAAAGCTTTATAATAACTGTTTCACCTCAGATACAACACAATCTTTCAGCGGAAAAATCTATAACATATTTGTAGACAGTGAAGACTATCTGTGGGTTTGCGGACAATTAGGAGGTACCCATCTATATCGATATGATTACTTAACGGAAAAATTTGAATCATTCGGACTGGATATACCATTCAACGATCCGGCTTTCTTTTCCTACACAATCGCCGAAGATCACTCAAACATACTCTGGCTGGGCACATGGAGTCATGGCATCTGGAAACTAAACAGAAAAACAGGCAAAATACAATCCTTTCTCACTCCGGGTACTCCCGGCGGTATTACCCATATCCACTCCATCCTGCAATACAAACCGGGAATTTTATTAATCGGATCGGATGATGGACTAACTGTGTTCAATACCATAACCTACGAAACTGAAACAATGAAAGCTTCGGAATTCCATAAAAACAGTCTATCCAATAATTTTGTATATCCTCTCTACCTCGATAAAGAAGGAGGGCTTTGGGTAGGAACCTATTACGGGGGTATCAATTACGCGGCACCTTATAGCGGCGCGATCAAAGGATATTCGCATTCCGGATTCACCAATTCGGTAAGCGGGCAAATTATCAGTTGTTTCTGCGAAGATAATAAAGGCAATATCTGGATAGGATCGGACGACGGAGGCTTAAGTTGCTTTGATCCTTCCACAAACCGGTTCACAAATTACTTACCGGAAACAGGAAAAAAACAGCTTATCTTACCACAATGTACACGCCCTGGTACAGGACGGAGACTATTTGTGGATAGGAACCTATTCCGGTGGTTTAAACAAGCTACACCTTCCTACCAAAAAATTTACTTATTACCTTCGGGACCGTTCACAGATACAAAGAGCCGGTGATAGCAGTATTTATACCCTATTCATAGACCGGACAGATACATTATGGATAGGTACCATGTCCGGTATCGCGTACTACGACCGGCAAACCGACAATTTTATTCCTGCAATTGAAACGAAAACAATGGTTATCGGCGCACTGCAAGACGAAACGCATCACCTATGGTTTGCAACCCTTGGAAATGGAATATTTAAATACAACAAACAAACCGGCGAATGGAAACAGTATGAACACAACAAAGAAAATCCGGATTCGCTTATAAGCGACCTGGTTACTTCTTTGTATGTTGATAATGAAGGATATTTATGGATCGGTACGGAAGAAGGTCTATGCTGTATGGACAGACAAAAGGAAACGTTTAAACTCGTACCTATTGCCAACGAATACCTGCATGTTGCAAAAATAATAGGCGACGATAATTATTTATGGATTACAACCAACAAAGGGTTGTACCGGTTTAATCCGGAAGATCAAACCTTCCGGCATTTTTCTAAACAGGACGGATTACAGAACGATCAGTTCTGTAATAACTCCGGCATACGTAGCCGGAGCGGACTCCTTTATTTAGGTACTATCAACGGATTTAATATCATCAATCCCCGGTCAATCTATGCAAACCGGTATATACCTCCTGTTATTATTACAAACCTGCAGATATTTAATCAGGATGCGACTCCGCAGAAGTATCCTTCTGTCCTGTCAGGTTCTATCCAGACAGCAGAACAGATTGAATTATCCCACAGGGAAAATGTATTTAGTATTGAATTTGCAGCATTGAGCTATACGATTCCCTCTAAAAACCAGTACAGGTATATGCTGGAAGGTTTCGACAGAAACTGGAACGACGTGGGAAACGAACGGAAAGCAACTTATACAAACCTGCCGGCCGGAACCTACACATTCCGGGTACAGGGGTCAAACAACGATGGGATATGGAATAAAAAGGGAACTACGCTTACGATCATCATTCATCCTCCTTACTGGCGTTCGCCTGTAGCCTATGTAATATATCTGATAATAACAATTACTCTTTTGGGAATTCTTTTCTTCTACTTAAAAAAGCAGACTGAAAAAAACAACTGGCCCGGGCCCGGCAATTAAACGAAGAAAAAGAACGGGAACCGCATGAAGCAAAAATCAATTTCTTTACCATGATTGCACACGAGATACGTACACCTGTATCGCTGATTATCGGCCCATTAAAAAAAATAATGAGTAAAAGCGAACTTTTACCTGGCTTTGTACGGGGAGATATAAAAATTATTGAACGCAACGGATTCAGGTTATTATCTCTTGTGAACCAGTTACTGGATTTCAGAAAAGCCGAAGAAGGAGCCTTCGTTATAAACTATACCCAAACCAATTTAGGAGAACTGGTATATAGTGTATACGAAAGGTTTCATCCGCTGGCAGAAGTGAAAGGATTGAAACTTAATCTCCATATACCGGATAAGGAACTGATTGCAACGATTGATCCGGAAGCTATTACTAAAGTGATCAGTAACCTGTTGACAAATGCGATCAAATATGCCCATACAAATATAGATCTGACTATTTATTCCGACAAAAAAACCTTTACAATCCGGGTAAAAGACGATGGTAAAGGAATTCCCCGGACAGACTTAAAGAATATATTCCTGCCCTTCTATCAAAGCAATAGCGGAAAAAATGCCGGAACCGGACTCGGCCTTTCATTAGTAAAATCTCTTACAGAATTACATGAAGGAATGATAGAGGTAGAAAGCGAACAAAACAACTATTGCGAATTTATAGCAACGATACCGCTCACACCCTCCCGGCCGGTATCCGTCACACAAACAGAAAAACAGGATATGATCCTATCTCCGGAGGTATTATACAATGACGGAACCGGTATAACCGGAGAGTCTAAACAAGTCAATAACTACGTAACGGAAACCGAACAGGCTCCTACCCTATTGATCGTAGAAGACCATACGGATATGCGCAATTTCCTGTGTGAAATGCTGGAATCCTCTTATAATATTATTCTTGCCGAAAATGGAATAAAAGGACTTCAGGAATTAGGGCAACACCCTATAGATATCATTGTGAGCGATGTTATGATGCCGGAAATGGACGGTATAACCCTATGCAAAAAAGTTAAAGAAAACATCCACTTCTGCCATATTCCTCTGATCCTGTTAACAGCTAAAACCGATAACAGATCCAAATTACAGGGTATCCAGGCCGGTGCGGACGCGTATGTGGAAAAACCCTTCTCACCCCAGATATTACAGGCCATGATCACAAACCTGTTAAATGTACGGGAACAGTTACGCAAACGGTTTTCGGAAATACCATTAACACCTCTACATAGTGTGGCGGGTGATCAGGCAGACAAACAATTCCTTTCCAAACTCAATGCCATCATTGAAGAAAACATCTCCAATGAAAATTTCTCCATTGAAACACTTGCCGGAGAACTGAACATCAGCCGCTCCGGACTATTCTCTAAACTCAAACAATTGGTAGACATGACTCCCAATGTATTGATACAACTGATCCGGTTGAAAAAAGCAGCCGAATTACTCTCTACCCGTCAATACCGGATCAATGAAATCTGCTATCAGGTAGGTTTTAACAACCCATCTTACTTTACCAAATGTTTTCAGAAACAGTTTGGTATGCTGCCTAAAGAATTCATAAATAAATACAGTACCGGTGGGGAATAATCTAAAAGTACGGATGACAAAATAATCTAAATAAATACGACATAAATCTAAAACCGGGAAATACAACAAATATTATACGTTTGTTGTATTCCGGTAATCTATATTTCACTTTAATTTGTACATAAATCACTAATATAATACCATAGAAAATGAAAAATAGTATTAACCGCATTATTGGGTAGTTGTTTATGCCTCCATGCCCAGATGCCGGGAAGCGGATATCCAATTAATCCTGTACCCTTCACATCGGTAAAAGTAACCGACAACTTCTGGGGACAACGCCTGCAGGCCAGCCGCGAAGTCACCATCCAGTTAGCGTTTAGTAAATGCGAAGAAACCGGACGTTACGAAAACTTCTGCAATGCAGCCTGCCCCAGCCACGAACATGTTGTAGGCGGACTACCTTTCGATGATACGGATGTTTACAAAACAATCGAAGGTGCCAGTTATCTATTGCAAACCTATCCCGACAAACAACTCGAACAATATATTGATAGTGTAATCGCTATCGTAGCAGCCGCACAGGAACCGGACGGCTATCTGTTCACCTCCCGTACCATGAACCCCGATAAACCCCATGAATGGGCCGGAAGCAAACGGTGGGAAAAAGTAGAAGAACTAAGCCACGAATTCTACAACCTGGGCCACCTGATAGAAGGAGCTATTGCACATTACCAGGCAACCGGAAAACGGAATTTCCTGGATATTGCTATCAAATTTGCCGATTGCGTAGACAGAGAGATCGGAGATAAACCGGGCCAACAGGTAAAAGTTCCCGGACACCAGATCACAGAAATGGCATTAGCGAAATTATATACAGTAACCGGCGAACAGAGATACCTTGATCTGGCCAAATTTTTCCTTGATAAAAGAGGCTACACCACCCGTACAGATGCTTATAGCCAGGCACATCTGCCTGTACTGGAGCAGGACGAAGCCGTTGGCCATGCCGTACGTGCAGCCTATATGTACTCGGGTATGGCAGATGTTGCCGCCCTTACAGGCGATCAGGGATACATTGATGCTATCGGCCGGATATGGAACAATGTGGTAACCAAAAAACTATACATCACCGGAGGTATCGGAGCAACAAGCCACGGCGAAGCATTCGGTGAGAATTACGAATTGCCCAACATGTCTGCCTATTGCGAAACCTGTGCTGCGATAGGAAATGTATACTGGAACTACCGCCTCTTCCTGTTACATGGCGAAGGCAAATATTTCGATGTACTCGAACGCACCCTATATAACGGATTAATTTCCGGAATCTCACTGGATGGCGGTGGATTCTTCTACCCAAACCCGCTTGAGTCAATCGGACAGCACCAGCGGCAGCCCTGGTTCGGCTGTGCCTGCTGTCCTTCCAACGCATGCCGTTTTATTCCTTCGGTACCCGGATATATCTATGCCGTACAGGATCAGAATGTATTTGTAAACTTATTTATGAGCAATACATCCGACCTGAAAGTAAAAGGTAAAAATGTGAAACTAACCCAGACTACCGAATATCCCTGGGAAGGAAAAATCAAGATAGAGGTAGCTCCTGCCGGACGCCAGCAGTTCAATATGAAAGTCCGTATACCGGGTTGGGTAAACGATCAGGTTGTACCCAGTGACCTCTATCATTACACAGACAATAAAGAACTTAGCTTCCGCATAAAAGTAAACGGAAACGAAGTAAAAAGTGAAATCGACAAAGGATATGCGAATATTAACCGCACATGGAAAAAAGGCGACATTATAGAAGTTGAATTCGACATGGCGCCACGTACGGTACGGGCTATATCCAAAGTAGAAGCCGACAAAGGAAAAGTAGCAGTAGAAAGAGGGCCGATTGTATATTGTGCCGAATGGGTTGATAACGACTTCAGCGTACTAAGCAGCTTTATGAACCGCAAGCCGGAATTTACCGTAGAAAAGAAACCCGACATGTTGTATGGTATCAATATAATAAAAACAGCAGCACAAACTCTGGCATACGATGAAAGCGGACGTTTGGTTCCTAAAGATGTGGAATTAAACTTAATTCCTTATTATGCATGGGCACACCGCGGACCCGGTGAAATGGCAGTCTGGTTGCCACAGGATCTAAGCGCAACACGTCCGGTGATGCCTCATACCCTCACCACAAATGCTAAAATTGATGCCTCTCATAATGTTAGATCTATTTCTGCTATCAATGACGGATTAATTCCGGCCGACGAAAACGACCGTTCTGCTCCTTACTACCATTGGTGGCCAAAAGAGGGAACAACAGAATGGATCAGTTACGAGTTTGAAAATCCGGCAGAAGTATCCAGTAGTACTGTATTCTGGTACGACGACGCACCGTGGGGAGGCTGCCGTATACCCGAAAGCTGGAGTATTTATTACCAGGATGAAAACGGCGAATGGCAACCGGTAGAAAACAGAATCCCTTACGGCACAACCAAAGGAATAGCCAACAGGGTAACCTTCCATCCTGTAAAAACAAAAGCATTAAAACTGCAAGTACAACTCCCTCCGAAACACGCCGCCGGCCTCTTCGAGTGGTCTGTTGAATAGCAGAATAAAAACAAAAAGAAATACCTATCCCCCGCGAAAACGGGGATCACAAAGAAACAGGCAGTTGTGTATAATTAAAATACACAAACTGCCTGTTTCCTTTGTCTTTTTCTGCTGCCCTTTTGCTGCCTTTTGCTGGCGCAGATTTAAATCTGTGTCTTAAACTAACAGACAATAAAGAATTGAACCACCAGGATTACAAATCCCAAGACTCACTTGTCGGGGAGTACAACTCCCCTCCATCCAACGCCAATGTCGTCAACCCCTTTGTTCGGCGTAGCGTCTTCGCTACGTCGGTAATAAAAGTGAGGCTCCAGCCTCACGTGAGCCAGGAGGCTCATAAATTCTTTGCGACGTAGCGAAGACGCTACGCCGAACAGCAGCTCTTCTGCGCTGTCTGCGTAATCTGCGTTCCCTATACTTTACTCCCTGACAATCCTCAAAAAAGGAATCACAAAAAAGATGGGCACACAACAAACCAACACCCAGACAAAGAAAAGAGGATACCCAACCTGTTCCTGTATCCAACCGGACACCATACCGGGCAGCATCATCCCTAACGCCATAAAGCCGGTACACAAAGCATAATGAGAAGTCTTATATGTACCTTCCGAAAATAACATCAGATACATCATAAAAGCGGTAATACCAAAGCCATACCCAAACTGTTCCACCGCCACACAAACATTCACTAACCACACACTTTCCGGTTGTAAATAAGCCAGTAGCAGATAAAGTGCATTCGGTACGGCAACCGAGAGAGCCATAGGAAACAGCCACCGTCTTAAACCATCTCTGGCTATGACGACTCCCCCAACGATACCGCCTGCCAATAAAGCGATAATCCCCACAGTACCCACAATAAACCCAACTTGTGCCGTTTCCAGACCTAAACCACCCTGTTGAGGGTCATCCAGAAAAAAAGCAGCCGATATCTTTAATAGTTGCGACTCCCCCAAACGGAAAAACAAAATAAACAGTAAAGTAACAACTATCCCTTCTTTACTAAAAAACTCCCAGAAAGTTTTTACAAACTCATTCAATATAATTCCCGGCGTTAAATCCTCACGGGGAGAATCCTCCTCCGGATAAGGCAGGATAAAACGGTGCCACAAAGCCAACCCAATTAACAAAGCCGCCAGGATATAAAAAACAATACTCCACGAAAAAGGAATACGGCCGGTAGATTTTTCCAGTAACCCGGCAATCATCACCAACAATCCCTGTACGGTAATCATCGCTATCCGGTAACAGGTATTACGTATCCCGATAAAAAAGGCCTGCTTTTCGTGTGTCAGACCCAGCATATAAAAACCGTCTGCCGCAATATCGTGTGTAGCCGAACCAAAAGCCATCAGCCAGAAAAAAGCCAGTGTAGCCTGTAAATAAAATGTCGTTGGAATAGTAAATGCCACACCGGCCATACCGGCCCCCAGTAACAACTGCATGATAAATATCCACCACCGTTTGGTTTTAAGAATATCCACAAACGGACTCCAGAACGGTTTGATCACCCAGGGCAGGTATAACCAACCGGTATAAAAAGTCATCTCCGCGTTACTCAACCCCAAACGCAGATACATAATAGCCGTTACATTAATTATAGCCACATAGGGCAATCCTTCCGCAAAATAGAGAGAGGGAACCCAGGCCCATGGCGACCTTTCTTTCATAAAGAAATAGAAAATTGATCAGCATCTTTCCATGCCGGGAACCTGGTCCGGAACTCCTCCAACTCCTCCTTGTCCAGAGTATAGGTGCGGGTAATTTCAGCCCTTTTACCTGCATCCGCCAGTTTCTTCCCTTTAGGCGAAAACACCAGCGAATCCCCACGGTACACAAAACCTTTGCCATCTATGCCCACCCGGTTCACACCACACACATACGCCATATTCTCCATAGCACGTGCCTGTAACAGGGTTTTCCACACTTTACGCCGGGCTTCGGGCCAGTTGGCCACATAAATCAACAAATCATAGGAGTTATTCACGTTACGGCTCCACACGGGAAAACGCAGGTCATAACACACCTGCAAACAAATATTCCACTCTTTATAAGAAACAATAACCTGGCGGGTACCTTCCGTAAAAACCTGAGCTTCCCCAGCCATACGGAACAAATGGCGTTTATCATAATAATACTCCTCTCCTGCCGGAGTAATAAAAAAAGCCCGGTTATAAAACTTACCGTTCTCTTTAACAATAAAACTACCGGCCACTGCTACATTATACGCAACCGCCCACTTCTTTACGGTACGGATCGTTACCCCATCAGGCGTATCAGCCAAAGCTTCCACATGCATAGAAAAACCGGTAGAAAAAGTCTCCGGCAATATCGCCAGATCGGTTTTACCACTTACCCGCTTAATCAAATCTCCGTAACAACCCAGGTTCTCATCCCGGTCTTCCCATATAATATGGGATTGGATCATACTGATGCGTAATTTGTTAGCCATAGTAGTATTTTTTAGTAGTTAGTAGATAGTAGTTGGTAGTTAGTAGATTCGCTTCGCTCATTTCTGTAGATATAAGATGTAAAGTAAGTTCTCTACACTACTATCTACCAACTACTAACTACCTTTTATTCAACAAATCTTTCCGGATGACGCGCTGTCACTCCGCGGTAATAAGAACGTATTTTACATATATCTTCTTCAACATCACCGGTTGGATAAAAAAGCCCCTTTATACCGATCTCCTTTTTCCCATAATCCAGATACGCAATCATAATGGGAACATGAGCACCGTTAGCAATATAATAAAAACCTTTCTTCCACTCCTGCGCCGCTTTGCGTGTTCCTTCAGGTGTTATTGCCAGTTGGAACTTCTCACGGCGATTAAATTCTTCCACCATTTGGTCGGTCACCGAAGTCTTTTTCTTCCGGTCTACCGGAACCCCTCCCAACCAGTCGAACAACAAATTAAAAGGAAAAAAGAACCAATCCTTCTTAATAAGGAATTTGGCATCCCGGCCTACAGCCAGATAAAAAAGCTTTCCGAAAATAAAATCCCAGTTACTGGTATGGGGAGCTACACAAATAACACATTTAGGTACATCTTCACCTTCCGGTCCGACTTTCCACCCCATAACCTTTAGCAACCACCTGCTAAACGATTTCTTCATTCCGCCACTTTATCTTTGGACAGCGCTTCTATCTCTTTTTCAATGGTATCAATCTCCTGTTGCAGATCGGTTACCAGTGCACGGTAATACTCTTTCACTGCTTTCTTATTGTCTTTTCCTGCCGGTTGGTGCGCACGTTTAATATAATCATCGTGCATATCAGCAATACGATTAATGAGTGCTTCCGCTTTTCCCTGGTCAACACCCGGAACCAACTGCGCCAACACCAATACTTCTGTTACCAGATCACCAGCCACATAGCTGATATCTCTCTTTAATAGTCTTCTTTTAGCCATATTAATTTATTTATAAAAAGATGCACAAATGTACCTATTTTATATGTTATAACCCGTTATAGTGTACTATAATTAAATTATTTCCGCTATTTTTACCCTCAGTCTACCTTAGGCAATCTATTTATGCAAGAACAAATACATAATTTTGAAGGTATCTATCTCACCTATTTCTCCCGGATGAAATCTTTCGCCAGGGCCTATGTCCTGAACGAAGAGGAAGCGGAGAATATTGTGCAGGATGTATTTACAGAATTATGGGAAAAACGGGAGCTTCTTACCATGTCTTTAAATATTCCCGCTTACCTGTTTACATCCGTAAAAAATAAATGCCTGAACTACCTCCGCCATGAAACCATCAAAACCGAAACGGCAGGAAAGTTAAAAGAAGAGCAACACCAAACGTTACAAATCAGTATAAACTCTTTACAGGCATTAAACGAAGATATATTTTCAACCACAGAAGTTCAGAAAATTATAGAAAAAGCGTTGGACTCCCTCTCTGACCGTTGCCGTAAAATATTTATCATGAGCAAAATAGAAGGCAAAAAACAAAAAGAGATAGCAGAAGAATTAAACATCACAGTTAACACAGTCGAAACCCAAATGGGTATCGCCTACAAAAAATTGCGCACCGAATTAAAAGAATATTTTTCATGATCATAATATAAAAAAGAAGCATGCTGGATAGTATATATAAAATACGGATAATCTTATGGTTGGGACTGTTTTTTGTCCTACCTTCATACTGTATGGCTTTCTCTCCGGATTCTCTCCGGATACAAACAACAGATACTTTATTGGTAGAAGAAGAGGATCCCTTCTTACCAATCTTTACGTTTGTAGAGCCTACTCCTGAATTTCCGGGAGGCACAGCGGAATTAGAGAAGTTTTTCAGTAAAAATATTAAATATCCACCTGCAGCACAGGAAGCTGGAATAGAAGGAGATGCTATTTGTAGGTTTACAATCACGCAGGATGGCAGTATTGCAGATATAAAAATAATTGAAAGTAGTTCCAATCTATTTAATAAAGAAATAGTAAGAGTGATGAAAAAGATGCCTAAATGGATACCGGGTTCACACAGAGGTGTCCGCAGGGAAATGCATATTGAAATACCTTTTGTTTTTAAACTGACCGACTAAATAAAAAAGGAATATGAAAATAAACATCTTCATCCTTATTCCGTTAAGTTGCTTATGTATGAGTTTCACATTGAGTACAGATACAACTGTAATGCCCGTCACCCTTTTTTCAGATATAAAATATGGACCTCAATTTCCGGGAGGTAAAGATGAACTTATTAAATTTATCAATGATCATCTTCAATATCCGCAGGAAGCACAGGTAGAAAATAAATCCGGTTCTGTCGGAGTTACATTTACTGTTAATCCGGATGGAAATATAGACCAGATTAAAGAAGAATCCGGATCATATCCTATTCTGGTTGATGAAGTATTAAGAGTTCTCCACCTATTACCGTCCTTTATGCCAGAAAAAACACTTAAAAATGCTATCAAATTACAATACACAATGTCTGTTAAATTTTCACTGGAAAAATCGCCCGGCGATGATGATACAATCATACCGCTTGTATACATAAATGAGGGTAAACCTAAGAAACTCTCTTCTCTCCACTGGAAACATGATGATGATTTGATTTTTACAGTTGTAGAAGCGATCCCGGAATTTCCGGGAGGCTATGAAGCATTGTTGAAATTTATTAATGAAAAACTCATATATCCAAAAGAAGCCCAGGAGTTGGGGTTGCAGGGAAAAGTTACCTGTTCATTTGTAGTTAACACGGAGGGCAGCGTTGTAAATATAAACATCGTGAAAGGAGTTGACCCCATTTTAGATATGGAAGCTATTAGAGTTATTAAACAAATGCCAAAATGGGCACCCGGAAATCCAAGAGGTAAGCCGGTACGAGTCCTTTATACACTGCCCATTAACTTCCGGTTATCACAAGAGTAGAATTTATGACTTAAAAAAATAACAAAAAACTATTTTTTCTATTTTTTGATAGCGGATTTTTCCAGTCAGGTGTCTATTATATATAAGGCACATAAAATGAACAACGAAATAGATAAATATTTCCGCAGGGAATTAACTCCGGTAGAAGAAACTGAGCTACTTAGTAAAATCACTTCTGATGAGGAAATGCAGGATGAATTTGCCGAACAACAACGTATGGAGGCACTTCTCTCTTTTTCCGGTTTTGTAGCGAAAGAGGATTCAAAACAAAAATATCAATCTTTCCGGCAGAACGCAGGAAAGAAAAAGACACAACATTTTATTCTGCGTATTGCCGGATATGCAGCCGCTGTAGCTTTCATTATAATATCAGTACACCTGTATCATGTTTACAATTACCAGGCGAACACGTCCGGCGATACGCTATCTTTTCATGTTCCGGCCGGACAGCGTATCAACATGACATTGCAGGACGGAACAGTGGTTTACCTCAATGCTCACACCCGCCTTACCTACCCGCCTGTATTTACAGGAAAAGAAAGGCGTGTAGAGGTAGAAGGAGAAGCCTATTTCGAAGTAGCACCCGACAGGCACAAACCTTTTATTGTCTCATCAGGAGATGTAGAGATGAAAGTACTGGGCACCACATTTAACGTATATAATTATCCATGGGACGATTTTGTAAAGGTAAGCCTCCTTGAAGGTTCTTTACAGGTAACCGCAACCCACACCGGCCATGCAGGCATAATACTCAAACCCAATGAAGAGATTAGTATATATGAAAAAGATAAACCCGAGGTAACAGCAATACCTTATGCCGATTATTTCCTCTGGAAAGACGGAGTATACAGTTTTCATAACGAGCCTTTGGGCAACATCGCAAATAAATTATCCATGTATTATGATGTCCGGATTGAAGTAGAAGACGACTCCATGCTGGAATGGGAATATACCGGTAAATTCAGGCAAACGGATGGAATAGACGAAATATTGCGGCTGATGCAACGGATTTATTACTTCGGAATCACAAAAGAGAAAGAAGAAAACAGAATTCTGTTAAGCAAATAATTACTGAAATGTTAAACTTTAAATCAGATAGCCTATGAAATAGCCCTTTATAAAAAAGAGCCACGACAAATGGTTGCAACATTTGCCGTGGAAAATAAAGCAAATACCTATGCATAAATTTAGTACTCACTTTAAAAAGACAAAGATATGAAAATTAATCATTTGTTAGCATTTTCTATTATTCAAATTCTGCTTATTTTCCACCCACTCACTTCTCTAAAAGCACAGAATACCAACATTATAGCCAACGGTAGTAAAATTACTATCGGCAACCTTATCTCTATAATTGAGGAGCAAACAGACTATATGGTAGTATTCAGAAACCGGGATATAGACTTGCAAAGTATTGTGCAAACACCAGGTGAAACATCAGAAATAACAGCCTGGCTGGAAACGGCATTTAATAATACCGATATTCTTTATGAATTTCAGGGCAACTATATCCTGTTATCCAAAACAGGAAATCCCACTGCCGCACAGGGAGAAATAAAAAGAATAACAGGAACTGTCCTGGACGATACAGGTATTCCGGTAACAGGCGCCAATATTTTTGAAAAAGGTACCACCAACGGTGTTATCACAGACATAGACGGAGAATTCAGTATCGATGCTGGTATTGGAAAAATATTGCAGGTATCGTTCATTGGATACATCCCACAGGAATACGTTGTTGATAATCAAACAAACAATCTGCGAATAATTCTACGTGAAGATAGCCAGACCCTGGAGGATGTAGTTGTAATCGGATATGGCGTAGCTAAAAAAACAGACCTCACGGGTTCTATCAGCCAGGTAAAAGCCGAAACGTTACAAAACTACACACCTTCCAATGTAAGCGACATGCTCCGTACCAGTATACCGGGTATGAATACCGGATATTCAGTATCCGCCAAAGGAAACAGCGACATGCTCATCCGTGGAAACAACACACTTACAGCCGGTACAAGCCCGCTCATTGTTGTGGACGGAGTAATTTATACCGGCGATATTTCGGATATCAACCCTAACGATATTGAACAACTGGATATTATGAAAGATGCCAGTTCAGCAGCGGTATACGGTTCACGCGCCACCAATGGTGTAGTAGCCATTACAACCAAAAAGGGGCGCAGCAGTAAACCGGTCATCAACTTCAGTGGAACAGTAGGTGTAGCCACCGCTGCCAACAGAGTAAAACCGTATGATGCAAACGGTTTTATAAAATGGCGTTCCGACATGTTTAAATCGGTCTACAGTGCTACCGTTGCACAGGATCCGTGGAGTCCTTTCGACGATCCCCGCACCATTGCTCCCGAATACCTCAACGACTGGATGGCATATCACAGTACCACACAGGATAATCTGGTAGATGCCTGGTTGTCCGGATTACGCCTCACCGGAACAGAAATCGGGAACTACAAAGCAGGCCGTACAATAGACTGGGAAGACCACATCTTCCGGAAAGGCCTCAGGCAGGACTATAACCTAAGTCTTTCCGGTCAGAAAGAGGAATTTTCTTACTACTGGTCGTTAGGTTATATGAATAACGAGGCGTTAGTCATTGGCGATAACTTCTCCACCATCCGTTCACGGGTAAACATAGAAGGCCAGCCGGCTAAATTCATAAAAATAGGGCTGAATGCACAATTTGCCTACCGCGATGAAAGTTCTGTTTCTGCGAATGAAGCCCAATACAAAAAGCTCACTCCATACAGTTCGTACTATGAAGAGGATGGCGAAACACTCAGGCTCTATCCAAACGAGGATATCCAGGCACGTCACCCCTTGTTAAACAGGAAATACCGGAGTACGGAAACTGAATATTTCACTCTATTCCCTAAAATGTATGCAATCCTGCAACTACCTTTCGGTATAACCTACACATTAAATTATACCACCAGGTTTGTATTCTTTCATGATTACATCCATAATTCCTCCGGACATCCGGAATGGGGATTATATGGAGGAAGTGCTTCACGCGCAACCCGCTTAAACCGGGAATGGCAAATCGACAACATCCTCAACTGGAACAAAACATTTTTGAATGATCACAAAGTAGATGTTACCCTATTGGCAAACGCGGAAAAATACCGGATGGATTCCGAACAAATGGAAAATCAGTATTTTGCTCCCAACGATATATTGGGTTATCATAACATGGGAATCGGTACGCTGCCCGAAATTTCAAGTAGCGACGAAGTTCGCACTGCGGATGCTTTCATGGCACGTATGAACTATACCTATGCAAACAAATACCTATTTACACTTTCTGTCCGCCGCGACGGTTCATCCCTGTTTGGCTACGCGAATCCACATGCCACTTTCCCGGCAACAGCTTTAGGTTGGGTAGTTTCTGAAGAAAAGTTCTTTAATCCTAACTTCATTGATTATTTGAAAATCAGAGCTTCCTGGGGAATAAACGGTAATAGGGCTATTGATAATTATGCCGCCCTTTCCAAAATAGCTTCCGATAAATACCTGAATGCAGATAGCAACGGTAATGCGTTTACCGTTCCCACCCTGACAATTAACACCATGGAAAACAGGAAACTGAAATGGGAAAAGACAGAAGCGTATAATTTCGGAGTCGATTTCAGATTATTCAACGGGATCATAAGCGGTACGGTAGAAGCATACAGCATGTCTACGACTGATGTATTAGTACAAAGATTGCTACCTACTATTACCGGATTCAACAGGGTATATGCCAATCTGGGTGAAGTAAAGAACAAAGGGTTCGAACTCTCACTAAACAGTGTAAACATGAAGAACTCTAACTTTGAATGGCATTCCGGTTTCCTGTTTTCTCTGAACAGAAATAAAATTAAATCTATCACAGGCGAGAAGTACGATGTGTTTGATCAAAACGGAAACCTGATTGGTCAGAAAGAACCCGATGATATTGATAACGGGTGGTTTATTGGCCAGGCAAAAGATGTAATCCGGGATTACAAAATATTGGGTACATGGAAAACCGGACAGGAAGAAGAAGCTGCCAAATGGAACCAGGCTCCCGGCGATTTTATCCTCGAAGATGTAAACAACGACGGAATGCTTACAGATGAAGACAAACAGTTTTTAGGATATACTGATCCCCGTTTTGCCTGGACATTCTCCAACAATTTCTATTTCCTCAAAAACTTTGAATTTTCTTTTGTTATCTATTCACTCTGGGGACATAAAGCATCCTACAATCTGGCCAAGCATGATGATCATATAGAAGACCGCTGTAACAGTTGGGATATTCCGTACTGGACTCCCGACAACCAACTCGACGATTACGCCCGCCTCAGGTCATCACCGGCCAAAGGAGTCAACTACTCGGTATGGTTCAACCAATCCTACATCCGGCTGGAAAATGTAGCCTTATCCTACAAAGTACCCCGCAAATTAACAAATAAACTATTTATTTCCGACCTCAAAGTCTCTTTCAATATAAAGAATGAGCCGTATGGGCACCCGGTTGGAAATTTGGTGACCCTGTAGACGGAACCCGCGCACAGCGTATTTATACATTCGGTTTAAATCTTACTATCTAATAACCTCACAAAAAAAATAAATTTATCGTATGAAAACTATCATTAAATTTAAACTATGGATAGTACCGGTTCTATTCGGTATTTTCTGTTCGTGTAGTGATTTTTTGAATCCTGATCCCCTTTCTTTTTATGCTCCCGAAAATGTATTACAGGATGAAGAGGGACTCAAAGCAGTATTGAACAAAGCACTTACCTCGTTCAGGGGAGAGTTTTGTACAGACCAGGCACCTCTATTAACAAACATAAAATACTCGGATCTGGCTGTTGATGCTTCAACTGACAAAGCTACACCATGGCAGGATCTCAATAGCCAGATGTTGCCCGACGGAGAAAACAACCATGATGCTTATACAAAAATAGGTTGGTATTGGGATAACTCTTATAGTAATATAAAAGATTGCAACACGATTATTACCCGGAGTGAGGAAGCGGAATTTAAATCCGAAGAATCCAGAAACGCCCTGTTGGGAAGCGCCTGTTTTATACGCGCCTACCGTTATTATATGAAAACACTCCAGTATGGAGATGTTCCTTTGATACTGGAAGAACCTTCCGAACCAAAAGTAGACTATTACACAACAACCAAAGAGTCTATCTGGCTGAAAATGATAAAAGACCTTGAATTCGCGGTAAAACATGTACCTGAAGCCAACGAAACAGATAGAGGCCAGATAACAAAAGCAGCCTGTAAACACCTATTAGCCAAATACTATCTATTGGAAGGACGCTTTGACGACGCAATAAGAATAACATCAGAAATAATAGACGGCAATGTTCACAAGTTGTGTACCACCCGGTTCGGATCAGATAAAGACATATCCGGAAAAGATGTTGTATGGGATATGTTCCGGGGCGAAAACAAAAGTCTGGCTGATAATACGGAAGGGTTACTGATGACGATAGACCGCTATGGAATGGAAGGAAATACAGGAGGGGTTATTACCATGCGTAATGCGGTACCCTACTATGGGTTAACCGGTGTTATTAAAACTCCAAACGGTGCGAACAGACTGACCGATGCAGCCAATAATGAAATAGGACTTGTTGAAAAATACGGAAGAGGTATAGCCCGTATCCGTCCTACCTGGTATACACAGAAAAGTGTATGGACAATCAATGGTGTAGAAGACTTCTCGGACTACAGGCACCGGACAGACAACGAAAACTGGATAACCATGGAAATGCTGGTTTATAACAACCCGGCACTAAAAGGACAGAACGAATGGTACGGACAAAACCTCCGGTTATATAACGACGACAATGTGATACTCTGCTCGGACACTATACGCTGCTGGTTCAGTTGGCCCCATTACAAATTATTTGTTCCGGATCCTGACAGAGTTCAACCCTGGGGCGGCCCGTCTGACTGGTACATTTTCCGCCTGGCAGAAACCTATCTGCTGCGGGCCGAAGCCTATGTATGGAAAAAAGAGTGGCAAAAAGCAGCCGACGATATTAATACAATAAGGCAAAGAGCCAACGCACAATACCGCTATACGGCAGCCGATATGCAAACACAACAAATAGCTGCCGTACTCGACGAACGGGCCAGGGAACTTTATTACGAAGAAGCCCGTAAAGTAGAACTTACCCGGATAGCTATTATCTATGCACGTACCGGAATAACCTGCTACAACGGTAAAACCTATACAATGGATACACTTACCGAAAACAATTTCTGGTATGACAGAGTCAACGAGATCAGTGAGTTCTACAACAAAGGTGTTATGACACCCTACGGCAATTACTTTACCTGCTCACCATTCCACATATTCTGGCCGGTACCCTCCTACGCTATCAATACAAATACCGGAGGAATTATCAACCAGAACAAAGGATATCCCGGAACAGAAAAAAACGTAACACCTTTAATATATGAAGGAGATTAATATAATATCCCCACTACTGCTACTGTCCATAGCCGGCGGATTGCAGGCAAAACGTCCCAATATCCTGCTCATGATAAACGACGACCAGACATTTATCCACACAGGTTTTGCCGGATCACGCTTTGTTAATACCCCCGGCTTCGACTATGTGGCTGCAAACGGCATTTACTTTACCAACTGCTATGCCGGCTCTCCCGGAAGCGCTCCTTCAAGGAGCGCACTGGTTACCGGGCGCCACCACTGGCAGAACGAAGAGGCCGGACAACATGCCTCCCCGTGGCCCGATAAGTTTGTACCTTATGTAGATATCCTCCATCAGGGAGGATATCACACCGGGTATACCGGTAAAGGAGTAGCCCCGTTCCAGTATGCCCGGAACGAAAATGATTCACTCTGGCGGAAAGAAAACGCAGCCGGAAAAGTATACAACGAATACAGATACATACAAGGTAGTCCTTCCGACCCACGTACCGCAACAGGTATCAGTCCGGTAAATTACTTCGAAAACTTCCGCGCTTTCATGCAAGAGCGCACTGCGGAACAACCCTTTTATTTCTGGTTTGGCTCTCAGGAACCACACCGCGATTACGAAAAAGATTCCTGGAAACGGAATGGAAAATCTACTGACATGGTAGACGTACCCGGTTTTCTTCCTGATACAGATGAAATAAAAGCAGATATGCTGGATTATGCCGTCGAGATAGAATGGTCTGACAGCCACCTCTGCCACATGCTCAATTACCTCGATTCAATCGGCGAACTGGATAACACAATCATACTTGTAACCGCCGATAACGGAATGCCTTTTCCCCGTGCCAAAGCAAACTGCTTTGAGTATGGAGTACATGTACCTCTGGCAATCAGTTATCCCGCCGGATTCCCTTCCGGACGGTGTGTGGACGATCCGGTAGGATTTGTAGACATTGCTCCCACCCTTCTGGAACTGGCAGGCCTCTCCCCGGAAGGAATGCTACCTCTATCAGGCAGAAGCATCGTCAACATTCTTCGTTCTGAAAAAGAAGGCACAGTAGACCCTACAAAGAAATATGTATTCTCTGGTCGTGAACGCCACTCCTCTTCCCGCTGGCAAAACCTGGGGTATCCGCAACGTTCCGTACGAAGTCCGGAATACCTTTTCATCTGGAACATACAACCGGAACGCTGGCCTGCCGGAGACCCCTATGCATTAAACAAAACAACAGGCGAACCCTACCCCATGTATGGAATAGACGAACAGGGCATTCATCACCCTGAATGGGCTTTTACAGATGTAGATGCCGCCCCCTCCAAATCTTTCCTTATAGAAAATCATGGAGATTCATCTATCCTTCCTTACTTTAAAATGGCATTCAATAAACGGCCGGAGTTCGAATTATACAACATACAAACAGATCCTTATTGTCTTGATAATCTTTCGGGCAACAGTAATTATACAGCCATAGAAGAGGAACTCAAAACTGTGTTACTGAAAGAACTTGAACAAACAGGCGATCCACGGGTAACAGGCCTAGATCAGGAAATATTCGAATCTTATATCCGATATAGCCCTATCAGGGAATTCCCAAAACCGGACTGATACCTGTAAATACGACTCCTTACATACATCTTTTTTCAGGCCGTAGTCCTATTCTATCTTAGACCCCAGCAACGCTCTAACGTTTATACATATCTTTTTTATACATACTTATTTGTAATCCCGGAGGGATTGAATGTGAATAACCCCCGGTGAAGCTTGCGACCGGGGGAACACGATATCCTACCCAGCCTCAACCCCGATAGCGGGTTGAACCCTATAATTCAACACCTTTCGGCGTTGTAGAGTGTGTGGTGCCATTTCTACTCCCGGTCGCTATGCTTCACCGGGGGTTATTCACATTCAATCCCTCCGGGATTACAATTTAAAAAGATATGTATAAACGTTAAAGCCCTGCTGGGGTCTAAGATATACTACCCTCTATAAGGGTGAAAAGAAGTATAGAGAGTAGCTCAAAAGAGTAGATAAATCTCCATATTACTCTTATTCTTCGCTACTTTTAATCATCCCTAACATCTATCTAAAAATAATTTTAACTATCTTAGCAACTTAGACTAACAGTTTGTATCGTCAAATTAAAAAGAAACACTATGGGCTTCGCAGGACACGCATGGGATATGATGAAACGGACACAAGAAAACCGGGCCCGGTTAAAAGAGGCTCGTGAAAGTTCGAAAGATACCCGCAAAAGATATTCCAATAATAAAGGAGGATTAGAACCGGATGTAACTTCGGAAGAATACGAAGAAGTGAGTCGCCAACTGAAAAAGCGGGATACTCAGGAACAAAACTTCTATTTGTGGGTAATATGCATTTTCGCAATAGCAGCTTTCGGTCTGCTGTTTTTGTTTATTTGGTTAACCCGGTAAACCGGCATCACCAACTTCTCCCCTCTTTATCCGGAAGTTCCTAAAATAATTCACAACTTCATACCGGTAAATAAAAAAGAATTCCTCTACAGAAGTTTTTTTATCAAAAAGTTTGCCACTTTGCATCACTTGCATTATTAACCGTTTATCCATTAACTAAATAGCGACAAAAACAGGTGATGCAAAGTATGATGCAAACGTGATGCAAAGTTTTTGGTTTGCATCACATTTGCATTTTTTAGCCCCATTTACTGATAAAAAGAGTTTGATTTTTTCTTTTTTATGGGATGCCGGCAACTTTAGCTGGCATCATAGGTAAATACCTGTTTGTCCATGGCTTTATAGTTTACTATTCGTAGCTTTAAAGTGCATAGACTGTATCTTTGTTTGTTTTTGACCAAGGTGGCAAAGGCTTGCGACCAAGGTGACAAACCTTTGCTACCTGGGTCGAAAACGTTTGCTACCCGGCTCAAAAACAACAAAAGATATTGTGTCTTACAAGAGAAGATAAAGGCAGACTAAATGATAGTCAAAGGAAAACAGCAGGAGGGCACAGTCAGAAAAGAGCCATTAAATGTCTTTTATGGTATCAAAAGAGAGAAAAACAGTTAAAAATGATGCAAACCAAACACTTTGCATCACGTTTGCATCATACTTTGCATCACTTATCTAGAGGGATATTTTATTTATACACAATGCATTACTAATCGAAACGATGCAAAGATGCAAACTTTTTGACAAAAAAACTTTGGTTATGCATTTATTGCGGTGGGAAAATTTAGTTTTCTTACTCTATTTTCCTTTTTCCGCCCCGAATGGGGCAGCCGATTGTAATCCCCGACTAACGAGTATTGTAAAGGCACAGATTTAAATCTGCGCCAGCAAAGGCCAGCAAAACAAGCGAAAAATAGAAACGCTTTGGATCATTAGTATCCCGATAAACCGGGAGGTTCTGTTTGTAATACAGAAAAACCGGATTTTGCGGATTTCCGCTTTCTATAAAGATGTCCGGAATAAACCACACTCCGTCTTTATTGTGTAAATTTTCAGCACATTATAAACCGAAAATGTAATAAAATTGTGATTTTTAAATTATGTTTATTAAGTGGTAGTTCGTATCTTTGTGGCCGGAAAACGATGATTTATAGAAAAATATGAATGAACTGAATGAAACTCCACACTACATCTTTGAAAGTAGCTGGGAAGTTTGCAATAAAGTAGGTGGTATTTATACTGTTCTTTCGACCAAAGCACACATATTACAGGAATTATTTAAAGATAAAATTATTTTTATCGGACCGGATTTGTGGTCAGAGACATCCGCTCCGGACTTTAAAGAAGATACTGTTCTTTTCTCGGATTGGCGTGAATACGCAACAACAAATGACCAGTTAAAAATTAAAATAGGCCGCTGGGATGTACCGGGCGAACCTCCTGTTATTTTAGTAGATTTTACCCCTTTCTTCAGTGAACGGGATAATTTCTTTTTCCGGATGTGGGAAGATTTCCGGGTCAATTCGATGAATGCATACGGCGATTATGACGAATCCTGTATCTTTGCTTATGCAGTAGGAAAAGTGATTGAAAGTTTCTATAACCACTACCAATTGCAGAACAAAAAAGTGGTAGCCCTCTTCAATGAATGGATGCTGGGTATGGGTGCATTATACGTGCAGAAACAACTACCTGCCATAGCAACTCTTTTCACTACACATGCAACTTCAATCGGCCGTTCCATTGCCGGCAACGATAAGCCATTGTACGCTTATATGAATGAGTACAATGGCGACCAAATGGCACATGAATTAAATATGGAAGCTAAACATTCGCTCGAAAAACAGGCGGCATGGCATGTGGACTGTTTTACAACGGTAAGCGATATTACCGCCTGCGAATGTAAACAACTATTGGATAAAGAGCCGCACATTGTTACACCGAACGGATTCGAACGTAACTTTGTACCTGCGGACAAACAATATAAAAAGAAAAGGGAAGAAGCCCGCCAAACACTGCTGAATGTAGCAGAAAAATTATTGGGTACGTCTATTGCCGGCGATGCGTTACTGATTTCTACCAGCGGACGCTACGAATACCGGAACAAAGGAATTGATGTTTTTATCGAAGCGATGAACCGGATCCGTCATTCTTCGCTTCTTGGTCGCGAAGTAGTGGCCTTCATCATGGTTCCTGCCTGGGTCCGGTATGCACGGGCAGACCTACAGGTAGCGATCGAAGATAATATTGAAACAACCGGGCCGTTACAGGTACCGTTTATCACCCACTGGCTCAACCTGATGGAACAGGATAAAGTACTGAACTATATCCAACATGCCGGGTTTACGAATGCAAAAGATGAAAAATTAAAAATTATTTTTGTTCCCTGTTATCAGGACGGACGCGACGGTATATTTAACAAACCGTACTACGATCTGCTAATCGGTATGGATGCAACTGTTTTCCCCTCTTATTACGAACCGTGGGGATATACACCACTCGAAAGTGTAGCATTTGGTATTCCTACAATCACAACAAACCTGGCCGGTTTTGGTATGTGGGCCCAAAAAGAGGGCGTAGGAGAAGACATCAGCCAGGGAGTAACCGTTATCAACCGTACGGATTACAACTATTTTGATGTGGCGGATGCGATTAAACAACAGATTATTTCTTTATCCCAAAAGAATAAACGGGAAATCACACAGATAAAAAAACGGTGTTTCGAACTGGCCAGCCGGGCAGAATGGAGCAACTTCATTGCTCATTATCTGTCGGCCTTCTCGATTGCACTGGACAATGCAAGGAAAAGAAACTGTTAAAATATGCTTACCTTTTAACATATTATTTTATCTTTGCCGGGACTTTATAATAAAGACCTGATTAAGAATTAGAGATTTACAAAAATATTAATCGATACATTTTAAACTTCACAATAATGAAAATTAAGGCAAATAACGCGAACAGCCCGATTTGGAAAGATGTTTATTCACACTCCAAATTACCGGAACCACTGAAACCGCTTTATGAGATTGCAACAAACCTTTGGTGGGTATGGAACCACGAAGGCGTAGGATTATTCAAGAAGGTCGATGAAGCCCTTTGGAGAAAAACCGAAGGTAACC
Organism: Tannerellaceae bacterium; assembly: GCA_021203545.1. GTDB lineage: Bacteria > Bacteroidota > Bacteroidia > Bacteroidales > Tannerellaceae > UBA4116. Next base: position 57,040 of record JAJQAZ010000063.1, on the reverse strand, counting down.
CTGTACTTATGCTCCAGAGCCTCTCTCACAAAAGGGCGGAAGAACTGGCTGCCAATAAAGAACTACTTGCTGAAATCAAAGAAGTATATGCTAAATTCAGAGCATATGTAGATGAAAAGCCCGACATGACTAAACCGTCTGTGGCTTATTTCAGCATGGAATATGGTTTGACAAATGTTTTAAAAATATATTCAGGAGGTCTGGGCGTACTGGCCGGCGACTACCTGAAAGAGGCAAGCGACAGCAATATTGACCTGACGGCAGTAGGCTTCCTTTACCGGTATGGCTACTTTACCCAATCCCTATCCATGGACGGGCAACAAATTGCCAACTACGAAGCACAGAACTTCAACTCATTGCCCCTGACTCAGGTGCTGACGGAAGATGGTGCTCCTATGATGCTGGAAGTTCCTTACCCAGGCCGTACAGTGTACGCTCATGTATGGAAAGTAAGCGTAGGCCGTGTTCCTTTATACCTCATGGATGCCGATATTCCGGAAAACAGCGAATGGGATCGTTCCATTACTCACCAGTTATATGGTGGCGATTGGGAAAACCGTATGAAACAGGAGTACCTGTTAGGTATTGGTGGTATCCTGATGCTGGACAAACTGGGTATCAAAAAACAGGTTTACCACTGTAACGAGGGCCATGCTGCTCTTATCAATGCCCAACGTCTGGTTAATTATATCCAGAATGAAGGGTTAAACTTTAACCAGGCACTGGAAGTAGTTCGTTCATCTTCTTTATATACAGTACATACACCGGTTCCTGCCGGACACGACTACTTCGACGAAGGACTGTTCGGACGTTACATGGGCGAATTCCCCGCGAAACTGGGTATCAGCTGGCAGGATTTCATCGACATGGGACGCGAAAACCCGGGATCGAACGAGAAATTCTCAATGAGTGTATTTGCCCTGAACACCTGTCAGGAAGCAAACGGTGTAAGCTGGTTGCACGGAAAAGTTTCCCAAAAGATGTTTGCTCCGGTATGGAAAGGTTACTTCCCCGACGAGTTACATGTTAGCTGGGTAACAAACGGTGTACACATGCCTACATGGGCTGCTACCGAATGGAAAGAATTTTACAGAAGCAAATTCGACAAAACATTCTTCCAGGATCAGTCAAACAAAAAAATATGGTCGGCTATCCAACAGGTTCCCGACGAAGAAATCTGGAACATTCGTACCCACCTGAAACAAAAACTGATCGATTACATCAAAGTTCAGTTCAGAGGTAACTGGTTGAAAAACCAGGGCGATCCTTCCAAAGTGATGTCTGTACTCGAAAAGATCAACACGAACGCGTTGCTGATCGGTTTCGGACGCCGTTTTGCTACCTACAAACGTGCGCACCTGCTGTTTACTGACCTGGACCGTTTAGCTAAGATCGTAAACAATGAACAATATCCGATCCAGTTTATCTTCACAGGTAAAGCCCACCCTGCCGACGGTGGTGGCCAGGGATTGATCAAACACATTGTTGAAATCTCACGCCGTCCTGAATTCCTTGGAAAAATCATATTCCTTGAAAACTACGACATGCGTCTGGCACGCCGCCTGATTTCAGGTGTAGATGTATGGCTGAACACGCCTACCCGTCCGCTGGAAGCTTCAGGTACCTCTGGGGAAAAAGCAGAAATGAACGGTGTATTGAACTTCTCGGTACTCGACGGTTGGTGGTATGAAGGTTATAAAGAAGGCGCAGGTTGGGCATTGACCGACAAACGTACTTACGAAAACCAGCAATACCAGGATCAGTTAGATGCGGCAACAATCTATCACATGCTGGAAACCGAATTGATTCCTACTTACTATGCAAAAAATAGTAAAGGATACTCTCCGGAATGGGTACAGTATATCAAGAATTCAATCGCTGAAATCGCTCCGGACTATACAATGAAACGTATGCTCGACGATTACATTGACCGTTTCTATAATAAACTGGCTACCCGCTCCTCAATCCTGAAAGAAAATAACTATGCAAAAGCAAAAGAAATTGCAGCATGGAAAGAGGATGTAGCTTCGAACTGGGATAACCTGGTTGTAGAATCGTTCACTTGTGACCGCGATGTGCTTCACAACCCGCCGGTAGTAGGAGAAGAATATACCTACAATGCAGTGATCGATCGCAAAGCGATGAAAGGTATGGTTGGGATAGACATGGTAGTAACCAAAGAAAACCCGGAAACAAACCAGTTAGACTTCATCGATTCGCATCCATTCGAACTGAAAAAAGAAGAAGGTTCAAAACTGTACTTCGAGATCAAAGCAACTTCCAACGAAGCAGGTGTACATAAACTTGGATTCCGCGTTCATCCGGAAAACAAAGACCTGCCCCACCGTATGGACTTTGCATACGTACGCTGGATTTAATCAATCTACATATATTTAACGAATAAGAGAGGTACCCCAAGAAGTATCTCTCTTATTTTTTTTTGTTGCATAAAGAAAATATATTTCTATTTTTACGCTGTTAATTCTTTTCAAATAACAGTCCAATGAATATAAGAAAAGACAAAGTACTATTACTCACCGCAACAACATTTGCGGCCGGATTCGGAGCTACCGGTATACATGCACAGGAAAAACAACCCAATATTGTGTTGATCATGGTGGATGATATGGGTTATTCGGATCTGGGTTGTTACGGAGGTGAAATACCCACTCCCAATATTGATGCTTTGGCAAAACAGGGAGTACGTTTTACCCACTTTTATAATACGGGCCGCTCCTGCCCTACACGGGCAAGTCTTCTAACAGGTCTTTATCCACATCAGGCCGGAATTGGAGAAATGTCTGAAGATCCATATAATAAGGAACGTTTTGATAAATATCCCGGTGATAAGGGAGTCCACGGTTACCGTGGATTCCTGAACCGCCAGAGTGTTACCATTGCAGAGGTATTAAAAGAGGCCGGTTACCATACTTATATGACAGGCAAATGGCATGTAGGAATGGACCGCATGGAAAAGTGGCCTTTGCAAAGAGGTTTCGACCGTTATTACGGTATACTATCCGGCGCCAGCAGTTATCTGAAACCACAGGGCGACAGAAACCTGACATTGGATAACACCTCCCTACCCGCGCCGGAAGGTCCTTACTATACAACGGATGCCTTTACAGATTACGCACTGGAATTTATGGATTCCCGTACGGATACCCATCCATTCTTTCTCTATGTTGCGTATAATGCTCCTCACTGGCCGTTACATGCCAAACAGGAAGACATTGATAAATTTGTCGGAAAATACAAAAAAGGCTGGCAACATATTCAGAAGAACCGGTTGAAGAAGATGAAAAAACTGGGCATCATTGACGATTCATGGGGTGTTGGACAATGGGAAGGCCGGGATTGGAATGATCTGACGGAAGAGGAAAAGACCGAACTCGACTACCGCATGGCTGTATATGTTGCCCAGGTACATTGTATGGATTATAATGTAGGACGGATTATTAATTACCTGAAAGAGAAAGATGAATTCGACAATACGTTAATCATTTTCCTGTCAGACAACGGTGCCTGTGCAGAACCCCACACGGAGAAAGGTTCCGGAACACTGGCCGATATCAATGATCCGGATGAAGTATGGAAACCTTCCTACGGACTGGCATGGGCGCAGGTAAGCAATACCCCTTTCCGGAAATACAAAGTAAGAGCCTATGAAGGAGGCACTACTACACCTTTCATTCTTTCATGGCCGGAAAAATACAGTGGATATAAAGGACAACTAAGAAATAACCGTGCTTTCCTGCCGGATATTATGGCCACCTTTATTGATGCCGGATCAGCCCGGTATCCGGAAAAATATCACGGAGGAAATGATATATTACCCTTACAGGGTAACAGTATCCTCCCTACTATTACTTCACCGGATACCGAACTACACGAATACATATTCGCAGAACATTTTGATAACTGCGCAGTATGGTGGAAAAACTGGAAAGCAGTCAAAGACCAGAGTTCGAAAGAGTGGGAACTGTTCGACATAGAAAAAGACCGTGCCGAACGCATAAACCTGGCTTACGAACACCCGGAAATACGCAAACAGTTAGTAACCAAATGGAAAGAGTGGGCCGATACTCATTATGTATATCCCAAAGAGTAGATCTTATTTTTCTGTTCTTGTTCCTGTTGTAAAGTTAAGATTTAAACTGTGATTTCCTCTCTTTATTTCTATCTGATGTGAGTTAAAAAGAGTCTGGCTATAGGGGTTATCATACCGGTAAGCAGTTTTCAACGGCCTCTCTTTTCCATTCAGCCTGAAAGGTGTTTCCCATCCGAAACTCATTTCTCCTATGGCGGGTGAGTTGTAGTTTACATGCAGGTGATTGAAGGTAATAGATGCGTGGCTGACACTGTCAATGAATCCTGCAAAGGAACCCCACTCGCTGGCTGAACCTGTTTCACACACCCAGATATTCTGCCGTCCGTCTGCCACCAGATCGTTTATTTTTCCCTGCGGATCGTTTTGCCAGGTAACAGGGTGTTGGGAGTAGAGCGCTACATAGCCGTTTGCTTTCCGGCCGAATATCCATCCGTTTTTTTCTGTTACTTCATCGAAATCTTCGCGGGGAAAGTGTGCGTGGGTAAGATCCATCCCTTCACGGATCTGACTGTTGTAAATACAGATCACTACGTTTTTATGTTGAATGGCCCGTGGCAGAACGGCACTACCTCCCCAGTAATTAGGGCTACCTCCCAAATCTTTCCGTCCGGGATGGGTCGTAAATACGGTGGCATGGTTGCCGAGGCTGGCTTGCCAGATGTGTTGCTGGTAGGCAATGGCTCCGGCCCGGTAGTCGAATGCACAACTCATCATATAATCGTTTGTCCGGTAAGTTTCTATATTGGCTTCCGACAGGGCAAAACGATCCAGCCGTGAGTTTATGATCCGGCCGTGTTCTTTGATCTGATCTTCATAGCGTTGGATATACTCATCGTAATTACGATAGGGATAGGTGTCGTGGGTTTCAGAGATCTGTTTGGACATCCGAATGGCTTTGGGGTGGATAAATTCCTGAATTCCCCAGTAGAGGTGGGTATCTTCTTCATCGTCCCAACTCAGGCTATACAGGGGTGCGTCGTCTACCTCGATACTTATTTTCTGGCGGTTCAGCATGGGTTTTGTATAGTCTGTCGCAATGTCTATGATTACCTGCGGACAACGGTAGGAGCTGCCTGCCAGTGCGGTAGTACCCATGATGGCATCCGGTATATATTGTCCTTCACCGAACACCAATTTCAGGGTTGGAGACATGGTATGATGACCAGTGATCAGGGAGTGTGTATAGGCCCGGCCGGTGGTGGTGGCCAGGATACCGTGGAAATTACCGAGTGCCATATCGAACATCAACAGGTCGAGAACCATCCGGGCCTGTTCTTTTAGTTCCGGGTTTTCGGCGTAATCGAACAGGTTCAGCAGGATGAGAATATCTACTTCATAGTAGCTGGAATTCCATTCACTGAATCCGAAACGGAACCGGAAGTCGAGCCACCGTTTCAACAGATGTTCGGCATGTGCGATATGTTCCTCTCCGGTGAGACCACTGGAGAAGGTCCGGTCTTTATAGAGTTGTCCGGCCAGTAATTCCGCGGTATGGTAGAGAGCCTGATGATTTTCGGTATGGTAGCAACGGTAGGTCGTATCCCGCCGGGCATCATTCCACCAGTATTTGAAGTCGAGGATACAATCTTTGATGTTTTGAGCCATGACGGGGGAAAGGGTTGGCCTCTCTTTCTCCATGTAGGCGAGGCGCAGGAGTCCGTTCAGGGAAAAGTCGTCGCAATCCCAGTTGCTCCGGATCTTATCGACCGCATCCTGTACCAGTTCCTCCTCTGTCGAAAGACCTGCCATGAGGCGGCACATTTGGGTAAAGATGCCGATGCGTTCTTTTCTCTCTCCGTATTTTATACAATAATCGAGGTATAGTTTCCTTCGTTGTTCATACGTTCCCTGGGGAATACTCCAGAAAGCATCCGGTTCGCCTGCTTCTTTCGGTAAAGAGGAACAACAGAGAAATAGAGATAGGAAGCTAAACAGATAAAAGAATTGTTTCATACCGGCATTTGAATTTGATGGTGAATATTAGTTGTTTTCATATTATTAGCTAAAGGGCACGCAGATTGCGCAGAGAAACGCAGATAAATATTTATTTGATATGTAATCATCAGACAAATAGAAATCTCCGTGTCTCTGTGTCTCCGTGTTGATCTTTTCTTTTACTACTTGTTAGTCAACCTTATTGGATAACGGCTGCCCAGCCTCCGTTGCGGACCATTTTGATAGTTATTTTTTCGCCTGTTTGTAGGGTGGATTCTTTTTTCCGGTAGTCCATCGCTTGATAGCCGGCGTTGATACCGTCTTCAAAGGAGGTCATCCGGAAGGTCTGGCCGGTATGGAGGAAGTCCAGGGAGAGTTCGAACGTACGCTCTTTTTCTTTGTTGTTGGTGATGCCTCCGATAAACCATTTATCGCCTTTTCGTTTGGCTACGATGGCATATTCACCTACGCAGGCTTCGAGTACACGGGTTTCGTCCCAGGTAACGGGTACGCTGGTGATAAATTCTGTGCATTCCCGGTTGCGGTAATAGAGGGTCGGGTTGTCGGCCAGCATCTGGATGCCGCTTTCAAAAACAACGAATAGCGCCATCTGGTAAGCGCGGGTTCCGATGCTGGCAGAATTGGACCGGTCGGCCCGGTATACATTGGGTTGCATACTGATCATCGCACCGGGGGTGTAGTCCATCGGACCTACCGCATTGCGTATAAAGGGAAGGTACAGACTATTGTCGGGAAAGCATCCACCCATTTGTTCCATACCGCGTACCCCTTCGTAAGAGAGGACGTTCGGATATTTGTACTCCAATCCGGCCGGTTTAAAAGAGCCGTGGAAGTCAACAAACAATTCGTTTTTGGCAGCTTCTTCTGCGACCCGCTCATAGTAATTGACCATCCATTGGTCGCTCCGGTCCATAAAGTCAATTTTAACTCCTTTAACTCCCCATTCGCGGAAGGTTTTGAAAACATCAAAATTGTTTTCTACTACCAGCCAGGTCAGCCACAATACAACGCCAACATTTTTCTCTTTTCCATAGCGGATGATTTCGTGTACATCTACTTCAGGATTAGGAGTATAGGGATCGCGGGTACTCATAGCCCAGCCTTCATCCATAATAATATAGGAGATACCGAATTCGGCAGCAAAGTCAATAAAATATTTGTAGGTATCCAGGTTATAGCCAGACACAAAGTTTACATCGGGTCCATACGGAGTAGCACCGTTCCACCACTCCCAACTGGCCTGTCCTGGTTTGATCCATGACAACTCTTTGATCTGGCTCGTGGGTGCCAGTTTATAGGTCATCGTGTTTTCGATCAGTTGTTTGTCCTCTGTTGTGATCACGAAATAGCGCCAGGGATATTCTCTTTTGCCGGCCGTTTTAGCGATGTAGTCTGCTTCCTGCAGGATCTTTAGACTGCGGTCGCCATCTTCGCCGAATTCGAGTGGTACTTTGGGGAAGGTAGACTGCATGCCATTTTCACCGGTTCCTTGCAGGAACATGCAGGGATAATCGGTAAGATCTGATTCGGAGATTAGTATTTTATATTTCTTTTGGGTGTCAATCAAAACGGGGAGTACACTCATTTTATCCGAAGGTGTCCATTCTTCTGTCCTGATATGTGTATAGACCTCTTCGTAAGCGGTTTTAAAACTACCGGGTTGTTGAAGATGGGCCAGATAGCCTGATGGAAAATTGATAACCATATCTTCTCCCACGACTACCGATTCGTTTTTGAAGTTGGTCACAAAACGGTAGGCAATTCCGTCATCGAATGCACGGAACTCCACGGCATAGTTTCCTGCAAAGTTAAGCCGGAGCTGATTGTAGTGATTGGATACGGAGGCAAATTTTAACGGAACATACGGGGTAAGGGTTTCGTTTACCTGGCTTCGTTTCTGTCCGGTCAGGCGGGGAGATTGTCCCAGTGTTTTATCTTTGAGAGTAAGTTGCAGGTAACTGTCGTTTATTAATTCATCTTCCTGGCAGGAGATCGAATAGTATATCTTATCTGTGATCCGGATCGACAACGTGAGTTCACCGTTTGGAGAGGTGAGGGTTATTTGTTTTGCAAATACTCCCGGAACGGCTGTCAGGAGACAGAAGGAGAGGAAAAGAATGATTCGTTTCATGCTGTTTTGTATTTAAATGTTTGTTGTTTTTTTATTCTATTAAAGCAGCAGCACACCAGAGAAGGGGAGCCTGTCCATGCAGATCGCCGGTAATCCGTCTGCGGTCCAGGTAATATTGTTTGGTGTCTCCTATATTGGTACCCATGCACACTTCGGTCAGGTCGTTATTTTCATTGATAAAGGTTTGCAGAGCGAGCCAGGCTTTCCTTGCAATGGGGGCATACACTTCTGCTTCGAGCCAGCCGTTTTTTACACCGGTGATCATAGCGTAGGTAAACATAGCGGAGCCGGATGTTTCGGTCCACGAGGTAGGATCGTCTACTAATTGTCCCCATAATCCGTCGTCTTTGCAGTAGGTTCTCAGTGTATTCATCATCTTGCGGTATTGGGACAGGATGCGGTCGTAATATTCATTGTCTGCCGGCAGATGTTTAAGCAGATCTGCCATTCCGGCTGCCATCCATCCGTTTCCTCTGCACCAATAGAAGGGAGCGTTTCCGGCATGATAGAATAATCCGTTTGGCCGTTGGATGGAATCCAAATAAGCCGTCATCTGCCAGGCCGCCCGGTTAATGTATTTTTTATTTCCAGAGGCTAAAAAGGCCTGGCTTTGAATGGTGGTGATCATGAACATGTCGTCAATCCAGTAACGGGTTTGCCAGCTAAGCCCCTGATCAAGGTAGTGTTGATAGGCCTCCCGGTGTTTGGTGTTGGCCGGGAGTTGCCACTGGCGATCGGCAAAATCAATTCCGATGTAGTAGTAACATTCGTTACCGGTTTGGCTATACAATTGCAGGGGAACGGAACCGAAAACGGTGTGATCCACATGATCGGGTATCTGTATTAACTCTTTCTTAGCTCCCAGTAAAGGTAGGAAACGTTCTTCCAACTGCCTTAACAATTGTTTATCTTTTGTGATTTGTGCGAATTTCAATGCGCCGAACCAGACACATACTTCGGGATAGATTACTTCAGAAGGAGGAGATGGGTTTCCATCAAAGTTGCGGAATGGTTCGGAGAGGTATCGTTGTGCGATCCTGTTTCCGACCTCTTCCGGGGTGTTTCCCGGAGGGAATCCGGTCAATGCCTGTTGCTGGCCGTAGGTGAATGAATAGGTTGCACACACGAAAAGCATACATAGTATATACATTTTTGGGGTCATCTGTATTTTGTTTTAAATAGCAAAAAGGCACGCAGATCGAAGATCCCGGTTTATCGGGATACACGGATTACGCAAATCTACGCAGATTTTTTTAGTTAAGAGAATTAAACCTGTTCCCCAACCTGATTGGGAACCGCATGTGGAACATCCCGGTTTATCGGGAAGAACTAACGATAGTTACCATATACAAACAGTAGATACCGGCTGCTCCCCTGTGGTCCCGCATCAAGTGCGGGAACAAGTTTCCTTTAGTTCATTACCATCCTTCGTTTTGTGGATAGGGTTCACCGGATACTACGCGGTTGATCTGATCGTTCGGGATCGGACGGAGTTGGTGCTTTTTTTGTATGTTTGCATTTGCGAAACCATCGTCATATTTCTTCACCCGTTCCAGCAGAGTACCGGTACGTACCAGGTCAGTCCAACGGCAATGTTCCAGTAACAACTCACGGGTCCGTTCCTCCAGAATGAAATCCAGAGTAACATCGGACGCCTGGATATCCAGGGCGCCGGCCTGGCTGGTTGCTTTGTTGCGCGCCCGTTCACGTATGGTGTTAATGTGTCGTGCAGCATCCGCATTATTACCGAGTTTAAAGGCGGCTTCGGCTGCCAGCAAATAGGTTTCGGCCAGCCGGAACACCAGAATGGAACGATCCGAATTATCGTTATATTGATTCCGGGTTCTATCCAGATATTTCATAATGGTAGGAAAATAAGAGGCTCCGTTGTAGCCGGACGGCGTGATAATCACATATGCATTTTCACCGGCAACACGATTCAGGGTCTTTGCCCGGATCTCATCAGCAGACATTTCATACCCGGGATAATATAGGGCGGTATCTCCGATCTGGGTAAGGCGCCATAAGAAGGATTCACTTTGTCCGTCAATGGTATACGTATGGGTAAAATATCCATCGTTGTCATTGCTTATCATTTCTTTTGTGGCATACCATACGGTTTGGAAAGTCGCATTGTACCGGGTATCTGTTTCCCGGTTGTTGAAAGTCTTCAGCGTATAGGCTGTCGGGTTATTCCAGGAATAACAACGTCCGTCGTTAATATTCCGTTCCCCCAGGAAAGCTTCGTATCCATTTACATATAAGTGATTCAGTATATGATTGTCTCCGTAGGTATTATCGAGATCCCAGTCAAAACGAACACAGAACAGTTCTTCAGTGTTCCGTCCCGACGGTGGGTCATTGGCTTCGTCGAACACGTAGGCATACTCCGGCATCAGTGACAGTCCCAGCGAAGGTGCGTCTGTAAGCAGTTTGTTGGCTGTATCGTAGGCTTTCTGGTAATATTCCTGTGCTTTGGACGCGTTATAATATTTGTTGTGGATATTATCCGGGTAGTGGGACGCATCTTTGTCATGGATCCAGCCTAAGGTCAGATATACACGGGCCAGTAGATGCCGGGCGGTTGCAGCAGATGCCCGTCCGGACTCTAGTGAGTTTTGCCGGGGACTGGGAGAACATTCAGAAGAAGCCTCTATCAGGTCCTGAACGATCACTTCATATACATCCAGCATTTCGTGGCGGCTGGCTGCCAGCGAGGGGTTGGTATTGTATTCGGTAGTCAGAGTTACATCGCCGAATTGTTGTACCAGATGAAAATAAAGGAAGGCCCGCAGGAATTTGGCTTCTCCTGTGTACTGTATCCTTTTTGCTTCTGTGAATGTTGTAGTGATCTCAATATTCTCCGATTCGTTGATCAGGAAATTTAATATATTGAGTATAAGGTACGATTTTTTCCAGAGTTCACGCGGATATTCACTACCTGCGTTGTAGTTACTGGTATAATGGGCAATGTCATAGGTGCGATTGCCTCCGGTACTGCATTTCATTTCATCAGTGCCTACGTTCAGCATGCCATGCAATCCCTCTTCAAATCCATAGTGTTCTCTCAGGATCTGGTAGGAGGAATTTAATCCCATGATAAATCCCTGGGGAGTATTTAAGAACTCCTGCGTAGTGTCTGAATGGTTCTCTTCGTCCAGCAGGTCATTGCAGGAGAACAGAACTGCCAGAAGCGTTAGTAAAATTATATTTCGTTTCATAATTTCAATGTGTTTAGAATGTTACATTTAAACCAAAAATAAAAGAGCGTACCGGTGGGGTAACAATGTTAATCGTACTGGTCGTTTCCGGGTCAATTCCACCGTCTTTACGGAACTGTTTGTCAGACCAGGTAAACAGATTGGAACCGGTGGTATAGACCCGTATATTTTGTGCTCCCAGTTTGCTGACAATGTTTCCGGGCAACGTATAGCCAACCGTAATGTTCCGTAGTTTCAGGTACGAAGCATTGTAGCGTGCCAGTAATCCTAAGTTGGTTACTGTTCCTGTGGAGGGCTTCAGCCAGCGTGCATCTGTGTTCTCGGGCGTCCAGTAATCTACATTGAGATTGTTATATGCACCGACCAGGGTGTTCATCCAGCCACTGTGCATGTTTGACGTGAGGGTACCTCCATAACGGAAGGAAAAGAGAAAAGAGAGATCAAAATCTTTATAGGTAAATCTGTTATTGAGTCCTCCTTCAAAGTTAGGAGCTCTTTTGCCCAGAAATACTTTATCGTCTTCATTGATTACCTGCTGGCTTTTAGGAGTGACTCCGTCATCCTCATAATCAATGGAGTGATTTTTGATTTTTACCGTACCTATTACCGAGTTGGCTCCGGAAGTGGCGTAGCCGAACGTCTCGGCCAGTGCACGGTCTTCCGGGGTATCCTGCCAAAGGCCATCCATTTCATAATCCCAGATCGTACCTACGCTTTGTCCTAAAAAGAAATCACTGGTTTTTTCGATATCTTCACCCAAATAGGTTACTTTATTGCGGTTGGCAAAGATGTTGAAATCGGTGATCCAGCTAAATTCCCGGCTGTCAAAGTTGACAGTGGTAATATTAAATTCGACTCCCCGGTTGCGTGTTTTACCCAGATTGGTAAGATAACTGGTTGTATATCCCGTAGTTGGTGGAAGGTCCACTTTCAATAACAAATCTTTGGAGTTTTGTTGATACAATTCCAGTGTACCTATGATCCGGTTATTCAGGAATCCAAAGTCAATACCTATATTATAGGTTTCCGTATTTTTCCATCCCAGTGAGTAGTCGGGCACACTGTTCGGAAAAACGCCCATCACTCCTTCATTACCTAACATATAGCGGTTCGTGGATAATTTTGCCATGGTCTGATAGGGATCAATCGCTGTACTTCCTACATTCCCCCAGCTCAGACGTAGTTTTAAAGAGGATAAAATATCCTGTGCCGGTATAAATTCTTCTTCCAGAATATTCCATCCCAGCGCCAGAGAAGGGAACGAGTGCCATTTATTTCCCGCAGCCAGACGGGAGGAACCATCGTGGCGGATGGTGGCTGTCAACAGGTATTTATTTTTATAACTATAGTTCAGACGAGCCATGTAAGATAATAACTGCCATTTTTGAAAGCCACCACTTCCTTCTATATTCCCCATGGCTTTACTGGGATTATAAAACTGGATACTGGTATCGAAATATTCATACGAGGTAATCGAGTTGCCGTCCCGCTGATAATTCTGGTAACTGAACAGCCCTGTGAAATTAAAATGGTGGTCATTCCAAAGGGTTTTATCCCAGGTCAGGATGTTTTCCAGTGTGTATTCATATTTCAGGTAATGATCGGCAAAGGCCCGGTTCAATCCCCCCTTGCGGGTGGTAGTATTACTGTCTTCAAACTGGCCACGGGTTTCATATTTTAAAGCAAATCCACCATTGAAGCGGTAATTGAATCCGTAAGGGAGTGCTACATCCACATAACCGGTTGTGAAAGTAGACATGGAACGGCGTTTGTCAACAAATGCACCATCCACTTTATCCAGCAGGGGATTCCATACCTGGCCACCACTACCCGGAATGTCCAGAATCAGATTACCATCCTCATCGTAGGGAGTTACAAACGGGGAGGCTCGTAAAGCCTGTTCCGTTGGATTATCTCCTTCACCGTAATTATTACTGTATGTATTCAGCGAAGAGAGACCCACTTTCAGGAAAGAGGTGATCTGGCTATCCGCAGATAACTTAGCTGTCATCCGTTCAAAAACCTGTCCCGGATAACTGTTTTCAGAACGGAAATAACCCACAGAAGAGTTATAGGTACTTTTTTTCATTTCCTCCGTTAACAGATACCTGATGGTTAGTAGTCATACCGTTTTCGAATACCAGATCCTGCCAGTTGGTGTCTGTACCGTTATTATACCCGTTTATTTCAGCCTGGTCCCGGAATAAGGCCCCTAATACCATCATGGAAGGGTCATCCGGTCCGCTATACAGGTCTGGATTCGCATTATAGTTTGCCCATTGTTTCATCCGCATGAACTGTTCGCTGTTCATCAGGTCATACTGTTTGATAGGGGTGGTTATGCCGTAATACCCACTATAATTCACAGTTGTTTTACCTGCATGTCCCCGTTTGGTAGTGATCAGTATGACTCCGCTTGCACCACGTGAACCGTAGATCGCTGTTGCGGAAGCATCTTTCAGAATGCTAACACTGGCAATGTCATCTGTGCTCAATTCATTCAGCGTTCCACTGAAAGGAATACCATCCACAATGATTAACGCATCTTTTTCTGCATTGAGGGAACGTTCACCCCGTACGCGGATGGTTGCCACAGCACCCGGATGGGTACTTCCGCCTTCCATCTGTACATCTACACCGGCTGCCAGTCCCTGTAAAGCGGTCGCTACATTGGAAACGGGTGCTTGTTTGATTACTTTTTCGGATACGTTAATCATTGAACCGGTAATGTCTGATTTTTTCATGGTTCCGTATCCTACCACTACCACTTCATCTATGTCCTGAGTGGTTGGTAACAATTCGACCGCGATCATAGATTGCTGACCGATATTGATCTCCTGAGTTACATATCCGATATAGGATACAATAAGGATGGCTCCGGGGGCTGCTTTGATCGTGAATTTCCCATCAAGGTCAGTGATGGTTCCTTCGTTGGTGTCTTTCACACGTACGGTCGCACCGATTAATGGGTCTCCTTTTTCGGTTACTGTTCCGGAGATGGTTCTTTCCTGTGGAATCCCGGGTTGTTCCATTTCTACTGTGCTGCCGGGGGTGTTTGCCTGTAAATAGGGAGAACACAACAAGGACACAAGCATGAAACTTCCGGGAAGAAGTTTACTAAGAATGTTTTTCCTGATCATAATTGGATTTGTTTTTCTTACTTTCAATTTAATTATTAACTAAGTTTTTTAATGCTGATTTTTTTCCGGACCTCAGATTAAATATTGGACTAATTATTGATGCAAACATACGGGATGGGAAATTTATTTCGGAACACTGAAGTGACAGGTTTATATTCATTTCGGACAATGGCGGAATAGGATATTTCTTTGTCATAATAGTGTACTGTCAGGTTGTTTATAAATCGTAAATTACTGTTGTTTAATAGAATATTGTATTGTAAAATACTATCTTTTCTTACATTTGTAACTTATGAAAGACACGAGAGCCCTTTTCTGCCTTTGCACATTCATTCTTTTTTCCTGCCTCTTTATACAGTATGCAGGAGGATATAGCCGGCGACAATTTTCCAGTAAAAACGGATTGTCCAGTAGTTCCATTGTCTCTGTTTATCAGGACCGTTCCGGCTATATGTGGTTTGGCACGTATGATGGGTTGAATACATTTGACGGTCTGAATATCCGGATCTATAAACCGGCCGAAGGAGAAAATAATCTTTCGGGAAACCTGATCGAAAAAATCATAGAAGGGGAGGATGATGTCTTCTGGATACTGACTAATTACGGGCTGGATCGTTTCAATCGCAGAACACAATCTTCGCTTACATTTCCTCAGTTTAAACGGGGCAATCAGATGGTTTGTGGGCTGAACCATGAAATGTATGTTATTCAGGAAGAACATTATATTGACTACAATCTGCCGGGAGAAGATCATTTCCGCCGGGTGTATGTAGAGGAGCTTGTTTCCAACCGGATTCTGGATATGTTTGTGGATCAGGAGAATGTGCTCCGTATCTTTACGGATGATGATCATAGCCTGAATCTTTCTATCGGATGGAAGGATAAAGAGTTACAATTGACTCCTGTGGACGACTTCCGGCATGACAGGAAACTTGTCCGCTGTTTTCACGATGACCAGGCAGTCTATTTTATTGATGACGCATATATCTTATATGAATATGATCCGGTCAGTAATCGTAAGTATTATGTATATGACGTACGGCAGGAATGTGGTCAGAAAGGCGAGGTCGTTTCTATTATCAAGTTAAGTAATGATGATTATGTGATGGCTTTTAAACACCGGGGATTGGTGCAGTTGAAAAGTCTGCCGGAGCAGAAAAACAAGTATTCGCCAGAGGGGTTGGAAGTCAATAGCCGTATTTTTACGATGGTGAAAGACCGGACGAGGGATATCATCTGGCTTGGTACAGACGGTGCAGGCGCTTTGATGTATTTTATGGATGATTATTCGTTGAAACATTCTCCTTTAAGGGATTTCCGGCGACCGGTTACTAATCCGTACGGGCTTTATATTATGATGATGAACGTACCCTTTGGGTGGGTACAAAAGGAGATGGATTACTGAAGATGCATGGGTATGATGTCCGTACGAATTCGTTTGACCGTCCGGAACAGCTTTTGGTGGGAGAAAGTCTATTATATGATAACTCTGTTTATTCATTCAGTAAAAGTGAACGGAATCTGTTGTGGGTAGGAAGTGAAATGGGGTTAAATTACCATTCTTATAAAGAGGGGACACTTCGGAGGCTGGATATTGTAGCCGGTGGGATGCCGCTCCGGTATGTCTATTCTATTTGTGAAACGGATGAATCCACTCTCTGGATTGCTACGGTTGGAGAAGGAATTGTAAAGGTTGAATTAGGGGGAACGGCAGATATACCTGTTGTGATGGATGCAAAGCGGTTATTGTTTGAAGACGGCAGTGTGATCCATAATTGCTTTTTCACAGTGTGCCGTGAAAATGATTCGATCCTTTGGTTTGGCAACCGGGGTGGAGGTGCCTACCGGATGAATATAAAGACGGAAGAGGTAGAGATTTTCCGTTTTAATGAGGCGCATACGACCCGGGCTGTTAATGATGTCTATTCTATCCATATAAATGAAAAGGGATATTGGTTTGGCACAAGCTATGGCCTGGTACATCTGTCGGAAGGAAAGAAACAGTTCTTTAATGAGTCAAATGGGTTTCCTAATAATACGATCCATGGAATTCTGGAAGATAACCGGAATAATCTGTGGCTAAGCAGTAACCTGGGAATGGTGAAATTTAATATGGAACAACAAACGTTTCAGGTGTACCGCCAGCAGGATGAGTTGGAGGTGATTGAATTCTCAGACGGAGCTTATTATAAAGATCCTTCCTCCGGTAATCTGTTTCTGGGGGGAATTAATGGGTTTGTGACGATTGTAGAGAATGACTATGTGCAACAACCGTATGAACCGGTCATCCGGTTCAGGAAATTATCCATTTTCGGAAAGAGGCATAATCTATATGATTTTATATATCCGCGTAAGGGACAAAATACGCTCCGGCTGAATTATGACCAGAATTTCTTTGCCCTGTCATTTGGCGCGATAGATTATATAAACAGTATGGATTATACCTATTATTATAAACTGAACGAACTGAGCGTGCATTGGATGGACAACGGAAGCTCAAATATGGCGGCTTTTACTAACATCTCGCCAGGCCGGTATACATTGTCGGTGCAATACCGGAATAATATAACAGGAAAGATGAGTGAAGTTTATACGTTACCCATAGAGGTGCGGCCTCCGTGGTATCTTACAACATGGGCTTATATTATTTATTCGCTGCTTTTACTATTGGTGTTGTATGTGTCTGTCCGCCTGACGATGAAATGGTATCAGATGAAGAAAGCGACTGTGATTGAGAAGATGAACCGTCAGCAACGGGAAGATGTATATGAATCAAAGCTACGCTTCTTTACCAATATCACCCATGAACTGTGTACGCCTATTACACTGATTCACGGACCGTGTGAAAAGATCCTGACCCTTGCCAAGAATGAAGGAGATGTGTATAAATATGCCTCTCTGATTCAGCATAATGCGGAGAAACTCAATGGACTGATACAGGAACTGATTGAATTCCGCAGATTAGATACGGGAAATAAATCGTTGGAAATCACGCCTCTTCTGGTGTCTAATCTGGCAACTTGGATTGCCTCTTCATTTGCGGAGCTGGCGGAATCCCGTGAAATCAATTATCAGGTACAGATTGAGGAGAATGTTTCCTGGAATTCAGATAGCAGCGGATTGAGTAAAATTATAACCAACCTGCTTTCCAATGCTTTCAAATATACATTTGATAAAGGAGAGGTGAAAATTGAATTGTTCCGGCAGGAGGATAAATTGCAGGTGGTTATTTCCAATACGGGAAAGTGGATACGGGAAGAGAATTTGTCGGAGATTTTCGACCGTTATAAAATACTGGATAATTTTGAGTCACAGAGCCGGAAAGGGATGTCCCCACGGAATGGCCTGGGACTGGCAATATGCCATAATCTGGTAAAACTCTTGCAGGGCGATATCCGGGTGGAGAGTACCCCAGGTGAGTGGACCGTCTTTACGGTTACACTCCCATTAATCGAAGTGACTGTAAATGATGTTGTACCCCTGACGGTTGAGCCGGATGTAATTTCCACACCGGATATTCCGGTTGTGTTTGAAAACAAGATCCGGGAGCATGATAAGTCACGCCCTACTATTATGATCGTGGAGGATGATGCTTCAATGCTTTGGTTTTTAACAGAATTATTCTCCGGAAAATACAACATTACTTCGGTCAATGATCCGGCACGGGTGATGCAGATGCTGGAAGTCAACCAACCCAACCTGATTATTTCAGATATTGTAATGCCCGGTCTGGATGGAATCACACTTACCCGGCAGATCAAATCTGATAAGATACTGAACCATATCCCCCTGATCCTGCTATCTTCCAAAACGGATTCCAAAGACCAGGTGCGGGGTATTGAAGCAGGTGCGGAGTTTTATATTACAAAACCGTTTAATGTGGATTATCTGGAACGGGTGGTGGACCGTCTGTTGCAACGAAAGGAGGAACTGAAAACTTATTATAACTCGGCTCTTAGTTCTTTTGAGTTAGAAAACGGACATTTTACCCACAAGGAAGACCGCGAGTTTTATGATAAGATCCTGCACATAGTAGATAAAAATATACTGAATCCGGATTTGTCGGTTGAGATGTTAAGTGCAAAAATGGGAATCAGTTCCCGCCAGTTGTACCGGAAGGTAAAGAATGCGACTGATAAAACACCAAATGAGATCATCCGGGAGTTCCGTCTGAATATTGTCAAACGGCTATTAGTTACCACCAATCTATCTATTGATGAGATTATTGTCCAGTCCGGTTTTATGAATAAGGGCTACTTCTTCCGGACATTTACCCAAAAGTACGGAATGACTCCCCGCGCTTACCGGGAGATGAATAAGAACTCCCTCCGTTCCCTTTAGGGCGATGTTAGAGTATGTTGATCTGATATCCTTATTAGGGATTTGTAATTAGTCATATTATAGTTTATTAAAACCACTTATTGCGCTTCATATACCGCCAGGTAGCAAAACCGGTAACTAACAACACAACCCAGGCGAATATGTACCCATACTTCCAGTTTACTTCCGGCATCACGGCAAAATTCATGCCCCACAATCCCACCAAAAAAGTAATCGGAATAAATAAAGTCGAAACAATAGTAAGCCGCTTCATAATACCGTTGGTTTTCAAATCATTACTCGCCATATACAAATCCCGCATAGAAGAAAGCAACTCTTTACAGTTTTGTGAGGTAAGTACAATAAAATCAAGTTCATTATAAACCTCCCGGAAGATGGGGATCAAATCCTCATACTTACGGGCCATTTCTGAATTCATCACCCGGTTAAACTCCGTACGCAAAGGGATTGTATTTTTCTGAATAATCAGGTTTACATGCCTGCACTCCTGTATCCGTTTCCCTACATCCAGACGGTTATGATTCGGATTTAATAAAATATCATCAATTTCTTCAAGCATCTCTTCTACCAACATAGCCGAACCGATAGTAACAGAGATAATCGCATTCATCAAAAAAGCGACTAACATTCCACTCTTATAACTACGTATATGCATTGTATTTTTACGAATAGCATACAGGATACTATCATATTTCACATCATTCTTTTCTTTAAATGAAATAACCACATTCCCTTTAGCCAGTATACAAATATGTTCGGAAGTAATCGTATGAGCTTTTGTAAAGTAACAAGATTCCATCACAATTAACAGCCGGTCTTTATACCAATCTATTTTAGCGGCATGGCAGGGAGTCATAACAGCCTTTACATCTACAACCAAACAATCAAAATCTGTAAGTAACCGGGTAATTGTTTCCGAATCCGCCAGTCCGGTAACATGAAACCAGTTTACACAATCTTCCCGTATCAGATTACGAAACGAAACCACATCTCCCGGCAATGTACTATTTACAATCATATCCTCGTTATACTGTGTTAACCGGATAGTTGTATCCGTCTTATAATGCCCATAATACGTATACGAATCGGAAAAAAGATGCGCAGCCGCCGCATCCTTCCCAAAAGGACTAAAATCAATCACAGTCTTTTCCATGAAAAATCAAAACTCTTTCTCTATAAACCACTATATAAACAGAATGTTTCCGGTTAATGCGAAGAAGTAAAGCAAAATGTAAGCCTGTATAAAAAAATATCGTAAATTTGTGACGATTCTTTTGTTTTTACAAACAAACGTATCTTAGCAATAACCAATTTTAAATGTAATGAAACGAAGCATGTAAACACTGTTTACGCCAAAGGCGATGATAAAACAGGCTGCTGAGTTCCATGCCTACCATTAAAATAAATTGATCGTATGAAACGAGACGACATCATTTTTGACATTATTAAGAAAGAGCAGGAGCGCCAACTAAAAGGGATTGAGCTCATTGCTTCGGAAAACTTCGTGAGCGACCAGGTGATGGAAGCCATGGGTAGTTGCTTAACAAACAAATACGCGGAAGGTTATCCGGGGAAAAGATATTATGGGGGGTGCGAAGTAGTAGACCAAAGCGAAACAATCGCTATCGAACGCCTGAAACAGATATTTGATGCCGAATGGGCGAATGTACAACCTCACTCGGGTGCACAGGCTAATGCTGCCGTATTTCTGGCTGTATTGAATCCGGGAGATAAATTCCTGGGGCTGAACTTATCGCATGGGGGCCACCTGTCACACGGTTCGCCTGTAAACAGTTCAGGTATTTTATACCAGGCTCTCGAATATAATGTAAAAGAAGATACAGGACGGGTTGATTACGACCAGATGGAAGAAGTGGCTCTTCGCGAACGTCCGAAACTAATCGTGGGTGGTGGTTCGGCTTATTCACGTGAATGGGATTACAAACGAATGCGCGAAATCGCGGATAAAATTGGAGCTCTCCTGATGATCGACATGGCACATCCTGCCGGATTGATCGCTGCCGGAGTACTGGATAATCCGTTGAAATATGCACACATTGTAACATCAACCACCCATAAAACCCTGCGTGGGCCGCGTGGTGGTATCATTCTATTAGGACAGGACTTTGAAAACCCATGGGGTAAAGTAACTCCGAAAGGCGAAATCAAAAAAATATCTCAACTACTGGATTCTGCTGTATTCCCCGGTATACAGGGTGGCCCGCTGGAACATGTAATTGCAGCTAAAGCCGTATCGTTCGGTGAAGCACTGGAACCGGAATACAAAACATACCAGACCCAGGTTAAAACAAATGCGGCTGCTTTAGCACAGGCCTTTATTGACAAAGGTTACAAAATTATTTCAGGTGGTACCGACAACCATAGCATGCTGATTGACCTGCGTACTAAATTCCCTGACCTAACAGGTAAAGTAGCAGAGAAAGCATTGGTGGCTGCGGATATCACTGTAAATAAAAATATGGTTCCATTCGACAGCCGTTCCGCATTCCAGACTTCCGGTATCCGTGTAGGAACACCGGCTATCACAACTCGTGGAGCAAAAGAACCGCTGATGGGCGAAATAGTAGAATTGATGGATACTGTATTAGCAAATCCTGAAAACGACCAGACAATTACCGCTGTAAGAGAAAAGGTGAACTCTATCATGAAAGAGTATCCTTTATTTGCATGGTAAAAGATATTTAAATTAAAAATTAAAAATGAAAAGTGAAAAATGATTTGATACAAACACTATTTTTCATTCTTCATTTTTAATTTTTCATTCCTTCACAGCCAAACACAATTCTAAATAGTTCACATTATGAGAAACGTATTATTAAGCGCCCTTGTCTGTATATTTATATGTACAAGTTGTAGAGAATCTGTAACAGAAACCAAAAGTTACAATCAGGGAATCAACATCATCCCTATGCCGAACATGATGACCACTACCGAGGGTCAGTTCAAACTAACAAACAAAACAGTATTGTATGCCCAGGATGCGGAAGCAAAAACAGTTGCAGAGTTTTTTGCGGCTAAACTGCGTACATCAACCGGTTATTCTCTACCCGTAAATACGGCTTCTGCAAGTCAGGGAGGAATTAATCTGTCTATCAATCCGGGATTGGCAACCAACGATGAGGGATATACTTTGGAAGTTACTCCCGAAGTAATTTATGTTCAGGGTAAAACAGCCCGGGGATTATTCTATGGTATGCAAAGTTTGATGCAGCTATTTCCTGCCGAAGTGGAATCACCCGTAAAAGTAAACGGTATTGCCTGGACAGCCCCTGCTGTAACGATCAAAGATGAACCCCGTTTTGCATACCGGGGTATCATGTTGGATCCCTGCCGCCATTTTATGCCTGTAGAATATGTAAAGAAATATCTGGATGTAATAGCCCTCTTCAAAATCAATACCATGCATTGGCATCTTACCGATGACCAGGGATGGCGTATTGAAATCAAAAAATATCCCAAATTAACAGAAATCGGTTCAAAACGTATTGAAGGCGAAGGATACGAATATGGTGGCTATTATACACAGGAAGAGATAAAAGAAGTAGTAGCCTATGCCGCTGAACGTTTTATTGATGTAATTCCCGAAATAGAAGTACCCGGACACGAAATGGCAGCCATAGCAGCATATCCGGAATTATCCTGTAAAGGCGAGCCGGTAACTCCACGCATTGTTTGGGGTGTTGAAGATATTGTGTTGTGTGCCGGGAAAGATGAAGTCTTTGACTTCTTCGAAAATGTAATCGAAGAGGTGGTGCAACTGTTTCCAAGCCAGTATTTCCACATTGGTGGCGATGAATGCCCAAAAAGAAGTTGGGAAAAATGCCCACTTTGCCAGAAGCGCATTCGTGAAGAAGGTTTAAAAGCCGATAAACACCATACGGCAGAGGAACGTTTGCAAAGTTACTTTGTTCAGCGCATAGAGAAAATAGTGAACAAACATGGCAAAAAAAATGATTGGCTGGTATGAAATCCTCGAAGGCGGCCTGGCTCCTACTGCCATAGTAATGTCCTGGCAGGGTGAAGAAGGTGGTATTGCCGCGGCAAGTATGGACCATGAAGTGATTATGACCCCGGCCAGCAACGGTATGTATATCGACCAATTTGAAGGCGATCCCAAAATTGAACCGGTTTCTATCGGTGGTTATACACTATTAGATAGAATATATAACTATGACCCTACCCCTGATACATTGGTCAAAACCGGAAAAGCACATTATGTAAAAGGAGTACAATGCAATACCTGGTCTGAATATATGTATACGGAAGAGTTAAGAGAATACCGTGTATTTCCCCGTATTATTGCTCTTTCCGAAATTGCATGGACACAGTTGGACAGAAAAGACTATAAAGATTTTGAAAGAAGAATTGATAATGCGTTGGTTCGTCTGGACGGACACAATATCAATTACCACATACCTCTGCCTGAACAACCCAATGGTTCATGCGATTTTGTTGCATTTACAGATAAAACATCTCTTGAATTCAGAACTCCCCGTCCGGTTCATAAAATGGTATATACACTGGATGGTTCGGAACCAACAGTAAATTCAACCCAATATACAACTCCTATTGAATTTACAGAGTCAGGAATCTTAAAAATCCGAACAGTACTTGTTTCCGGTAAAATGAGTAAGGTCCGTACAATTACAATAGAAAAACAAACACTGGCTCCGGCAATAAAAGTAGCAAATCCCAAACCCGGTCTGAAGATGGCTAAAACCTATGGTTATTATCTGAACGTAGAGGGTCTGGCTAATGCCGAAATATGGCAAACAATAACCATTAAATCACTCCGGGAAATCACCAACCAGGAGAAAGCAGACTGGGGTATTTCTATTCGCGACTTCAAACCTTATGCTGCTATTGCCACAGGATACATTGAAATTCCTGAAGATGGAGTATATTATTTTTCTTCCGATAACGAGGAAGTATGGATTGATAATAAGCTACTTATTAATAACCGTGGAGAAGTAAAACGTTTTTCACGCAATGACAAATCTGTTGCTTTGGCAAAAGGATTACACGAAATAAAAATTGTATACCTGGGACATATCATCGGCGGGTGGCCCACTATCTGGAGCGACGGAAGTGTAAGTATCCGCAAAGAAGATGCCAAAGAATTCACCAAAGTACAACCGGAAATGCTTTTCTTCTAAGAATCAATTTAATCTCCCATATTATTAAGTTCTTATGGAAAGTCCTGAAAGGACATATTATGATAGCCCAGGACAAAGTCCTGGGTTTATTACAAATAGTATAATTTGAGTGCTGTAAGTACTCAATAAAAGATTGAAACTCTCTACCCTAGCATTCATACTGGGCTATCATAAGCCGTTCCTTCGGAACTAAACAGAGAATAGTTGATCACTCTTAGCCAAAAGCTTACCTTATTATTTGAAACCGTCCTAAACAAACCCTTCCTGAATGTAGTTTAATTATAAAATTAAACTCAATAAGGTATGTATCACAGTAATGGGAATTATGAGGCATTTGCACGGCCTAAAAAGCCGGCCAATGTGGATATGAAAACGGCCTATCTGGTAGGCTCGGGATTAGCATCAATGGCTGCGG
Organism: Tannerellaceae bacterium; assembly: GCA_021203545.1. Taxonomy (GTDB): domain Bacteria; phylum Bacteroidota; class Bacteroidia; order Bacteroidales; family Tannerellaceae; genus UBA4116. The sequence goes on along the minus strand of JAJQAZ010000063.1, from coordinate 32,548 downwards.
CTGCATTTATGATCCGGGACGGACAAATGAAAGGTATAAATATCCATATTTTGAAGAACTGAAAATACCAGGAGGTGCATTGGATGGTATCTTTGACCCGTTGCGGGGATTTATTATACGGGGTGGACGCGAAATGGAAAACCATTTTGAATGTCTCTGGGACCTGTTTCGTTCTATACCTTCCCTTGAAGTAGAAGATGCTTCCGTACTGGACGAATTCTACTGGCTGAATAAAGAAGATCCGAATTATTCAAAGATGCGGGCTATTGTAAACAAAGGACAAAATGCCCATACGGATGGGAAGTTTACCCTTTCGGACAAAGCCCTGGAAGAAATCATTCATTTATTTCTGGCTACAGAAGAATCGCTGAATGATAAACGGATAAATGATGTATTCTCCAAAGATTTTTTTTGCATCCAACTTCTGGCTTTACTGGCGTACCATGTTTGCTTTTGAAGAGTGGCATAGTGCTATGGAAATGCGTCGTTACCTGGCCCGTTTTATCCACCATGTAGATGGATTACCCGACCTTTCGGCACTAAAGTTTACGAAATACAATCAATACGAATCACTGGTATTACCTCTCGTAGATTTCCTGAAAGAGCAGGGAGTACAATTCCATTATGATGCCCGGGTAACAAATATCGAAGTAGATGTGGCTCCCGGCAAAAAAGTCGCTAAAAAAATCAGTTATCAGCAGGATGAAAAAGAATAGGCCATTGAACTAACGGAAAACGATCTGGTATTCGTTACCAACGGTAGCCTGGTAGAAAGTACTACCTATGGCGACCAGAAAAATCCGGCTCCATTAAATACCTCACCGGGTGGTAGCTGGAGATTGTGGAGGAATCTGGCGGCACAGGACCGGGCTTTTGGTAATCCGGATAAATTCTGTACCAACATACCGCAATCCGGATTTGTTTCCGCTACTATCACTACACTGGATGATAAGATACCTCCCTATATAGAAAAGATCGCACAACGTGACCCGTTTGCCGGTAAAGTAGTAACCGGAGGAATTGTAACGGTAAAAGACTCTAATTGGTTGATAAGCTTCACACTTAATCGTCAGCCACACTTCAAAGCGCAACCAAAGAACGAACTGGTAGTATGGTTCTATGGCCTCTTCTACGACAAACCGGGTAATTATATCAAAAAACCCATGATTGAATGTAACGGGATTGAGATAGCCGAAGAATGGTTATACCATATGGGAGTACCGGAAGCAGAAATTCATGAGCTGGCAGTTCATTCAGCCAACACAGTGCCCTGTATGATGCCTTACGTAATGGTCTACTTTATGCCCCGTGCCATAGGCGACCGTCCGCTGGTAGTACCACAGGGTTCGGCAAACCTGGCATTTATCGGAAATTTTGCCGAAACGGAAAGAGATACTGTATTTACAGCCGAATATGCAGTACGTACAGCTATGGAAGCCGTATATACACTATTAGACATAGACCGGGGTGTACCTGAAGTATTTGCTTCCTGCTTTGATATCCGGGAATTATTAAAAGCATCTTCTTTCCTGATGGATAAAAAGAAAATAACCGAAATGAAAATACCTTTCTTGTTGAAACAGATAGAGAAGAAAGCGATCCAAAAAAGTCAGGGAACCTTCATTTACGAACTGCTAAAACAGTATGATTTGGTAGATTGAAGACTTTGTCACCCTTTTTGAACGATAAACAGACATGTACTTTGTGCATTAATTGCTATATTTGACAGGAAATTTATTACTATTTACATATATAACAACTAACGTATCATGAAAAAAATTTTGGGGTGTATTTGCCTGTTGTTAACCCTAACGGCAAATGCACAAAAGGAAGAATGGCTTAATCCGGAAATAAATGCCATTAACCGCGCTCCGGCAAGAGCTGCTTTTTTTGCGTATCCTGATGAACAATCAGCAGCAGAAGGAGTAAAAGAAAAAGCTACTAATTTTATGAGTTTAAACGGCATGTGGAAATTCAATTGGGTGCGGAATCAAACAGACCGCCCGGTCAATTTCTATAGAGAAGACTTTGAAGACAACCACTGGGTTGATTTTCCTGTTCCGGGTCTTTGGGAACTAAACGGATACGGTGATCCTATCTACAAAAACATGGGATATGCCTGGTCTAACCAGTTCGAACCCAATCCCCCTATGGTAGAATCTACTAACAACTTTGTGGGTTCCTATCGTAAAACAATCGAGATTCCCAACGACTGGCGCGGTCAGCGTGTATTCTTAAACGTTGGTTCGGCCACATCCAACCTATATGTATGGGTGAACGGCAAATTCGTTGGATACAGCGAAGACAGTAAAATGGCTGCGGAATTCGAATTAACCCGCTATCTCAAACCAGGCAAAAACCTGATCGCTATGCAGGTGTACCGCTGGTGCGACGGCAGTTACCTGGAAGACCAGGACTTCTGGCGTTTTTCAGGTATCGGACGGGATGTTTACCTGTATGCCCGCAAAGCATTACACGTAGAAGACCTGTTCGTTATTCCTGATCTGGACTCCGAATACAAAGACGGTTCCCTGAACATCACAGGTAAAGTAACCCGTGGTGGAGCCAATCTGGAACTCGAATTAAAAGACTGCAAAGGCAATGTAGTTGCCAGTCAGCAAACAAAAGCCGACGGAAGAGGAAACATCAACACCCGCCTGGATGTAGAAAACCCATTAAAATGGTCTGCCGAAGATCCGAACCTGTATAAACTGTTTATTACAGTAAAAGATGGCAACAAGGTATCCGAAGTAATCCCGCAACAGATCGGCTTCCGTAAGATTGAACTGAAAAAAAGACAAAGGGCAGATTTGGGTAAACGGCCAACCGGTACTGTTTAAAGGAGCGAACCGCCACGAAATGGATCCGTTAACAGGATATGTTATAAGCCGTGAGCGAATGATCGAAGACATTCGTATCATGAAAGAAAACAACTTCAATGCCGTACGTACCTGCCATTATCCGGACGATCCTAAATTTTATGATCTATGCGACGAATACGGCCTGTATGTTGTATGCGAAGCCAACGTTGAATCACACGGTATGGGTTACGACGAACGTACACTGGCTAAAGAGCCGCGTTATGCCAAAGCTCACCTCGAACGTAACCAGCGAATGGTCGAATCATTCAAAAACCACCCTTCTATCATTTTCTGGTCGTTAGGTAACGAAGCGGGCGATGGCCCCAACTTCGTAGCCTGCTATGAATGGATCAAAAAACGCGACAACAGCCGTCCGGTACAATACGAACAGGCACGTCAACGGGAACATACAGACATTGTTTGTCCGATGTATGCCGATTATAACTGGATGGAGAGATATGTTACCGAGAAAAAACAGGAACGTCCGCTGATCCAGTGTGAATATGCACATGCCATGGGTAACTCTTTAGGAGGATTCAAGAAATACTGGGATCTAATCCGCAAATATCCTGAATTACAGGGTGGGTTTATCTGGGATTATGTAGACCAGGGATTGCGTGCCTATACCCCCGAAGGAAATATCATCTATAAATACGGTGGAGATTATAATATCTGGGATACATCAGACAATAATTTTAATATTAACGGTTTGATCGGACCGGATCGGATTATAAATCCGCACATGCTCGAAGCCCGCAAAATACAGCAGGCCGTATGGACTACACCTGTAGATCTGGAAAAAGGTTTGGTGAATGTTTATAACGAAAACTTCTTTACCTGCCTGTGCGACCTGTATCTGGAATGGCAAATTCTGGCCGATGGCGAGATCATCCTGCAGGGAATTGTGGACGACCTGAAAGTAAAACCCCAGGAAACCGCACAGATACAATTGGGTTACGACCGCACCAACCTGCCTGCCGGAAAAGAATTATTACTGAACACTTCTTACAAACTGAAAAGAGCCAAACAGTTGTTGCCTGCCGGATTTGTAACTGCGTACGACCAGATGACAATTGCTCCTTACGAAAAATTATGTGCATCCGTTAGTGAAGGTAAAGCAGTGGATATCTATGAAAATGTAGTTCAAATTGAAGTCTCGGCCGGCGAAGTTAAAGTTTCGTTCGACAAACGCGATGGCTGGATTAAAGAGATCTTTATGAATGGACTGCCGATGATGGAATACGGAACAGCTATTAAACCAAACTTCTGGCGTGCCCCGACCGATAACGATTTCGGTGCCGAATTACAACGCAAGTTTGTAGCCTGGAAACAACCGGAGATCAATAAAAAAGAGATCACTGCTGAAAGAAACGGCAACAATGCACTGATAAAAGTCAGGTACGAAATACCGGCCCTGCATGCGGAACTATTCATGGAATATGAAGTGAATTACGCAGGGGAAATCCGTATCAAAGAGGAGATGAAGGTGGATAAATCCAAACAGGATATGCCCCACCTGTTCCGTTACGGTATGCAGATGGTAATGCCTAAACAATTTGACCGGATTGAGTATTACGGACGCGGACCGGGCGAAAGCTATAGCGACCGTTACCTGAACCAACCCATCGGATTGTACAAACAGTTTGTAAAAGACCAATATTACAATTATGTACGTCCGCAGGAATCCGGTACAAAGATTGATCTTCGCACATGGAAAGTAATGGACATCGACGGACACGGATTGTTGTTCCGTTCAGACAAACCATTCTCCGCTTCTGCACTCAATTACCTACAGGACGATCTGGACGACGGCTGGGAAAAACACCAACGCCACTCCGGCGAGGTAAAACCAAGAAACTACACCGTTGTTTCTTTTGATCTGGTACAAATGGGACTGGCTTGTATCAATAGTTGGGGCGCATGGCCACTCGAAGAATACCGCATCCCGTATGCTGATTACACATTCAATGTGGTAATCAAGCCGGTTAGAAAAAAATAACAGATATCTGGCTTTTGGTATTTTTAATTAAAGAAGAGGCTATCCCTGAAAAGAGATAGCCTCTTTTTCTGTTAGAATGAAAAACATTCCTTATCTTCGCGCGCTGGAATAAAGACTGTACAAAATGAATTACAATAAACCTGACCAAATCGCATCAGAATTTTCATCTTCCGGTTGCTACAAAAGCAACTTACCCCTTCATAAATTCTGTATCCTTGCTATTTTAGGAGGTGCATTTATCGCTTTCGGAGGATTACTTTCTGTTATTGTGGCTGGTGGTATGCCCGGAATTGGTGCCGGAAATCCCGGTCTGGTCAAATTTATAGCAGGAAGCCTCTTCCCTGTGGGGCTGATTATGGTATCCGTTACCGGGGCTGATTTATTTACCAGCGACTGTACAGCTTTTACCTTGCCCTGGATTGAGAAAAAGACTACCGGAAGAACATTTCTGACATTCCTTACGCTCTCCTTCCTTTTCAATTTTGTCGGTAGTCAGATCGTAGCCTGGTTATTTACAGCAAAAGCAGGACTTATTTACAGTGATCCATGGAAAGAGTATCTTCATCATTATGCCTCATTGAAAGTAAACCAGGACTTCCTGACCGTATTCATTAAAGGTATTGGAGCCAACTGGCTGGTATGTCTGGGTATGTGGATGGGCTATGCAGCCAAAGATATTATAGGAAAAGCTATAGGCATCTGGATTCCTGTTATGCTCTTCGTTACTCTGGGATACGAGCACTCCATTGCCAATATGTTCTTTATCCCGGCAGCTATTTATACCGGAGCCGGTATCACCTGGAGCAGTTTCATTATTCAAAACCTTATCCCTGCAACCTTAGGAAACATCGTTGGAGGTGCAGGCCTCGTAGGATGCATATACGGATACTTGTATCTGAAAAGGCAGCCTTAAAACCATAGCCAGTATAAAATAAATCGTTCCCCCATGGAGTGCCGTTTGTCAACCCGTGGGGTGCCGTTTGTCACCCGCCCGGTTGACGATTCAATTCATACTGTTCCGGCACTAAAAAGAGCCTGTCCGGACACAAAGTCCTTACTGGTTCCGCGCGCACGCAGGGAACCGGATTTATTATTTATTTTTCATTTTTCACTTTTCATTTTTCATTTTTCATTTCGGCAAAGCCGCCCTATCTATAGTAAATGCCGTACCGTGGCGCGTTCCTTCAGGAAATGAAACCAGATCTGAGACATCTTCCCACACTTTGCCGTCTTTGGTACGTACAGCACCGTATTTCTTATCAATATATTTATCAAAATAAACATACAGGTAGTCGCCCACATATAAAGGAGCCGGGCCCTCTGCCCAGTAATCGCCGGTAATAGGTGCGGATACTTCTACCGGAAAACCATCTTCTATCCGCTTAACTGTAGTTACACGCAGGTTTTTTCCGGAGGATTAGGATTTTCATTTTTTACAATCATCAGATACCCACCGTCAAACCGGTTCTTTATTATTGCAGCATCAATCACGCTAAATTCAGGATCAAAAAACATCTGTGTGGAGGAAAACTCGTTAAAATCACGCGTTGTCACATAATACATGCGGTGATTCAACCCTTTTTCCGATTCGCTGTCGGATATATCACTGTGCCGCCCGGGAATAGTAGTAGCCCAGAAAATATAGTATAATCCGAAAGTATCATTATAAAAAAGTTCCGGTGCCCAGCAGTTACGTGCTGTTGGTTCATGTTCCATAACCGGAATATACTTTTGCTCCGACCAGTTTACCAAATCCACAGAAGAGGCATACCCTATCCCACGGTCTGTCCAGCTTGAAGTCCATACCATATGGAACACACCATCCGGCCCCTGCCAGATAGAAGGGTCGCGCATCAGTTTATGCTCACCGACAGTGGGAGTCAAAAAACTCTCTCCGTTTTTGAGTGCATTCCATTGTAAACCATCTTCGCTATAAGCCAGGTGAAGTCCGTCTTCACCATTTCCGGTAAAATAAGAGAACATATAAACCTGATTTTGTCCTATAACAGAACACAGGATTGAAAACAAAAAGAATGATAGATAAATCAGTTTTTTCATACGATAAATGATTTTAAATGTAGGCATGGAACTCAGCAGACTGTTTTTTTACCACCTTCGGCGAAAATGTTACTTTAATGCTTCGTTTCATTTGAATTTTTAATTATTAGTGGATTATTTCTGAGCAAAAATAAGCTATTCCCGTGGAATATGAAAAACAGTACAAAAGACATTTATAAACTTTTGAGGTTCATATAGTTTATTTATGATGAAATAAACAAAGGTTATCACGTTTTATAGTAGAAAATATGTTTTAAAACATTATTTTTGCAGTCTAATTACATATACATAATTATACTACTATAATGACTGAGCAAAAAGACTACTGGAAGGGCTTCAAAGGAGAAGTCTGGAAACATGAGATCAATGTAAGAGATTTTATCCAGAGAAATTACACTCCTTACGAAGGGGATGAATCCTTTCTGGAAAAACCAACCGAAAAAACAAACAAAGTATGGTCTAAACTGACCGAAATGTTTAAGGTAGAACGTGAAAAAGGCGTATACGATGCAGAAACCAAAAAGCCGCAGGGAATAGATACATACGGCCCCGGATACATCGACCAGGAAAACGAAGTAATTGTAGGGGTTCAGACAGATGCCCCGCTCAAACGGGGTATTTTTCCGAAAGGGGGTATCCGTATGGTTGAAAACAGCCTGAATGCCTATGGGTATGAGCTGGATCCGATGACCAAAGAGATCTATACCAAATACAGAAAGACCCATAATGCGGGTGTATTCTCAGTGTATACGGATGAAATGGTTGCCGCGCGCCGCTCGGCTATTATTACCGGACTACCGGATGCATACGGACGCGGACGTATTATTGGTGACTACCGCCGGGTTCCCCTGTATGGTACCGCTGCCCTGATCGAAGAGAAAAAACGATTCCAGGTACGTCTGGATATCCAGGAAATCACTGAAGAGATCATTCAGGAACGCGAAGAAATATCTGAACAGATCAGTGCGCTAAAAGATTTTGAAAAGATGTGTGCCGGATACGGATTCGATGTAACCAGACCCGCAGGCAACGCACGTGAAGCCGTTCAGTTCCTCTATTTTGCTTATCTGGCGGCAGTAAAAGACCAGGATGGAGCCGCTATGTCGTTGGGACGTACCTCAACTTTCCTGGATATTTATATCGAACGCGATCTGAAAGCGGGTATCCTGACAGAACAGGAGGCACAGGAGTTGATTGACCAGTTTATTATTAAACTGCGTATTGTACGTTTCCTGCGTACACCTGAATACAACGACCTGTTCTCGGGCGACCCGGTTTGGGTTACCGAATCATTAGGCGGACAGGGTGTGGATGGCCGTTCCATGGTTACAAAAACTTCGTATCGGTATCTGCATACATTATATAACCTCGGACCGGCTCCGGAGCCCAACCTGACCGTACTGTGGTTTAACAATGCTCCGCAAAACTGGAAAAACTATTGCGCGAAAGTATCTATTGATACTTCTGCTTTACAATATGAGAACGACGACCTGATGCGTCCGGTTTATGGTGACGATTACGGTATTGCCTGTTGTGTTTCTCCGATGAAGATCGGTAAACAGATGCAATTGTTTGGAGCACGTGCCAACCTGGCAAAATGTTTACTGTATGCGATCAACGGCGGACGTGATGAGAAGTCCGGTGTACAGGTTTCGCCGATGTATGCACCTATTACCAGCGAATACCTGGATTACGATGAAGTAATGGCGAAATTCGACCAGATGATGCGCTGGCTGGCCAAAGTATATGTAAATGCGTTGAAGATGATCCATTATATGCACGATAAATATGCATACGAAGCATTCGAAATGGCCTTACATGATGGTAGTGTGGAGCGTATCCGTGCAACGGGTATTGCAGGCCTTTCTATTGTGGCCGACTCGCTGGCTGCAATCCGTGATACAAAAGTGAAAGTAATCCGCGACGAACGCGGACTGGCTGTTGACTTTGAACGCGAAGGCGACTATGTTCCTTTCGGAAATAACGATGAGCGTACCGACGAAATCGCTGTTAAGATCACAGAAATGTTTATGGAATACCTTCGTCAGCACCAGACATACCGGAATGCTGTTCCGACTCAATCTATCCTTACTATCACTTCGAATGTGGTATATGGTAAGAAAACCGGTGCTACACCTGACGGACGTCCGGCAGGTGCTCCGTTTGCTCCGGGTGCGAACCCAATGAACGGACGCGACCAGAAAGGTGCTGTTGCAGCACTGGCTTCTGTTGCCAAATTACCATTCCAGTATGCACACGACGGTATTTCCTATACATTTGGTATCTCGCCGGACACCTTAGGTAAAAGCCGTGATATGCAGGTAGAAAACCTGACGAACCTGTTAGACGGTTACTTTACTCCTGACGGTGGACAACACCTGAATGTAAATGTTTTTGATAAAGATTTACTGATTGATGCAATGAATCACCCTGAAAAATATCCGCAATTAACCATCCGGGTATCAGGCTATGCAGTAAACTTCATCAAACTGACCAAAGAACAACAGTTGGATGTAATTTCCAGAACGATTAATCATTCGTTGTAATAACTTCTGGTTATTTAAAGTATAGGGAACGCAGATTACGCGGAAAGCGCAGATTCACGCAGATTAATTATTTATTTCTGCGAAATTCCGCGTTCATCTGCGAAATCTGCGTTCTTTTTCTGTTATTCTATAAAAAGCCTTATTCCCTGACCGGAATGTAGTAACTAATTATATCATTTTCCAAACTAATTATATCAAAATAGAAAATTGTTATTTGTTTCAAAACCTTACTTTTATCTCCTTTAAAACTTAATTCAATTCTTAAAGACCATGAAACAAATAACAGCCTTTTTATTTATCCTCCTTTTATTTGCATGTACAGAAGGGAAACAGGAAAAAGTAGCGATTATCACCCCCCCCCGTGTGGAAATGCTTACCAATCCTACCGGGATAGATCAGGAGCCCCTTCGTTTTATGTGGCAATTAAAGGCAGATGTTAATGATGTGTATCAGACTGCTTACCAGATTATGGTAGCAACCAATCATAAAAACCTTGAAAAAGAGAAAGATCTTGTCTGGAATTCCGGGAAAGTATCTTCGGACAATTCTATTTATATTCCGTACGAAGGAAAACCGTTGGAATCCCGTCAGACATATTACTGGAAAGTAAAAGTCTGGACGAACAAAGGAGAAACACCCTGGACTGTACCCAACCACTTTACAATGGCTTTCATGGATAGTTCGGACTGGCAGGCAAAATGGATCGGACTGGCAGGCAAAATGGATCGGACTGGATAAACCGGTTAATAAAGAAGATAAATTGACGGGCGAAACACGCCTGGCAGCCAGATACCTGCGAAAAGAATTTAATGCTCCCGGAACTATTAAGAGTGCCAGATTATATATAACAGGTTTAGGTTTCTATGAATGTTACCTGAACGGTGAAAAAGTAGGCCGGGATGTGTTCGCTCCTACCGCTACCGATTATACGAAACATGTAAACTACAATGTGTATGATGTTACAAACCTGTTGAATAACGGAGGAAATACGGTAGGTGTAATACTGGGTAACGGACGTTATTTTTCCATGCGTGAACATGGAGTTCGCAATTTCGGATTTCCTAAATTACTGATGCAACTGGAAATTGAAGAGAAGGATGGAAAGAGAACCGTTATCACCAGCGACGAAACATGGAAGATTACAACGGATGGCCCAATTGTAGCCAACAGCGAATTCGACGGCGAAGAGTTTGATGCAAACCGTATACTGCATGGCTGGTGCGAAAACGGATACAATAATTCCGGCTGGCTGAATGCCGGACAGGTAACACCTCCCGGAGGTAAACTGATTGCACAGCGAAACCCGAATATACAGATAATGAAAGAGATTAAGCCAGTCTCGGTTACGCCTACCGGAAAAGGGTCGTATATGGTAGATATGGGCCAGAATATGGTCGGCTGGTTAGCTATTCAGGGAAAAGCGAAAAAAGACAAACCGGTTACAATGGTATTTGCAGAACTACTCACACCGGAGGGAAATTTATACCTGGATAATTTAAGAAGTGCAAAAGTAACCGATAGGTATATTCCTGCCGGAGACGGTTTGTTTAGTTGGGAACCCCGCTTCACCTATCACGGTTTCCGTTTTGTAGAAATAAGCGGTTTACAGGAAGCGCCTGAATTAGAAGACCTGACTGGTAAAGTTATTTATGACAGGATGGATGATACCGGTAGCTTTTATTCATCAAACGAACTCTTAAATCAAATTCACAAAAACGCTTACTGGGGCATTATTGGTAACTACCGGAGCATGCCTACGGACTGTCCGCAACGCGACGAACGTATGGGTTGGCTGGGCGACCGGGGTATGGGCTGTGTAGGGGAAAGTTTCCTGGTGGAACAGGCACTCCTCTATGAAAAGTGGATCGAAGATATACGGGATGCTCAAAAGCCCGGAGGTAGTATCCCCGATGTGGCGCCCGACTATTGGGATGTACGCACCGAAAATGTAACCTGGCCATCCGCATATATTTTTGCGATCAATATGCTGTACGAACAATATGGCAATACCCGCCCGGTAAAAGAACACTATCCGGCAATGAAACTGTGGATAAACCATATCTTATCTAACTTTACAACAGATTATATTGTAACTAAAGATACCTTTGGTGATTGGTGTATGCCACCGGAACGCCAGGAGTTGATCCATTCCGAAGATCCGGCCCGGAAAACTGACGGTGCAATTTTAAGTACTACCTTTTTCTACCGGCTATTACAGATTATGAGTAAGTTTGCAGACCTCAACGAATACGCAGCGGATAAAGAGGAGTTCGACCAACTGGCTCTTAAAATAAAGAATTCGTATAACGAAAAGTATCTGAATAAAGAGACCGGACAATATGGCAATAATACCGTTACGGCAAATATGCTATCTCTGGTGTTGGGTCTTACTCCCGCGGAATATCAGGAAAAAGTATTTGAGAATATTGTTGCTAAAACAGAGGGAGAATTTAACAGTCATGTAAGTACCGGATTAATCGGTATCGGTTACCTGATGCGGGGACTGACTCACAATGGAAATCCCGAACTGGCTTACACAATTGCCACCAATACTACTTACCCCAGTTGGGGATATATGATCGAAAAAGGTGCAACTACAATCTGGGAATTATGGAATGGTGATACGGCAGATCCTGCCATGAACTCTGCCAACCATGTCATGTTACTGGGCGACCTGATGATCTGGTATTACGAATGTCTGGCAGGTATCAGCACCGATAAAACAGATGTTGGTTTCAAGAAGATTGTTATGAGACCATTCTTCCCCGAAAAACTTGACTTTGTAAAGGCATCCTATAATTCGGTATATGGAACGATTCGAAGCGAATGGCAAAAAACAGGCAATGAAATAGAATGGACGATAGAAATCCCGGCTAATACAACAGCTACGGTTACTCTTCCCAAAGGAATGACAGTTGAAATACAGAGAGAAATTAAAAACAGGAGTATAACAGATGATGTAACGTCGTTCAACTTACCCTCCGGAAAGCATATATTACAATTAAAATAGATTGAATGCCGGTGCGGATATCCGGCACGCAGATTACACAGAAAGCGCAAAAGAACACAGATTTTTTATAATTTATCTGCGAAAATCTGCGCTTTCTGCGTAATCTGCGTACTCTATACTTCAAATCTCAAATCAACACCGATAAAAAAGAAAATATCTGTACCTTTGCAGGTATGACAATCAAAGGAAATATTCACTCACTGGAAAGTTTTGGTACAGTAGACGGGCCGGGGATACGGTTTGTTATATTTATGCAGGGTTGCCCGCTGCGTTGTTTATATTGTCACAACCCGGATAGCTGGGATGTAAAAGCAACGGGGCAATATCAACTCACTCCCACGGAACTGCTGGAAGAAGTTCTTAAATATAAAAACTTCATCAAAAAGGGAGGAGTAACCGTTACCGGCGGAGAACCGTTGATGCAGCCAGAATTCCTGAAACAGTTCTTTATGCTCTGCCGTGAGAATGAAATTCATACGGCACTGGATACCTCGGGTATCATTTTCAATGAAAAGACAAAAGAGGTTCTTGAATATACAGACCTGGTTCTTTTGGATATCAAGGCTGTTACCCCTGAATTACATATCCGCCTGACAGGATCGCCCCGCAATAATCCGCTGAAAACACTGGATTATCTGCTGGAAACAGAAAAACCGGTCTGGATACGCCATGTGGTTGTTCCCGGTTATACTGATAAAAAAGAAGAGTTAAATACATTGGCTCAATTCCTGCAACCCTATAAGTCCATTATTCAGAAAGTGGAACTTTTGCCCTATCATATTATGGGAGTCAGTAAATATGAACAGATGGGAATGGAATATCCGTTGAAAGATGTTCCGCCTGTAGGAAAAGAAGAGATAGAAGAGGCACGTAAAATAATCCGGGAAGCCGGATTGCCGTTATAAATTACAGAAACAATGATACAGGACATACTACCGCATATATTCAACAATTCTTATCAGTCAATCCAGCCAACCGGCAACGATTTTATTTTTCTTTTCAAAGGGCGTGAAGTCGTTTTCATCGAAGACGAAAACGGCATCCGTCTGCCACGGCTGAACGAATTAGCAGAACCGGAAAGAACATCTTCACAAATTATCTATTATTTTTCAATTGATAAGATCCGGTATTTCGGAATGACAGATTGGGAAAATGTTCCGGACGGTTTCCGGATAGCCGATGTCAATATATTCAGAGAGGCACAACCTAAATACACGGCCTTTGCCGGAGCAACAGCTTTTGGACTGGCTTTGTGGTATAACAATCACCGGTTTTGTGGCCGTTGCGGACAACCGATGCAACATAGTTCTGCCGAACGGATGCTGCAATGCCCTGCCTGTTCAAACAGCGAATATCCGAAAATTTCTCCGGCAGTGATCGTTGGTGTCACCCATGGTGACAAACTTTTACTTACCAAATACGCGAATCGCCCGTATACCAATTATGTACTGATCGCCGGGTTTGCCGAGATAGGTGAAACCATAGAACAGACTGTACACAGGGAAGTTATGGAAGAAGCAGGTGTAAAAGTAAAGAATCTCCGTTTTTATAAAAGCCAACCCTGGGGTTTCACAGACTGTCTTTTAATGGGTTTCTTTGCCGAACTGGACGGAGATGACACGATTACAATGGATAAAGAAGAACTATCTGTCGCGGAATGGATAGACCGCAAAAACATGGAACCGGGCAATGCCTCTTTAAGCCTGACAGGGGAAATGATAGAGTATTTCAGAAACGGCCTTCCTCTTTAATTTTTATCGCTTTTAATTTCTTATCGCTGGCGCAGATTTAAATCTGTGCCTTCTTTTTTATATCTTTACATAAAATGATAGGTTCATGAAACAGATAATTATAATGGGAGCCACATCCGGTATCGGATATGAAACGGCAAAAATATATATCCGGAACGGCTGGCAGGTGGGTATAGCCGGAAGGCGTACAGAGCCGTTGGAAGAATTAAAACGTCTTTCTCCGGATCGTGTTTTTACCCAGGCCATCGACATTACGTCTCCGGAAGCAGTATCCGGATTGCTTTCACTGATTGAAAAAACCGGAGGTATGGATGTTTACCTGCACTGTTCCGGTATAGGCAGCCAGAATAAACAATTGGAGCCGGAGAGCGAAATCAACACACTACGCACCAATGGAGAGGGTTTTACCCGTATGATAATAACAGCTTTCAACTATTTTAAAGAAACAAGCAGCGGGCACGTGGCCGTAATCAGTTCCATAGCCGGAACCAAAGGAATAGGAATCGCCCCCTCCTACTCTGCCACCAAGCGGTTCCAGAATACCTATATGGAAGCTTTGGAACAACTCGCACGACTGCAAAAACTGAATATTTGTTTTACTGATATCCGCCCGGGCTTTGTGGCGACACCGTTACTTAAAAATGATAAATATCCGATGATGATGCAAGCCATAAAGGTAGCCGGGCAGATCGTAAAAGCTATTGATAAAAAAAGACGGATTCAGGTTATAGACCAGAGATATGCGCTCTTAGTATTCTTCTGGAAACTTCTACCCGGTTGGCTATGTATACGGTTACCGGTACGACAAAAGTAACGATGTGATATATTGGCTGTATGGAATTATATATTAAAAATATGGTTTGCAACCGTTGTATACTGGTTGTTGAAGGAATATTCAAAACCGCAGGCATTGAACCGGAGTCTGTTACCCTGGGAAAGGTAACTTTAAAAGAGGAACTCTCCGGTATTCAAAAAGATAGTCTCCGGCAACAACTCGAAAAGGTAGGATTTGAACTTCTTGATGATAAACGGATTCGTTTAATAGAACAGATTAAAAACAGAATTATTGAACTGGTGCACCACCACAACAACCGGCTAAAAGTAAATTTATCCGAATACCTTAGTTCGTTCCTTAAGCATGAATATAGTTATCTTAGCAATCTCTTCTCTGAATCTGAAGGCATCACCATCGAAAAGTATTTTATTGCACAAAAGATAGAACGGGTAAAAGAGTTGCTGGTATACGACGAATTGACCTTAAACGAAATTGCAGATATGCTGAACTATTCCAGTGCAGCCCATCTAAGTACCCAATTCAAAAACGTAACCGGGCTTACTCCAAGCCGGTTTAAGGCATTAAAAGAAAACGATAAACGCAAACCGTTGGATCAGGTTTAAATATTTTAGTCCTGGCAAAGGCCATTCAAAGGAGCGGTGCTTTAAAAGAAAAGGGTACATCCATTCATCAGGAAGGGTGCATCGTCTTACGAGAGGGTGCACCCTTTTACCGCATAAGGCCGGGCTTGCGAAATCATTGTACAATTATTATCAAAACCTTTATCTTTTAGTTTAATTATCAACCAAATAAACTATATTTGTATAATATATTGATTAAACATATACGCCTATGAAACGAATTATTGTTACCCTGACCCTGCTCTCATTTCTATTCCAATCGTGTGATAAAAAAAATAACGATCCGGAAGAAACATTTACAACAGTAGGAATCATCAAAGAAATGAATATAAAGAATATCATTAATGAAATAAACATTGATATTGATAATGTAGTATTAGCAGCAAGAGTACATGTCCCGGCAGAAGGTGCCACTACTCCAAATACAACCAATGAAGATGGAATAGATCTCAGATATATGTTCCGCATACCTTTCGACAACAATGGCATGACAATACAATTTCCCGAAAATCCCCCCGAAGTACTCCTTGTAAATATAGAAAAAGACTTCCCTGAAGGGTTCACCATTAGTAATCTTACTGCAAGAACTATTTCCTTTGTGGAAATAGGATTTTGTTATGCAGGTTCAGACCGGATTGCAGGGAAACTTGATTTCCGGAAAGATACTGATGATATTCATTATGAAGTAGTCTATCTTTACAGCGACAGACTGGTAAGCATCACAGGGACAGCTCCCGATTGGTGGGGCCAGACTACAACCTATAACATCAATCTGGAAAAAGGCTGGAACATGATTATACAAAAAACTGAATATATCGATACAAAACAATATAAAACATACCCACACCAACAACCCTACGGAATGGCATGGTATTATAATATGTGGATAGGAGGCAGAGGGTAAAAAAGTCCCGGAGATATGAGAAAAGTAGTCATTGCGATTAATTCGTTCAAGGGCAGTCTCACTTCGGCAGAAGCCAATCAGGCTGCAGCTAAAGCGGTAGTACGTCTTTACCCTCGGTGCAACGTAGTGCAACTACCTGTTGCTGACGGTGGAGACGGTTCATTAGAGGCATGGATGACCGCAACCGCAGGACAATACGTCTGCCTGACAGCCCATGATCCTTTAATGAGAATCATATCTACCCGGTATGGCATTTGTGGAGATAATCAAACTGTCTTCATTGAAATGGCTACTATCAGTGGGTTAACCCTATTGACTCCGGAAAAAAGAAATCCTATGGTAACAACCTCTTTTGGTACCGGAGAATTGATAAAAGATGCACTTGACAAAGGTTTCCGGAAATTTATCATTGGAATTGGAGGCAGTGCAACCAACGATGCCGGATTAGGTATATTGCAGGCATTAGGCTACCGTTTTTATGACCGCAACGGTAAAGAACTTAGTACAGGAGGCAGTACAATGGCAGAAGTAAGCAGGATAGATGCTTCGGATATACACCCGGCTTTACACGAAGCATCCTTTACTATTGCCTGCGATGTCAATAACCCATTCTATGGCCCTACCGGTGCAGCCTGCATGTATGCCCGGCAAAAAGGAGCAGACGATGAAATGATTAAATTACTGGACAAAGGTATGCAATCCCTGGCCGGAGCAATCAGGAAGTTCACAGAAATAGATGTTCAACAAATACCCGGAGCCGGAGCAGCCGGAGGTATCGGTGGTACACTGGCGGCCTTTCTGAAAGCACCACTCAAACCCGGAATTAAATTACTATTGAATAAATCCGGCTTTGACGAAAAAATAAAAACCGCAGACCTGATTATTACCGGAGAAGGAAAAGCAGACCGTCAAACCATGATGGGTAAAGTTCCATACGGTATTTTACAGATTGCCAGGAAACAACAAATTCCTGTCGCACTAATTGCCGGAAGCATTGAAGATGAAGAGTTACTTACCCAGGCGGGATTTCATACTGTCTTTCCAATCAATTCTCCCGGCATACCATTAGAAAAAGCCATGAAACCCGCATTTGCCCGGCAACAGATATTTCAAACGGTTATCCGGATCTGTGATTCAATCAATAACAGTATTACTGTTTAACGACGTTTCACACAAAAATCTTTCTTTTTTGCTTTTTCTATATTATTCCGTAGATAGGTAACCTGTTCGTCAATCAGTTGAGTTAACTTATCAACCGGATACAGTTCTGATCCCCCGGCCTCTCTCATCCATAATAATTCCTCTAATAAACCACACATCTCCGACATACCACGGCTTTCCCTACCGGTAGCTATATAAGCCTGGTAACCTGAAGTATATAAATCAACCAGATCACCTTTTTCCAGATTACGTTTCCAACGTTTTCGTGCAACCATTCCGTCACTGGGTTTACCGAATTTATCCATTTCAAACCGTGTGGTCAAATACTGACTCCAAAAAGATTTACTTTTTTCAGAATCACCCATTTCATTGCACAAAACGGTACACAAAGCCAATGCTTTCTGTTTACTGGCAATAGCAGTAGCCGCGCTATCATAAAAACCTTTGATTTTATGGTACCATCCTAAATCCAGTTCCGATACAATGCCGGCAAAGTACAAAGAATTCCGGTAATCTCCCAACACATACAGCCAAAGTGATAACTTAGACATAGTACATAACGTAAATAAATCCTCTTCATCATCATGCGCTTCTATATCTTCCACCAACGCAACTATAACTTCCGACTGATACTTATTCTTTACATCATCCAAATAGCTTCTCATGTTCATTTTTCTTTTGTTTAAAATCGCCAACCAATATAGTAATATAATATGAGTATTTATTATTCCCGGAAAACATTTTTTTCACAGAAAACTCTTTATATTTACAGATACTAAGCAATTCAATAGTACTAAATATTTTAAACAAAAAGAAAAATGGAAGAAAAAACATTTAAAGAACGGGTAGCCGAATTCTGGAGCCGGTTTGTAGCTGAAGAAGCAAATCTGAGAAAAACCATGGACGAAAAGAAGGGAACCCCGGAAATACTTAAACCATTTCAGGAATTACTGCCTATTGCTTTTAATAATCCATATTACAACGTAGGAGTAAACACAGATGGAAGATATGAACTGATTCTTACCCCGGAAGGCGACCCGATGACTTACTATATGACCTGGTACTGGCTACAACAGGTTCCCGAAAGTCTTGCTGAACATTGGAATTTTTTTGCATCCAAACCAGCAGCATCCAATGCGGCAAATTTTGGTATACAGATGCATGGTACAAATATAAATGTTACTGACCTGATGTTGTACGCTGAAAAAGATAGCGACCGTCATGTAATTGATATCGAAATTTATGCTCCGAAACTCGCATCCCTTGCCGACAACCAGAAATATAGCCTTTTCTTTATTTTACTGGATATGAATATCAGCGAACTATATACAATGAATTATATCGGTGATATCGACTTTTTGGAAGAACCTAAAACTGATGGAGATGAGTTACTCCTTACAGAACTTAAAACTTACATTGAGAAGTTTATGGAAGAAGAGGGACTCCAAATATCAGACGATCCACATCAGGGTTTTTCGGTTTACGAGCTACAAATAGAAGAGCCACAGATTCTGCGTGAAGATATCTATATCGGCAACACTGCTAATACGCGCTGGATCAATGATTATTATAATGGAGACAGTAAGAGTGTAGATAGTGCCGATGCCAATGGGGTTGTATGGGGTTTCCTGTTTTATGATAATACAGAATTGGAACAGGATGAATTAATCAACTTCCGCTCAGCAATTGAGGAAGCATACGAAAAACTATTCGAAGAGGACTTGATTGGTATGCACGTAGGAAGTGCAACCGGAGGTAGCTACTCCTATCTGGATTTCGTTATATTTGATATTCACGCTTTTCTGGCCGCCTCCAGCGAAATCGCAGAAAAATACAAACTAAAAGACTGCGGCTTCTCCACATTCAAAAAAGAAGGAGATGTAATAGGCTTCACTGAATAGTTAAATGAGGATGTCCGAAAACTAAAACAGGAAAATTTAAAAGTTACGATTTATAAGTAGTTACCCCGAGAGAGGCAGAAACCCTTTCCATAACAACCCTAAAAGGCATGGCCGTCAGATTAAGTATAAAAACAAGTATAAGAAGGCTCATAGCCCTGTGCGGAAGCGGCAGGGAAAAGCTATAAACAAATGTTTGCGCCGCGTAGCGGTGCTATGTTCCGGATGTTTAACCGGCATTTGTAACATAGCACTCCTAGGGAGCGCGTTTACTCATCTGTATCTACCCCGGGCTTACGCACCGGGGCTATGAACAGCACGCCGCTATGCGGCTGGAGTTATTAAATGACAAACTGTTTTGTCTTAATCTGACAGCTATGCCGCTTCGGGGTTCATAAAGTTGGGTTGCTTTCTGCCACGGGTTTCACCCGCGGTTAATCATATTCTTGGGACACCCACATTTCTTAAATACCCTTTCCTACATCGCCGCCTGTAGATGGACTACGCAGAAGGTGCCGCTTACTTTGGCTACCATTTTGTCGTCGCAATAGATTTCGCATTCGCAGAAGTGGATGTTGCGGCCCGGTTTTATGACATAACCTTTAGCTATTAACTCTTTTCCCCAGGCAGCCCGGAGAAAAGAGATTTTCATTTCGGCTGTCAGTACATCTTTATCCGGAGGAGTCATGGTAAAAGCAGCATAGCCGGCAATCGTATCTCCCAATGCTGCCAACACGCCACCATGGCTCACCCCGCTATATTGCTTCTGCTCATCCTTCAACGGCATACGAGCCTCTACCCTTCCCTCATCAATTACCAGGAATTCAATATCCAGGTAATTTACATACGGGTTGGTTTTTGTACGCTGCCGGATTTTTTGCTCTACTTCAGAATTCATAATTATTTTTTAAGTAGTCAAGTAGTCATCGTTCGCTTTGCTCACTAGTAGTTATCAGCCACTCTGTGGCTTAGTAGTCAGGAATATTTCTACTTAACTCCTTGACTCCTGCGAGCAAAGCGAGCTAACTACTAGTGAGCAAAGCGAATGATGACTACTTATCTTATTCCTATTTTACAATCTTCCAGATCATCAATAATAGCCAGGCTTTCTACGCGTACACCCTTTTCACGCAGTACTTTTCCACCATCCTGAAAAGCCTTTTCTATAATAAAACCCATTCCGGCTACCGTACAACCCGACTGTTCTGCCAAATCCAGCATACCGAGGGCTGCATTTCCATAGGCAAGGAAATCGTCAATAAACAGGATATGATCGTCCGGAGTCAGAAAATTATTACTGATACATACTGTATAGTCCCGGTCTTTTGTAAATGAATGGACTATAGTGGTAAGCATGTTTTCCATTGTTTTCGGTTTCTTTTTCTTTACAAATACCACCGGTAGTTGCATCAGGTATCCTACCATAATAGCCGGAGCAATACCGCTGGCTTCAATCGTTACGATCTTATTAATTTTTGTGCCTTTGAAACGATCTATAAATTCTTCCGCAATTTTATGCATCAGTATAGGATCCATCTGATGATTGATAAAACTGTCGACCTTTAAAATACCACCGGGATAGCAACTACCATCCTGTAATATGCGCTGTTTAAGTAATTTCATTATATTTCAGTTGATTTTTCTTCTTTTACACGAATAAGTACATTGGCCAGAATAGCTGTCAAACCGCCGGTTGTAATACCTGATGAAAATATACCCCGGATTGCCTCCGGAGCAGTATTCAGAATGTCGGGCATTAGTTCAACACCTAATCCTAAAGAAAGACTAACGCCTAATACCAGCGTAGCTTTCCGGTTGATCTCCTGGGCTGCAATGATACGGATACCGGCAGCCGCTACTGTTCCGAACATTAGTAAGGTAGCACCACCAAGAACCGGAGCCGGCATAATAGAGAAAATAATTCCTACAACAGGAAAAAGTCCAAGCAATACCAACATAGCTGCGATATAATACCCTACATAACGGCTGGCAACACCTGTAAGCTGAATAATACCGTTATTCTGGGCAAAGATAGAGTTTGGGAACGAATTGAAGATACCTGCAAGCATAGAGTTTACCCCATCCGCCAGTACACCACCGGATACACGGCGCAAATATTTTTCGCCCTCAATAGGTTTTCCGGAGATCAGAGAGTTAGCCGTAACATCCCCTGTTGCCTCAATAGCTGTGATCAGGTACACCAAACCAATCGCAATAAAAGACGACCAGTTAAAAGCCAGCCCATATTTGAAAGGCATAGGAATATTAAAGTTAAGTAACTCCTGTGAAGATGCTTCACTCATATTAACCATTCCCAGATACCAGGCCAACAGATAACCGATAATCAGACCCAGTACAATAGAGCTCATCCTTAGATATTTGTTATTACAACGGTTAAAAAACAATACGCTAAACAATACAAGAGCTGCCACTCCCATATTTTGGAAACTACCAAAATCAGCGTTATTTTGATCTCCACCACCACAGGAAATAACTCCCACCTTTACCAGACTAAGCCCGATAAGCAGTACCACGATACCTGATACCAAAGGAGTAATTACAGAGCGAAGATATTTAAACGTGCGGCTCACAACCATTTCGACCGGAGCAGCAGCAATACAACAACCAAAGATCAAAGGGAGTCCGCCGGCCAGTCCGGCTGTAATAATAGGGCCAATAAATGAAAAGCTGGTACCCTGGATACAAAGAAGTCCGGCACCAACCGGCCCAATCCGTCTACACTGCACAAAAGTAGATATACCGGAAACAAAAAGAGCCATAGACACAAGAAATCCTTTGGTTTCCAGATCCAGTCCTAACGCATTGGCTATAATCAGCGGTGGCGTAATAATAGCCACAAAAATAGCAAGTAAATGCTGAATCGCCGCGAAAAAAGCATCGCGGAAGGGTGGTCTGTCATTAATACCATAAATCAGGTCAGTAGCCTGTACCGGATTAATCGTCTCCTCCAGTTCTTTTGTATTGATCTTCATATTTAGTTTATTAAAATTGTCTGTCCGGGGGGTTAATACCGCTTTCCACATCATCTTATCTGCTGATCCTGAAATTGGTTTGCAAAAGTACATATTTTTAATCAAACTCATCGCCGGCGCAGATTTAAAAGTTACCGATTGTAAGCCCGAAGGGCTTGAATGTGATTAACCGCGGGTGAAACCCGTGGCAGTAAACACCAACCCCCACTCTATGAACCCCGAAGCGGGTTCAACTCTAAAAAGCGTAGCCGTCAGAATAAAATAAATTAGTTTATTATTGGAGTTGTATAGCCGCATAGCGGCCTACTGTTTATAGCCCTGTGCGGAAGCGCAGGGGAAAGATATAAATAAATGTTTGCGCCGCGTAGCGGTGCTCTGTTCCCGATGATTTGCCGACATTTGTAACATAGCACTCCTATGGAGCGCTTTTTACCAACCTATCTCCAACCCCGGGCTTCCGAGACTGTGTAAAAACTATCATCGTTCTTTGATAAAGTTACAAATCATAAGTAAGTAACCCGAATGGGGTGCAATGTGAATCGTTGATCGGCCTTAGCCAATAACCCCGGGTACAACCCGGGGTAGGCAGAAACCCTCTCTATAACAATCCTAAAAGGGTTGAACCCACTTCGGGGTTCATACAGTAGAGTCGCTTTCTACCACGGGTTTCACCCGCGGTTAATCACATTCAAGTCCTCCGGACTTACGATTCGTAACTTTATCATTTTTTTAATTTAGTTTTTACACAGCTTCTTCCGCACAGGGCTATGAACAGGATGCCGCTATGCGGCTGAAATTATTGATACTTTTTTAGTGATGTGTATACACTTGGTTAAGTAATCCCTGTTTGTTTCAATTATGTGTATATACTTAGTTAAATAACAGACTATTTGTTTAACTATCCATTTCTGTATTTAGTCAGAAACATACACCGTACCTTTCCTGCGGGAAGAGTAGGCGGTGAAGAAACCGGCGAGAGGGGTTTTATTACTTGTATTTACCGGTTTGATATTGGTTTCCGCATTGGCTGGTGGCCCACTGAATATAGGAATCGATCCGTATAGTTCCAATTGGGCATGCCAGAGAAAATCATAATATTCTTTGGTTATTGAATTAACCTGTAAGGATACAATATCACCCGGTTCCAGATAATATTGCTCCTCTTCCATATCCAGGCTAAAACAACTCACTCCATCCAACTCTTTTTTATCTATATATTCATCATCCGCCAGGCCAAAGTTGATCAGGGAATCAGAAAGAGCGTAATCGTTCCGGTATGCCTGGAAACTGAGATAATTTTCATCATTATCCCCTAACCGGCCGTAAAAATATATATCCAGACGGTCATCAAAATAGTCAGACATTTTCAACTGTATTGAATCCATCCGGACAGCATAAGGCAGGTAAGAGGATGAGGTATACTCCTCAAATTGCCCTTTTCCCTCAAAATCTACCGAAACTTCCAGTGTATAGGTCTCTCCTTCCACACCAAACACATACGGCTCTGTCAGGTAAAGTCCGGGCGTATCAGGATCTTCTGTTAAAAGATAAGTTTCATCACCGTTATAAATCGCAACACTTGCGTTAGATATACCTTCCGGAGCAGAGGTTGAGAAGTAGCCGGCAGAACGGGTAATCTTTACATAATGTTGGGTGGTATCAGTAGAAATATATCCATAAATCACCAACCGGGGGGGGCGGCATCTTTTGTTGAAATATCAATTCGTTCGGTACAGGCTATCAGCAGAAGGAACGTGATTAATCCAGCAATAGTAAATCCGGTAACCGGTTTCAATAATATATTTGTTTGCATACAAATCAATTTTAAAAGTTAAAAAGTAAAATTCCAGGTTACGGAAGGGATAAAGGTAAACAGGTACACCTGTTCCGCATACGACACATCCGGCATATCAGCCTCCTGGTTAAACAGGATTGTCCACGGATTTTTACGTCCGTACGCATTATATAGCGAGAACGTCAGATCGTGTTTCAATCGTTTACCCGGTTTGGATAGTTGCATGGTAGCCGCAAGATCCAGCCGGTGGTAAGCCGGATAGCGGTATTCGTTGCGACCGGAATAGATTGGTATATAATTGTTTTCTATCTGGAACCGCCCGGTAGGATACGTAACGGGTGCACCGGTAGCGTATACCCAGTTGGCCGAAACCGACCATTTTTTGTATAATTCATAATTGGCTACAATAGAGATATTATGAGGTTTATCATAGGGCGAACGGTACCAATCACCCTCGTTAATATCATCCGCTTTGCGTTGACTCCGCGAATAGGTATAACTCACCCAGCCACTCAAAGGCCCCTGGTTCTTACGTACCATTACTTCCAATCCATACGAATATCCTTTTCCAAAACGTAGTTCCTGTTCCAGATCAGCATTTCCTATCAGTTCCGCATGATCTTTAAAATCAATCACATTCTTCATATTCTTATAATATACTTCGGCAGAGGCTTCAAACATATTATCGGCAAAGTTGCGGAAGTAACCCAAAGCAAACTGGTCGCACAATTGTGGTTTCACATTCTGTGAAGCCTAAAACCATACATCCAGCGGCGAACCGGCTGAAGAGTTGGAAGCCATCTGAATATACTGTGCCGTATGTGAGTAGCTGGCCTTTAGGGATTGCTTTTCGTCTATGACATATGCCAGTCCCAGACGGGGTTCAAACTGATGTTGGTTGTTATAAAACGTTCCTTTTTTATAATATTCCGTATGGTCTACCTCATACTTATTCATATAATTAAGCTCTTCCCCGTTCGCGATATTCTGAAACAGGGAAAAACGCACTCCGTAACGCAATTTCCATTTCTCTCCGAGCGACATATCATTAGAAACATATAGTGCATGTTCCATGGCATACTCTTCCGGAGTCACAATACGGGTAAATATTGATTCATCACCAATTCCGCCACCTTCACCCGGTTTGAATTTATGGTAAATCATATTATACCCGAACTTAATATGATTAACCGGATCAGGATGATAAGAAAAATCAGCCTTAAATCCATAATCATGCATCTC
Organism: Tannerellaceae bacterium; assembly: GCA_021203545.1. GTDB lineage: Bacteria > Bacteroidota > Bacteroidia > Bacteroidales > Tannerellaceae > UBA4116. Next base: position 6,914 of record JAJQAZ010000063.1, on the reverse strand, counting down.
CGATTTCCACTCGGAACTTAACTGTTTGGTTACATCATAACTCAGATAGTAATCATAAAAGCTACCCAACAGGGTAAAATTCGAAAAAAGCTTTGGCGAAAAGATATGGTTCCAGCGGGCGGTTACGGTTTTATTCCCAAAATCCATACCGGCAAAATTAGTTGCAAACTTATCCCGTCCGAAATAGCCGGCAATGAATACCCTGTTATTATCGTTGATACGGTAATTCACCTTCATATTCATGTCATAGAAATACATCGTAGATTCTTTGACATTTTTATCACCGGCCAGCGGCAGAAACAAATCTGCGTATGTACGCCGTCCGGAAACAATAAAAGAAGCTTTATCAGTTCCCAACGGGCCTTCCAGGGTCAGACGGCTGGCAATTAATCCAACCCCACCGGTTCCGGTGAAACGCTGGTTATTACCATCTTTGGAACGTATATCCATCAGCGAAGAGAGCCGTCCGCCAAAAGTCGCGGGAATATCTCCTTTATAGAGGGTAACATCTTTGATCGCATCATTATTAAAGACAGAAAAGAACCCCATTAAATGAGAGGCACTATACACAGTAGCTTCGTCCAGGAGAATCAGGTTCTGGTCATGGCTTCCGCCACGTACACTGAAACCTGAGGAACCTTCGGCTGTAGGCTGTACCCCAGGCAATAATTGTATCGCCTTTATTACATCCACTTCTCCCATTAAGGCCGGAATTGTTTTTATCTCTTTTACCGAAAGCCGTTCGGTACTCATCTCCATACGGGTTATATTGGCATTCCGGGCTTCGGCGGTTATTACAACTTCATCCAGCTGGCTGGTTGACGGATCGAGTGAAATATTCATCCGCACATCCGCATTCAACGTAACCGGTATCTGTTTGGTATTATATCCCATATAAGAAACTTCCAGTATATATTCGCCACCCGGCAGGTTAAGGGAATAAAAACCATACGGATTGGTAACAGTCCCCAGATTAGAGGATCTCACCTGTATACCTGCACCGGCCAGGTCTTCTCCATCCTGGCTGTCGGTAATGATACCACTTACCGTATACCGCCGTTCCTGTGCGATGATAGCAAATGCCGGTAATGAAAAGAAAAGTAGAAAAAGAAAAGATGTTTTAAACTTTATACAATTATTATATTCATCAATTACTCCTACAAAGTTGCAGATTTCTGTTAAGCCCCGAAAAGATAAGCGACCAAACCAACGATTAAATAGACCAACGAAGTATTTTAAATAAAAAATCAATTGTTCCGGAACTTGCCCTAATGTTCGGCGTAGCGTCCTCGCTACGTCGCTAAGAATTTATGAGCCTCCTGGCTCATATGAGGCTGGAGCCTCACTTTTATAAACGACGTAGCGAAGACGCTACGCCGAACAAAGAACAAGTTATGTCGTCCTTACAAGACTTATCTATTTCTCACTTTTCATTTCGATAATATCCTGTCCAGCGATTTAGCCAGCGATTCGATATCATCTGTCGTCGTATCCCACGAGGTTACCAGACGCACTTCTGTAATTGCTTCGTTCCAGTAATAAAAGAAGTATTCTTTTTCCAGTTCTTTGGCAGCTTCGCGGGGCATCGTAAAGAATAACTGGTTTGACTCCGGTTTCTGGGTAAAATTAATTTCCGGGTATTTATTCAATACAGCAACTATCTCTTTTGCTTTTTCATTCGCATTCCGTGCATTGTTATACCACACTTCTTTTTCAAGATAAGGCAGAAACTGGGTGGACAGGTACCGTTGTTTGGAAGTAAGTTGGGCTGACTGTTTCCGGAAGTAAGGCAGGTTCTCTGCCAGTTCAGGACGAAATGCAATCACTGCTTCCCCCATCATCATCCCGTTTTTAGTACCTCCGAAACTCAAAATATCCACACCGGCATCCACGGTCAGTTCTTTCATAGAGCAATCCAGATATACACAGGCATTGGCCAGCCGAGCACCGTCCATATGCAGGTACATATCGTATTCGTGCACCAGATCAGCAATTGCTTTTACTTCGTCAACCGTATAAACCGTACCCAATTCGGATACCTGCGAAATATAGACCGCTTTGGGTTGCGGATGATGACATACACCGAAGTTATGCAAATGAGGCCGGATCAGTTCCGGAGTCAGTTTACCGTCAGGCGTATCAACAGGTGTAACGGTACATCCCGTCATACGAGCCGGTGCACCGCATTCGTCCACATAAATATGGGCAGTCGAAGTACAGATAATACTATGAAACGAACGGGTCAATGCCTGCAAAGCTACCGAATTAGCCCCCGTACCATTAAACACAAAAAAAGGAGAGGCACTTTCTCCGAATAGTTTTTTGATCTTTTGGGTAGCCTGTTCCGTCCACGGATCGTCCCCATACCCTACCGCATGATCACTGTTTGCTTTTATCAAAGCATCCATCACCAGCGGATGCACACCCGAATTATTATCACTTGCAAAACTTCTCATTCATCTAAAATTTTGCACAAAAGTAATTATTTATCAATTGAAAATGATTACTTCGGAAGTTGCTTTTCTATTTATTTGAGATTAATTTTTCTAATTCTGCCGGATCCTACCGACAACTAAAAACAGCAAAAATATAGATAACGTTATTTCTTTCATAATACAGAATTTTAAATAAACCCTTACAAGCAATCAACGCACGGATACTTTCCGGAGCATCTTCATAAAAACGCTCTACCATTCCGGCTTTCGGATGATTTTGTAATATTTTACCAGTATCAGAAATCTCCTTTACCATCGAATAGGCTGCCCGTTGACTATATTGAATATAATAATCAAAAACTCCGTCTAAATGAGACAAAGCGGTTTCCAACCAGATTACTCTCATGAAAAACGACCTTTATACCTATCCAGAACCTGATCTTGTGGTATAAAATTCCCGGCTGCTTCATCTTTACGAGCCTGTTCTAATATCGCCCATTTTTCCTCTGGGGTAAATTCACAAGGAAAAGCCATTTCTACATTTGCACCATATTCCAATGCTGATTCTTCCATGTTATTCTCATTTCCTTCCTCAGGTAGATTGTACTTTTTTCCATATTTGTGTTAATTTGCTTTGATTGTTCACTGATACAAATATATATTTTATTTTTTAATACCCATGTCTTTACGCCTCTGTATTTAAGATGTTATCAAATCATACACAACAGCAGGAATATTTTTTAATATCTGTTCACGTTGGGCAGGAGAAGCTACACATAATGCCGTAGAAAGAACCTCGCCTTCAGTAGCTTGTCTGGTAACAACCGAGACGCCTTTTACCCCTTCCATATATTTCCCGGAATGGGGTGAGCGGATGTGTATACGTTCAGCACTATCATTACCCGAAGTGGTAAGGCATTCATCAAACAGAGTTACTTCCCGCTGCTGCTTTCCGTTAAAATCAATGCCCACTTTCCAACCTTCATACAACGGATGATTCCCCATTGCCAATACGGAACTGTTACCAATATTGACCAGGGCATTTTTTATGTGATACCGGTTTAACAGGCAACGGACAACCTCTAATACATATCCTTTCAGAAACCCGGAGAGATTCAGTTTCAGATCCGGAGAGTTAAAGGATATGGCAGACTTTGCGATATCCGTATGCACACCCTGTATCATTTCGGGATGATGATTAGAAGAATGTATAGTTATATCAAAACAACCTGCTGTAGAACGGTAATAATCCAGGCACTCCCAGATAGCAGCAAACAGGGGCCGGCTTACGGTAACCGGCCCCGGATAACCTTTTTGATTCAGTTGATACAATTCGCTGGCCGGGTCGAAATAATTCCCGGCACACTCCAGTTGGCGAATTTCATCATAGACCAGTTTCCCGGTTTCTTTACTCTCCGTTTCCGTCCGGTCGCACAGCATAATATCTATGCGGGTGTGCATGGCGGAAAACCACATATAATACATACTTTTGCCGCCTGCCAGTGTTTTGTATATGCCGGGAATTGTTGTCATTCTATTCAGGAATCTTTTTTCGACCGGATCAGGTTACATCCTAAAAAAAGAACCAGCCGGATATCTGTCCATACCACATATAGTGCTATTGCAAAAAACAGTTACATAGCCAATCGAAGTAACCAGTTCGGTCATCGACGCATTATCATACTTCAAAATAGCAAAAAGATGTATGATGTTTGCGAGCACAAAGCAGGCCAAAAAAGTAAGCAACTCCTTCTTTTTACGTTTTCCTGAAATTAATGTATCTTTCATAATTCTGATCTTTTACGTTGGTGGTTTAAATAATCCAGCTTGAGTTCGTCCGGGAAAGTTAGGATCTCCCCTTTCTCAATCGCTTCATATCCTAACAGGGTTAATACACTGGCATAATAACCTTCTTCGGCAATTTTAGGAGGTTGTTTACGGGTAATAACCGCTTCCACATAAGCCGCGAGCAATTCGGGAGTCCCATCCGATTCGGGCTTCTTACCCAGGATATATTCACCTTTATTTTCTCCGGCTGTTTCAGGAGCCCAGCTGGTACCGGCAAAAGGCAACGTATTGAAAAGAGAATTTTCTATCTCATTGATCATACGCAGGAAAGCTGGTGCAGGAGCCACATCTTCAAAATAATATTTTCCTTTTTCCGGTTCTACGGTTCCCAGATGTCCCATAATTTGTTCTTCCAGGCCATAAAATTTATTGGCAATAACAGAGTTAAAGGTCATTTTTTGCCCGCCATCAAAAATATAGAGACAGCTTACGTTATCATACACTTCACGGCCATCTTTCCAGTGGGTTATCGCACCGTGTCCCATTACTTTATTCGGGATAGACTGCAATGCCCAGCTACCGATCTGCAACTGGTGGCATCCCAGTTCGGTCATTAATCCTTTGGAATATTCCCGATACAACCGCCAGTTGATATGCCGTTCCAGTTCAGGAGAAGGAACCGGCCTGCGCCAGTCGCCGTTACGATTCCAGAAAGTACGGATCGCCTGTATATCGCCGAAAACACCGGCATGGATCATTTCCATCGCTTTGATATAACGGGTATCAAAAAGGCGCTGCTGCCCTGAAAAGAATATTTTCCCGGACGCCTTATATTTATCATACATCACCAGACATTCTCCGGGAGTAAATCCAATGGATTTTTCGCAAAAAACATCCTTTCCGGCATCGAAAGCGGCCAACGCTATTTCACAGTGTGTATTCAGCGGAGTCGCTATTACTACCGAATCTACATTTTTATCTTCCAGTAGTTTGCGGTAATCATCATATACTTTAGCTCCGGGAGCTATTTTAAGGGCACCGTCAATAGAAGGCTTGTAAATATCGCACAAAGCGGTAATTTCTGCCTTTTTATTATTGGCTATAAAACTCATCAGGTGCTGCCCTCTTGATCCCGGGCCAATCACACCGATGCGTGCCTTTGACGAAACCGTGTGTTCTTTATCTGCAAACGCAGATAACCACGGACTGGAACTAAGGAGGGTTCCGGCGCCTACTAAACCTACCTGTTTAATAAAGTTACGCCTGTCTAAAGATTGTACGTCTTCCATAAAATTTGATTCTAAAGATCTGCAATGAATGTCTAAAAAGTTAGCAACACAAAAATAGACTTTTAATTTAAAAAGAGGGAATCCTACAACTTTTTTTTAAAGATTACATAGCTGGTTGGATAGAAATCCATTATTCATTAATTCTATCTTTTTTCAGTAGGCAATACTTTATCCTCCTTACTTACAAATATATTGTTTTCAAACGAAAACTAAGTTGATGCTTTTGAGAATATTCAAGAAGATATTCATCCTTTAGCCGGACAGATTTCAGATATAATTGCTATATTGTCTGCCTGTTATAATCGTTTTAATACCTAATAATTGAAAAATGGAAAATGATAATTCTTTACTGTATGCCTGTTGGATAAATGATATAGAACTGATAAAAGAAAAATTAAAGCAGGTAAAAGCTTCACAGTTAAAAAAAAGTACACGGGAAACAGGTACTCCGCTTCATGCGGCTGCTTTAAATGGAAATAAAGAAGCTGTAGACCTTTTATTGGCAGCAGGAGCAAATATAGAACAGGGAAACTTTCTGGGTAATAATCCCCTGTTAACCTGTATAGAAAATAAAAAGTTAGATATGGCCAAATATCTGATAGAAAAAGGCTCTGACATAAATAAGAAAGGATGCCAGAACCGGAATGCTTTAAGTCAACTAATTTTGTATTCATGGGATAAACCATTTGCTGAATATCTGTTTACCAAAGGATGCCTGATTAATGCAACCGCAACAGATAAACAAACTTTACTGGGAGATGCGGCAGCAAAAAACAACAGGGAAGCTATGGACTTCCTGTTTGAGCATGGAGTTGATAAAAGCTATATAAATAAGGCAATGTGTTGGGCTATCATTCACAATTCTACGGAGGCTGTGAGGCTTTTTCTTGAAAGAGGGGCTGATCTGAATGAAATGTATGCGGCATGCAAGGGAATTGAGAAGTCTCTGTACCATCAGGTCTTAACTTTAAAGAAACATGGTAGCAGAGAAGAAATGATTAAATTACTTTTCCGTGTAGGAATTGATTTCAGGAAAGCCCCGGAACGCCCGGTTAGTGTAGGATTAGAAAAAACAAAGCTAAGCCCCTATGATTATGCAATTGAACAGACAAAGCTTTTCCCCGGACAATCAGATTTTGTTCAAAAAAAACCTTTCCCTTGTAAATGAGCTTATTAGCCAAAAGAATTAGTGCCAACACCAAAATACAATTCTGGCACTGCGCTGACACATCAATACTATTACCCCGGCACTGTGGTGCCACCTACATGGCACTGCAATGCCGTCGGATTGGCACAACAGTGCCATGCAGGTGGCACCGCAGTGCCTTCGGGATGTCAAAGTTGTGCCTGACTTATACTAAAAAAGGTTGTCAGTATTAGGTACTGTTTACTATTAAAATTG
>JAJQAZ010000078.1 GCA_021203545.1 Tannerellaceae bacterium | reverse complement strand
TGAAGCTGGAGCTTCATAAGATTTTAGCGACGTAGCGAAGACGCTACGCCGAACAAAGAACAAAGAAGAAAGAAATAGAATTATTAACAAGCCAGCCTTCTTATCCCTCCCCTTTGGGGAGGTTAGGTGGGGCTTCTAAAACAAAGTAATATGAAACGTTCTGTAATTTATTTGATTTGTATGCTGTTTACTATGACAGTCACCTTTGCTCAGAATGAGAAGAAAAGTAAAGGAAAAGAGAGTGTAACTTTCCAGGTAGATGGAATGGATTGCAACAATTGTGTAAAAAAGATTGAAAAAAACATCGCTTTCGAAAAAGGAGTGACCGATCTGAAATGCGATCTGGCTACCCGCACAGCTGTTGTTACTTACAAAACAGACAAAACATCTCCGGCTGCATTGGCCCAGGCATTTACTAAAATTGGTATGACTGCCACTTGTGTAACCGGCGAAAACTGCTGCGCAAATGAACAATCCGGATGCTGCGGAGGCAAAAAAGAAGGTACGGAAGGCGAAAATTGTTGCAAAGGAGAGTAAAAACCTACTGCTTATTTCAAAAAACCGTTTTATATTTGTAAAACGGTTCTTTGACATTGTATAAAGACACGGAAGGAGATCGTTAAAAAAGACAAAAAATACTCCTTCCGTGTTTTTATGCTATAAAAAAGAAAAAGAATAGTACAGCATTTTTAATACAAACAACGTCTAAATCAATGTAAGCCCTCGAAAGAGCCTTACGATTCGAATACCGATGAGCGAAACGCAACTGATAGAAGGTTGTATAAAAGGAGAGCGACTGGCTCAGAAAAAGCTTTACGAGACTTATTCCCGTAAAATGATGGCAGTCTGTCTGCGCTACATAAGCGACAGGGAAACAGCCCGCGATATTTTACAGGAAGGATTTGTAAAGGTTTTCACAGGTATGGACTCTTATTCGGGAGTAGGATCATTTGAAGGGTGGATGAGAAAGGTCTTTGTCAATTGTGCTTTGGAGCATTTACGTAAGAACGATGTTCTGCGTGAAGCAGCCGATCTGGATAATACGGCGGAACTGGTAAACCCGGATAGTTCAGTAATTTCGCAGCTTTCTGCGGATGAACTGATGAATCTGGTTCAGGGATTACCCCACGGATTCCGTACCGTATTCAACCTGTACGCAATCGAAGGCTTTTCCCACAAAGAAATTGGCGAAATGCTGGACATTACAGAAAGTACATCCCGGTCGCAGTTTACACGTGCCAGGCAGTTATTACAAAGACAAATTAATGAGTTGTATTCATGAACAGACAGGAGAGAGATATATTGGAAGAAATGTTTCATGCGAAACTCTACGATCACGAGGCAGATACTACCCCGGGTGATTGGGAGGCAATCATGAACCGTTTGCCGGAAAGCAAACCGGTTGTCCATACCTTCCGCCGCCGTTGGTTATACGTAGCAGCCGCTGCGGTGACCGCTTTGGTTATGACTACTTCTATCTTATACATTACTGACGGACAGGAAACCGGACCCATGCTGGTACAGGAAACAACTCCTGTTACACCAAAACCGGAAATACCTATACCTGATAATACCGGAACAACAACAGTTGAAACTCCATTAGTAGCAGATCTGGTAGAAACCCAGCCACAATCAACAGGCAATCAATCTATACAGAGAGTCCGCACTGCCCTTACAACCCGGCAGGAGTTAACGCAGGAAACAGCTGCAACACCAGTAATAGAAGACATCACAGGAGTAGTAGAAACAACTTCTGATTCGATAGAAAAAGATGTACCCAGGGAAGACGAAACAGAAGATATTATCCGGACAGTAACTCCACCAACCGGAACAACAACATTCATAGCTGATGCACAGCCCGCTATTTCATCCCAACCGAATGCAAAAATCCGTCGCTGTGGATTCGGCATGGGCGGAGGAGGACTCACCAACAGTGCAACCAATACATTCAACTCTCTGGTATTGCCCAGTGCATCTTATCAATTAGACGATGATATGATGTTCATGAATGCGCCGTTAAAAAGTGTGGATTACCAAACGACATTAAAGCACCGTACACCCGTCAACGTTGGGCTTTCGGCAAGTTATTATCTGAACAACCGCTGGTCTATTCAGGCTGGACTCTCTTATTCTTTATTAATATCGGAGTCCGAACAAAATACAGTTCACCGCCATAACGAAGAACAACGTTTACATTTTATAGGAATTCCTGTATCCATTGCTTATAAAATAGCCGAATGGAACAAATTCCAGGTATATGGATCTGCCGGATTTATGCCTGAAATCAATGTGGCCGGAAAATTTAAGACAGATGAATGGATAGACGACATACTAAAAAGTTCAACAACAGAAAGCGTTCGCATGCGTGAACTCTACTGGTCGGTAAATGCCCGTGCAGGGATAAGTTATCCGGTCATACGGTTCGTAAATGCATTCGCAGAAGTTGGAGCCGGTTACTACTTCGATAACAATAGTGAGATTAAGACAATACATTCGGAAAAACCTTTCAACGTAAGTTTCAACTTTGGCCTACGCTTCGGATTTTAAGATTGTAAATAACAAATAAACATAATAACAAGAAAAATGAAAGCAATTAAATCAGTATTCGTTGCAGCACTCACAGCTGTAGTGCTCATGTTGACATCCTGTATGGGTGATGGAAATAACGAAAGATCTTTAGAAGGTTTTGGTGTAATAAGTTCATTAAACTATACAACTCCTGTCCTTTATTATATGGATTACGATCTTCCTTTATCAGGTTCCGGATTAAATAATTATGCACTTCTATCTGAAGATAAATACGTCTATTATTATTTCACTGTTGACGCAACAGATGAAAATAATGTTGATGCAGCTACAAGAGGATATTATCTGGCAAACATTCAAATTATTCAAGAATTTCCAGTTGTAAATGCTAGTGGATATTATGGATATCCAGGAGATAATACAACAAATTCCAATGAAATTTCACTTGCTGGTGTAAAAATCGGGACTTATTTGAAAGAATCACTTTTTTTAGCTCCGATTATTGCAGAATATCCTAATAAAGCATCTCTTAGCTACAATTTGACCTTTGATGCTACTCAGGAAATTACGACTGACAACACATTAAACAATATCTCTATTTATGATTTATATATTACAGCAACGATGAGTGGTGACGAAGGTACGGTAGTAAAAAATCAGGAAGATATTAACGCATTTAAGTTATCGAATGGCATTAATAGTATTTTTAATACTGAAAAAGCAAAAAATAAAACATCCGTATATTTTCGTATTAATTATGTAGAAAAAATTAGTGAAGATGGAGAAAGAACATGGAAAGCTCATGAATCTTCTTCATATATTCAACTACCTGTTCCCTCTTCTTCTAATTAAGAAATAAAATTAGTATTAAATAGAGAGGCTGTTTCCGGTTTGGAAACAGCCTTTTTTCATCTTCAAAGTTTATATTCTCATTGATTAATCTAATTCACTCAAGTCAACTGTTTGTTGAGGAATTCCAGAAAAAGTGTATGTTTTTACTTCTGCATTAGTTGGAGAGTTGAGAGGTGATTCTACTAAAGTGTAATTTATATTACCAGCTGTAACCCCTATCCATGTGCCAGTAAGTTGTAATCTTTTACCAGAAGTATTTCCTTTTACTGTTGCTACATATGTAACGTTTGCACTATAACGAGTAACACTTGCTGTTGCAGTTACCTTTGTATAAGGAGCAACATTTACAGGAAAATCATAACTTCTGGAATCCTCTTTTGACTGGCTATTTTCAAAAGACCATGTACTTGAAGAAGATTGACTAATAGAGCCATTTGCATTAAAAACCGGAATCCCTACATTTACACTGGCTGACATTTGAACAGTAAAGCCCTCTGTTTCCGAGAAACGGGATTGCTCCGTTGCCTTCTCACTGAAATGCATTTGCACTCCTTGCTGCACGGAAGTTTGATTAGTTACTATAGCCGTAGTCAAAAACTCCGGCATTGTATTCACCATATCACCGGGATTTATATAATATTCAATATTTTCCATAGTGAAGCTTTCTGCTGGTATGATCTCCCATGTCATTGCATTGTCATCGATATTGTTATTGATCATGCCATTTACACCAGTCAAAGCACAACTTACAGTCGGGGTATCGTCATATAACCAACCTGGGTCAAAATGTAAGCATGCTGCACGCCATTCAAGTCTTTCCAAAGAACGATAGCCTATATGATAATCTGTAGTTATATAATACTTATTCTTTTCATTTTCTTTTTTTATGAATCTAAATAAACACTCTAAGTCGTGTTTATCTGGAATGAAGTTCTTGAGTATACAATGTCCAAATACACTTCCATTTAAATATTTATAATCTTGATATGGACTATATAAATATCCTACCATTTTAATTTCAAAAAATCACCGTGCCCCTGTTTGTTTGTTGTTTTTTTAAAGTCCAATGGCTTAATGTTGATGTGTTGTTCTGTACCAATATAACTGCATTAATGGAATGTGGATGATTAGGATTTACTATTGAGATACATCCTAAATACTTTTCAGGAACCGGAGATTGAGATAAAACAATATTAACAGGTATCCCTGCTAATTGTTCCAGAGGATCTTCTGTAGCTGCTCTTGTTAAAGGTTCAGAATAGTCTAAATTTTCTGATTCTTACATAACAACGTCCAATTCTTTACTGCAAGATAGGGTAAATAAAGTACACATTATTAATGTGTATTTAATAATCTCTCTCATAACATTGATGAATTAAGTTAAACAATTTTTTAATGATTAATTAAGTTAGTTCTATTCTATACCGGTATGTAATAGAACAAATCTATAAAATATATTTCACATACATAACAATTGTTCTAATTTTTATAATTCCTATAATCTATTATTTAAACTTAAAAAGAGAGAGTCTGATCACCCAAATTTTCTTTGAATAAAAAAGCCCCTATCGAAAACAATAGAGGCTTTTGCATTTGATAGTGTCAGTATCAAGCTATGGACAACCCAAGAGCGGCTGTTTCAATATCTTTACTCAAAGCAAGTAGTGCCTGCTGCAAATGTCCCTGTAAGGGACTAAGAAATAGCCCGGCGGTTGAGCAAAGCGATACCCCGGGTAAAGAAATCCCTCAATCTGAACATTGTAAATGTTCAACCTCAATCATTCCAGAAATAATCCTCATTATATTCAATAGCGAACATAGAAAAAGCACTATATCCACGTTCCCCATTTAGTTTGGGAATAAATGGAGATTTTGCATTAACAAACTAATAAGTTGAACATTTACAATGTTCAAAACACCTTTTTTCAATTACCCGGGGTATCGCTACGCTCAACCACCGGGCTATTTCTAGATCCCCTTCGGGGATCATTTGTATGGTCAATCCTTCAACTTTTGTCGTTGATCCGTTTTCGGACTCCTACATTTTTTATACCTTTGTAAGCAAAATAATAAGACATTTATTCTTTCCATTTTATGAATATCAAGAAATTTAATATTGGGTTTATCCTTTTTTCCTCTGTTGTTTTGTTGATCTCCTGTTTGGGGGAAGGAAATAATGTGGTTGAGTATGGTAGTCAGCCTGCTGTAACGGCACTTGAAATGAACGGGGAAAACGAAAGTGTATTCTTCTATATACAGGATGATATCAAAATTATCCCCAAAACAAGCCCGGGAAATTTCGGAACAGGAGAATGTGTATTGCTTAACTACAAAGTAGACCTTGACGATTACCAGGGAGAAGGAAACCAATTTTATGAAGTAGAACTAACAGGCTCGCCTACCGTTCTCAAACAATGGGATCTGCTTACAACTACGATTGATACTACCGGAGTACTGGATTATGAACGGTTAATTCCAACCTTCGAAAAACGGAATGCCTATATCAAAGACAACCTGTTCCTCTATTTTGAATACAGTATCAGTGACTCGTTGACCATTCATAACGATTACAAAATGTATTACTTTCCGGATCAGACTCCTAAATACGATACGATCCCTAATGCGGATGTTTACGAAATGTTCCTTCGCGTAGAGACAGATACAATAAAAACTCCTTCCCGCACAAGCGACACGAAGATGAAAGATGTAAATGCTTTTGCTATCAGACAGTTCGTAAACCAATACAGAGCTACCGAACTGGCAAAAAACCAGGACCACCTCTATTTCCGTGTTAAATATGCCCGGAGTTTCAATAGTGACTCAACAAGTATCAATTGGGGAGAATCTGAAAACATTGCAATCCCCCTCAAATAAGAAAAAAGTTCCTACATTTGTCATCATCTAATCTTAAAAAATAAGGTATGAAAAAGTATGCTTTCACTTTACTGGCTATTTTGACAATAGTAACCTCATCCTGTAGTAAGGACGATAAAACTCCTACCCCAGACCCTTATAAAGTAACAAGTATCACCTGTACTAAAAACGGAGTACTTACAGACGGTTTTTCAATAAATATCCAATATAATACAGCCGGAAATGTAAGTGCTATTATTGATATAAATAACAGTATAACTTACAATTATCAATATAACGATAACAAAATATATCTTGTTAGTAATGCAGATGACTTGACTCAAACCGAATATACTTTATCCGGTAACAGAATCGTCAGCCAAACCAGATATGGATATAATCCCTATAATGCCGGACAACAATATAAATTAGACGTATACACCTATGAATATTCCGGTTCATCCTGGGTAAATACTAAAATGGAAGGAAATCGTATAGATGAAAGTAAAGGAGAACTTTATTCTTATAAATCCAATGTAGACCATAGATTCACCTGGAAAAGTAATTGTATTGCTACTTATGCGGCAGGAAATAATATATTGGAATTTGACTATGATCCGGTAGAACATCCTGTTAACTTTCCATTCCGGATCATTAATAATCTGGCGTTAGAAAATGGAAAATTAGCCGGTACATTTGTTAGTCAGGAAAGTTTCTCACCTATGAATTTATTAATGGGCAACAATAACCGCTATCTCGTAAAATCAGCCAAGTGGTATATAAACCCTGATATAAATATAAATCTGACGGAATATGAATTCGAATACTCTACCAATAGTGAGGGTTATGTTACCAAAGTAGATATTGAAGAAACAATCTACAACGGAAACGAAAAGGAAACCAACCTATACGTAATCAGCCTCAATTACGAGTTTAATCCGAATAAGTAAAAAACTTACATTCAGCCTAGCGAAAATACCAATACAACGGATTTAAGCGTTTTAAAGTCCTGTAAGGACGTTCTATTTTAGCCCAGTACGAAGTGCTGGGTTGCAATACACCCAATATGAATGAGTCCTGAAAGGACGGCATAATAAAATAATAGATTTATATATAAAGATTTATGTCGTCCTCGTGTATAAAAGTGAGGCTCCAGCCTCGCATGAAGCGTAAGCTTCAAAATAAAAGCAAACAATTCGGTGGTGGACTTCGTCCAAATAAGGCAAGAGCCTTATTCTTTATCCAGGACAGCGAGACGCTACGCCCAACAGAGGGAAACCACCCATTTCCATGCGATCCCCGCCTCTGCGGAGAACAAAATAAGTAGAAACCCTCTTATTCCCCCCCCTTAGTGGGCCGGGGGGTTTGGATCAAATCCGGACGCAACCGGGCGGTACGTTCCTGGGCTTGCTGGAGTTTCCATTCATCAATTTTGCGTTTATGTCCGGATAGCAGGATTTCGGGAACTTTCCAACCTTTATACTCTGCCGGGCGGGTATATACCGGGGGAGCTAACAGGTTATCCTGGAAAGAGTCCGACAGGGCGCTCTGTTCGTCGCCGATTGCACCGGGAATCAGGCGTACCACGGCATCGGTAATAACAGCGGCGGCCAGTTCACCTCCTGTCAATACATAATCGCCTATTGAAATCTCTTTCGTGATCAAATGTTCGCGGATACGGTAATCCACCCCTTTATAATGCCCGCAAAGGATAATCAGGTTGTTCATCATGGACATCCGGTTGGCCATCGGCTGGTTAAACGTTTCTCCGTCGGGCGAGGTATAAATCACCTCGTCATATTCCCTTTCCTGTTTCAGGGCAGAAATAGCCCGGTCTATGGGTTCAATCTGCATCACCATACCGGCCTCGCCGCCAAACGGATAATCGTCTACCCGGCGCCACTTATTCGTTGTATACTCCCGTAAATTATGCAGGTAAATTTCCGCCAGGCCTTTGTCCTGGGTACGTTTCACGATGGAACAATTGATCATTCCGTCAATCATTTCCGGCAATACTGTCAATATATCGATGCGCATGGCGCAAAGGTAGTGATATTCGGGCGTTTTTTATAATCGTTTGAAGAATTCTTATTACCTTTGGCGACGGTTTTTCAACCACAGGAAGTAGTTCGGTATAGGTATCCGGATTTTAAAATTCTACTAACTACCAACTACTAACTACCAACTACTAAAATAATTACAGAACAATGAATATATCTTACAACTGGCTCAAGTGTTATCTTGACTTTGATTTACAACCGGATGAAGTAGCTGCGGCTTTGACCTCTATCGGTCTGGAAACCGGCACTGTAGAAGAAGTACAAACCATTAAAGGAGGGCTTGAGGGCCTTGTGATCGGTGAAGTACTAACCTGTGAAGATCATCCGAACTCCGACCATTTACATATTACCACTGTAAATGTTGGTAGTGGCGAACCGTTACAGATCGTTTGCGGAGCACCCAACGTTGCGGCAGGCCAGAAAGTAGTCGTTGCGGTAAACGGCACCAAACTCTATTTTGGTGAAGATACGGTAACGATCAAACGGTCCAAAATCCGCGGAGTAGAATCGAACGGGATGATCTGCGCCGAAGATGAAATAGGTATCGGAACCAGCCACGACGGAATTATTGTATTGCCGCAGGACGCGGTAGTAGGTACTCCCGCTAAAGAATATTACAACATAAAAAGTGATTATGTACTGGAAGTAGATATCACCCCTAACCGGGTAGATGCCACTTCACACTTCGGAGTAGCCCGCGACTTGGCTGCTTACCTGAAACAAAACGGCAAACCGGCAGAGTTGAAACGTCCTTCTGTGGATGATTTCCGCATCGAAGACCCGTCGCCGGCTATTCTGGTAACGGTAGAAAATACCGAAGCAGCCCCACGCTACACCGGTGTATCTATCAAAGGAGTAACGGTAAAAGAGAGTCCGGACTGGCTGAAAAATTACCTGTCAGTAATCGGGCTACGTCCTATTAATAACGTAGTAGACGTTACCAACTTTGTACTGCATGAAATGGGCCAGCCCCTGCATGCTTTTGATGCCGGAAAAATCAAGGGCGACAAGGTGGTAGTCCGTACCATGCCGGAAGGAACCAAATTCGTAACACTTGATGGTGTGGAAAGAACCTTGACCGGACGGGATCTGATGATCTGTGATATAGAAAAGCCTATGTGCCTGGGAGGTGTATTCGGAGGTTTGGATTCAGGTGTAACGGAAAAGACAACAGATGTATTTCTGGAGTCGGCCAACTTCCATCCTACCTGGATACGGAAATCGGCACGCCGTTTCGGATTAAATACGGATTCGTCTTTCCGCTTCGAACGGGGATTAGACCCGAACAATACTCTGTATGTACTGAAAAGGGCAGCATTACTAATCAAAGAAGTTGCCGGCGGAACCATTACCGGCGAAATACAGGATATATACCCCAACCCGGTTGGGCCTTACGAAGTAGATGTTACTTTCCACAGGATCAATACACTGATTGGTAAAGTAATCCCGGTAGAAACTATCAAAAGTATTCTGGATAGCCTGGAAATTAAGGTCGTTGCAGAGAATGCGGAAGGTTTAAAACTGCATGTCCCGCTCTACCGCATAGATGTACAGAAAGATGTAGATGTCATTGAAGACATACTCCGCATTTACGGATACAACAATGTAGAGATAGGAGAAACTGTAAAATCCAACCTTAGTTACCAGAGTCCGACCGACCGGAGTTATAAACTCCAGAATCTGATCTCCGAACAATTGAGCGGAGCAGGTTTCAACGAGATAATGAATAACTCACTAACAGCACAAAGCTATTACGAAGAGTTATCTACTTACCCGGCAGGCCGCTGTGTGATGTTACTGAACCCCATTAGTTCAGACCTGAACGCTATGCGCCAGACATTGCTTTTCGGTGGATTGGAAAGCATCGACTATAACATCAAACGGAAACAGAACGACATCCGTTTCTACGAATTCGGGAACTGCTACGATTACGATGCAGATAAGAAAAACGAAGAGAACGGATTAGCCGAATACAAAGAAGATTACCGGCTGGGGATCTGGTTATGTGGCAACCGGGTGGAAAATAGCTGGACACATCCGGACGAAAAAACATCCGTATACGAATTAAAGGCACATGTGGAAAACATTCTGACCCGTTTGGGAGTCAACCGGAAAACAATTGTTTTCGGAAACCTGCAAAATGATATTTATGCGGCCGGACTTTCTATCACAACCGTAGCAGGCCGCCAGTTAGGTACACTGGGTATTGTACAGCCACGCCTTTGTAAAAAGCTGGATATTGACCAGGAAGTTTACTTCACTGAATTGTCCTGGACACTGCTGATGAAAGAGATCCGGAAAAGCAAAGTCAAAGCGTCTGAAATCACTAAATTTCCTGCTGTAAAACGCGACCTTGCACTATTGTTAGACAAAACGGTACAATTTGCCGAGATCGAAAAGATAGCCAACGAAAGCGAACGGAAACTACTGAAAGGGGTAAAATTATTCGACGTTTACGAAGGCAAAAACCTGGCTCCCGGCAAGAAATCATACGCCGTAAGCTTCTATTTGCAGGACGAAAATAAGACATTGAACGATAAACAGATTGATTCGATCATGAAAAAAATACAAACCAATCTGGAACAAAAACTGGGAGCACAATTAAGATAAAGTAGTCAGCAGCTATTTCATAGCTTAGGAGTTATCACTCATTCCGTTCGTTAGTAGTCATCATTCGCCTTGCTCATTAGTAGTCAAGTAGAAAATATCTTTAACTACTAGCGACTACCGGGAGCGATAACTACTGCGAGTGTAGCGAGCTAACTACTAACGAACGAAGTGAGTGCTGACTACCAGTGAGCAATGCGAACGATAACTACTAAAAAATAAAAAATATGGGAAGAGCGTTTGAATATCGAAAAGCAACGAAACTAAAACGTTGGGGGAACATGGCCCGCGTTTTTACCAAATTAGGAAAACAAATTACGATTGCCGTAAAAGAAGGTGGTGCTGAACCCGACACCAATCCCCGCCTGCGTGTATTGATGCAACAGGCAAAAAAGGAGAACATGCCGAAAGACAATGTGGAACGGGCCATTAAAAAAGCAACCTCTAAAGACTTTACAGATTATAAAGAAATGAACTACGAAGGATACGGCCCGTTCGGGATTGCTATTTTCGTAGAATCCGCTACCGACAATACCACCCGTACTGTTGCCAATGTGCGTAGCTACTTCAACAAACACGGAGGTTCGCTGGGCACCAGCGGAAGCCTGGAATTCCTTTTCGAACATAAATTTATATTCCATATCGTTAAAAGAGAAGATATGTCGCTCGAAGATCTGGAACTGGAACTGATCGACTACGGTGTAGACGAACTTGAAGTAGATGAAGACGAAATCATCCTGTATGGCGAATTCTCACAAAATGCAGCCTTACAGAAATACCTCGAAGAAAACGGATACGAGATCAACAAAGTTGAGTTCGTACGTCTACCGAACGATCTCAAAGAGGTAACAGAAGAGCAAAAAGAAACAATCAACAAACTCCTAGATAAACTCGAAGAAGACGAAGATGTTCAAAACGTCTTCCACAATATGAAAGAAGAGTAAAATGTAGGTTTATACATGTAAGTTAAAAGGAACGCAGATTACGCAGAAAGCGCAGATGAACGCAGATTTTTATTATTTTTCTGCGTAATTCTGCGCTTTCTGCGTAATCTGCGTTCTCTATTTTTGGACGAATTTGAAGATAGGGAGTCTGTAGACAAAGGAAAGTGATTATGCATGGATGGAAGTTGTACTGTGGACAAAGGGGAGTTGTACTCCCCAACAAACAAGTCTTAGGATTTATAATTCTTCTATCTGATACATTTTTATCAATGCGGGATAGATATGGATTACAATTTAGTGGCGTGTTATAACTGTAACTATCTTCTATAAAAACGGAATCTCCCGGTTTACCGGGATCTTTTCCGGTGCAATTATCTATATTCTCCATGTACTTTTTTGCTATTACTTCATTTTTTTGCTTTAGATATATGTTAAATTAATTGTATTTTATACATCTCCGCAATATAAAAGATTCATATCCTTTCTAAATCATCCTTCTCTTCGGATTTTTCATAAAGCATTCTTTCTAAACGATTTCATAAAAAAACGTTTTCAACCGGTTCCTACTTGTATAAAATATTGCGAAAAGGATAAAAACAGCCAATTCATAAAAATGTCTAAATTCTTCCCGAAACACACAATAATCATGGTAAACGGATAATTTGACTACTAAAAAAATAGGATTAATATGTTAACTTTGCATTGCATATCATATCAGGATGCAATTAAATACAATCACATATTACACTTTTATTTCATGAACGATTCACAATTTCAGAGACTGTTGTGGAGCCTTAAAGATAATATGATGAATTTCGCTTTTAAACTAACGGCGAATCGCGAAGATGCTAAGGACCTAACACAGGAAACGTTTCTGAAAGCCTTAACCTACAAAGACAAATTTGTTGACAACAAAAACTTCAAAGGGTGGGTTTTCACAGTTATGCGTAATACGTTTATTAACGATTACCATAAAGTAGTCAGGGGACAAACGGTCATTGATACGGAAGCCGACATGTACAAACTTGAAAATGTCAGCGACATCAGTAATCTTTCTCCGGAACATGATATTCATGTAAACGAAGTAACTCATCTTATCAAGGGGATGAAAGAAGATTATCAGATTTGTTTTTCCCTCTACCTGACCGGATATAAATATCACGAAATTGCCGAAAAGATGAACATTCCGATCGGTACTGTAAAAAGTAACATTCACACAGCCCGAACCTATCTGAAAACCCGTTTGGAAAGAAACACATAATAAACCATTATCTGTTTTCATTCTTTTCAATCTCAATTCAGCCTACACAATAACTTTTACCAATAACATTCACTGTATCATAGGATACGGCCCGGAAGAAATATGTCTGATAAAAAATATTAACATAGTGCAATAGGTACACTTTTTTTTTATCTTTGCTCATATATAAATCTTGTAAACCAATAGAATAGAAATGAAACGTCGTGAGTTCCTTAAAACCAGCGCACTTGCAGGCGCTGCGCTTACATTGAATTTTGAAGGCCTGCAGGCTGCGTTAAGCAGTAATACCATGGCAGTAGAATCGGCACCCGATATGGTGGCCGTAATGGGAGGTGAACCGGCTGCTTTACTCGACAAAGCACTGGAAGAAATGGGAGGAATAGGTAAATATATAAAGAAAGGCCAGAAAGTGGTGATCAAACCCAACATTGGTTGGGACCGCACACCCGAACTGGCTGGTAATACCAATCCCGAACTGATCAAAGCATTAGTAAAAAAATGCCTGGATGCGGGAGCGTCCAAAGTGACGGTTTTCGATCATACCTGCGATGAGTGGCGTAAATGTTACAATTCCAGTGGCATCGAAGCAGCTGTAAAAGAGGCAGGGGGGATCATCGTTCCGGGTAACGAAGAAAAATATTATAAAGAGGTTGCGATCCCGGGCGGAGTCAAGATCAAGAATGCGAAAATACATGAAGCGTTGCTTGAGGCGGATGCATGGATTAATGTGCCTATCCTGAAAAATCACGGAGGGGCTAAACTGTCTTCAGCGATGAAAAACTACATGGGGATTGTATGGGACAGGCGTTTCTTCCACCAGAACGATTTACAGCAGTGTATTGCTGATATTTGTACATGGCAGAAAAAACCGGTACTCAACATTGTGGATGCTTACCGTATCATGCACCAGAACGGCCCGCAGGGAAAAAGTGCCGCCGACGTTGCCACATTGAAATCAATCATTGTTTCTCCCAATATTGTAGCCATCGACACAGCTGCCCTTGGATTATTCAACCAGGTTAAAAAGCTGGATATGGACGCTGTGGGTCATATTGGTAAGGGAGAAGAACTGAAACTGGGGTCTACCAATCTCGAAAAAGTAAATATCAAACGAATCCGTTTATAAAAGGAGCATGCAGCAAACAAATTATTTGAAATGGACACGGGTACTACTCGCAGTCCTTTTCTTCATACCAATAACTCTCTACTTTATTGATTTTGCCGGAATCCTGCCGGATAGTATGCACAGATTGTTGCACCTGCAACTGATCCCTGCCATTCTGGGTGGTATGGTTGGTATTGTACTACTGCAGGTTATACTGGTTCTGTTACTGGGCCGTATCTATTGCTCTGCCATCTGTCCGGCAGGTGTATTACAGGACATTATCAACCGGATATTCTGTATCGGTAAAAAAAAGAAAAAAGGTACCAGCCGCTTCCGTTATACCCGCCCGGCGAACATCCTCCGGTATACCTTGCTGGGGGCCACGATCCTGCTGGCACTATTCGGAATTACCGAACTGTTAGTATGGCTTGACCCTTATAGTAATTTCGGGCGCATTGCCGCGAACCTGTTCCGGCCGGTTTATATATGGGGAAACAACATCATTGCCGGCCAACTGGCTAAAGTGGATAATTATACCCTCTACCATGTAACCCTCAAGACAGTAAATGCAGCCGGACTCACTGCCGGAATTATCGCACTTCTTGTTTTTATTGGTATGGTAGTATTCCGTGGCCGGCTGTTCTGCAACACACTATGCCCGGTAGGTGGTTTACTGGGGCTATTATCCCGGTATTCCCTGTTTACAATCTCGTTCAATAAAAGCAGTTGTAACAGTTGTGGTAATTGCGAACGGGCCTGCAAAGCAGAAGCTATAGACAGCAAAAGCCTGAAAGTAGATACATCCCGCTGTGTGGATTGTTTCAACTGTATATCAACCTGTAAAAAAAGTTCCCTGCATTACGGAATCAACCCTCTTTACAAAAAAGCGGCTAAAAAAGAGGAGCAGCCGGTTAGCAGTCAGAATATGGCATACAACCGGCGTTCATTCCTGGCTACAGGAGTAACAGTAGCGGCTACCCTACCCGTTATCTCCACAGTGGCACAAAGCGTAAAAGAGGGAAAACTTACCGGTGGAAACGAAAAACGCCGGCCCATTACACCTCCCGGTTCTATAAATATCGAACGGTTCAAAGACAAATGTACAGGATGCCACCTGTGCGTAGCCAAATGTCCAAGCCAGATACTACGCCCGGCAGGTTTACAGTTTGGATTAGGTTATCTGCTACGTCCGTATGTATCCTATTACAACAGTTATTGTAACTATGAATGCACAATCTGTTCGGATGTTTGCCCCACGCATGCCCTTAAACCACTCACGGTGGAAGAAAAAGTAACAACCCAGGTTGGAATTGCCAATTTCTATATCGACCGTTGTATTGTAAATACGGAAGAAAAAGATTGTGGTGCCTGTTCGGAACATTGTCCCACCCAGGCCGTACATATGGTCCCCTACAAAGGTACACTTACGATCCCGAACGTAATACCCGACCTGTGTATCGGATGCGGAGGGTGCGAATCCATTTGTCCGGTCAATCCGGACAGAGCAATCATCGTGATAGCCAATGAGGTTCATCAACAGGTTAGCAAACCGGAAGAAGAAGAAGTGTTAGACATTCAAATCGACGATTTCGGATTTTAGGATTTCTGAAAGGGTTGAACCCGCTTCGGGGTTCATACAGTAGAGTAGCTTTCTACCACGGGTTTCACCCGCGGTTAATCACATTCAATCCCTTCGGGATTACAAATACTTTAACATAAAAAGATGTGTGTAGAGAGTAGCTCAAAAGGGGAAATAATAAAAAAGTACTACCTTTGTGGCATGACATTTGAAGTTCTGAACAACGATATACATTCTAATGCAAGAGCAGGGGTTATTACAACCGGTCACGGAGTGATCGAAACACCTATATTTATGCCGGTAGGCACCCAGGGAACCGTGAAAGCAGTACACATGGCCGAGCTACGGGAAGAGATCAACGCACCGGTCATTCTGGGGAATACGTACCACCTCTACCTGCGACCCGGCACAGAGATTCTGGAAAAGGCAGGCGGACTCCATAAATTCAACGGCTGGGACCGGGCTATTCTGACAGATAGCGGAGGATTCCAGGTGTTTTCGCTCTCTGAAAACAGGAAACTACACGAGGAAGGGGCCACTTTCCGTTCCCATATAGACGGATCAAAACATCTGTTTACTCCGGAAAATGTAATGGATATACAGCGGAGTATCGGAGCCGATATTATTATGGCATTCGACGAATGTTGCCCGGGAGATGCGGATTACGAATATGCCAAACGTTCGCTCGGATTAACAGAACGCTGGCTGGACCGTTGTTTCAAACGGTTTAACGAAACCGGTCCCAAATACGGATACACTCAAAGTCTTTTCCCTATTGTACAGGGATGTGTATATCCGGACCTGCGGAAAAGAGCCGCCGAGTATATAGCCGGGAAAGGTGCTGACGGGAATGCGATCGGCGGACTGGCTGTTGGTGAGCCGACTGAAAAAATGTACGAAATGATTGAGGTAGTAAACGAAATATTACCCAAAGATAAACCCCGTTACCTCATGGGTGTAGGTACTCCGGTGAATATTCTGGAAGCAATCGAGCGGGGAGTGGATATGTTTGACTGTATCATGCCGACCCGCAACGGAAGGAACGGACAATTATTCACCCGGTTTGGTACAATCAATATTAAAAACCGGAAATGGGCCGGCGATTTCTCTCCGGTAGACCCGGATGCTCACACGGCAGTAGATACGGCTTACAGTAAAGCTTATCTGCACCACCTCATCAAAGCGGATGAAATTCTGGCCCTGCAAATAGCTTCTATTCATAACCTGGGATTTTATCTCTGGCTGGTACGGGAAGCACGCACACACATTATCGCCGGCGATTTTACAAGCTGGAAAAGTGGTATGGTGCGTCAATTATCTAACCGGTTATAAGGCAACATATGAAATTTAAATTAAAACGACTCGACTGGTATATTATCAAACAATTTCTCGGCACATTTGTGTTCGCTATTACGTTGATTCTTACCATCTCTATTGTTTTCGATATCAACGAGAAGATCGACTATTTCCTGAAACCGGAAACCCCGCTGAAGGGGATCGTTCTCGAATATTACCTGAACTTTATTCCCTACTTTGGGAATATGTTCAGCCCGCTTTTTACGTTTATTGCGGTAATTTTCTTCACTTCCAAGCTGGCCGATAATACCGAGATCATCGCGATGCTGGCCAGTGGAATGAGTTTCCGGCGGCTGATGCTGCCGTATGGAATTTCGGCTGCGATAATCTCTCTTATCACCTTTATACTGGCCTCTTATATCATTCCTCCGGCCAACGAGACACGGATCAATTTCCAGAACGAATATTTTAAAAATAAGAAAGCCGAAGTAGTCCGGAACTTTCAGATTGAGATTGAGCCGAATGTGATAGCCTACTTCGACCGGTACGACGACCGCTCTAAAATGGGGTATCGTTTCTCGCTCGAACATTTTGAAGGAAAAAGCCTTGTATCCCGCTTAACAGCGAACTCTATTAAGTATGATTCACTGTATCAATGGACTGTTATCGACTATATTATCCGGGATTTTAATGGTATGGAAGAAAAAGTTACCACGGGAGCCCGGAAAGATACCACGCTGACGATTATCCCCAGCGACTTCCTGATTGCGGTAAACGACTTCGAGAAAATGACAACGCCAGAATTGGCCACCTATATCGAACGCCAGAAACAGCGGGGCATCGGAAACATACAAAGTTTCCAGATCGAATACCACAAACGGTACGCTTCTATCATGGCTTCGTTTATCTTAACAGTGATCGGCGTATCCCTTTCTTCCCGGAAGATCAAAGGGGGCATGGGTCTTAACATCGGAATCGGGATCGCTCTTAGTTTTTCATACATCCTTTTTACAACGATCAGTTCCACCTTCGCCGTTAGCGGTATGGTATCCCACTTTGTAGCCGCCTGGATCCCCAACCTACTCTTCAGTCTGATTGCCGTTTATTTGTATAGGAAAGCACCCAGGTAACACCCCCTAACCCCCTGAAGGGGGGACTGAGGACAGTGTTTCTGAAACAGTTTGTTTTGTCCTCTTTACACCCGTTAATCTAAACTCATTTGTTCCCGGACTTAATCCGGGATCGCAATGGCACTAACTGTTTGAATTATTGGAATAATTACTGTTTGTTTCACTGGATAGAGGGGATATGTTAACCCCAATAAACGGAACTATGGATTTATAATCCGTAAAAAAACATAGCTTTTTAGGGGGCACAGCCCTCAGGTATCAAAAACGCCGGGAGTACAATTGGCTAAGGTCGATCTACGACTCCCCATGGTCCAAAGTGTAGGCACAGATTTAAATCTGCGCCAGCAAAAGGATAGCAAAGAGTACAAAACAAACAGTTTCAAAAGAACTATCCCAGTCCCCCTTTAGGGGGTTAGGGGGTTATGTTTATAAGTGGCCTTCCTGCCATAAAATCCTGTACATTACGCAAAGTTGTTTCGGCAATGTTATGCACGGCCTCTTTGGTAAAAAATGCCTGGTGGGAAGTTACGATCACATTATGAAAGGAAAGCAGGCGGGCCAGGATATCATCGTCAATAATCTGGTCGGATACATCTTCATAGAAATAATCTCCCTCTTCTTCATATACATCCAGTCCGGCTGACGCTATTTTATTGTCTTTCAATGCTTCTATCAGGTCGTACGTATTGATTAACTGCCCGCGGCCGGTATTGATCAGCATCACACCCTTTTTCATTTTTTGGATAGATTCCGCATTAATCAGGTAACGGGTCTGTTCTGTAAGCGGACAATGGAGGGAAATAATATCCGACTTTTTATACAATTCATCCAGGGTGGTATATTTTATCTGCTCCTGCGAAGCAAACTCTTCATCCGGATAAATATCGTGGGCCAAAATATGCATACCCAATCCTTTCAATATACGAATCAATATTTTTGCAATCTTTCCTGTTCCGATAACACCTACAGTCTTTCCGTGCATATCAAACCCCATCAATCCGTTCAGCGAGAAATTACCGTCGCGGGTACGTGAATAGGCCCGGTGTATCTTTCTGTTGAGCGACAACATCAGAGCCAGTGTATATTCGGCAACCGCATAAGGAGAATAGGCCGGTACCCGTACTACCGGCAATTTACCGGCCGCAGCTTTCAGATCCACATTATTAAACCCGGCACACCGCAGTGCCAGCAATTTCACACCATATTCCGTTAATCGCTCTATCACTTCCCGGTCTGCCTGGTTGTTTACAAAAATACAAACCACATCTGCCTCCTGCGCAAGTATCACATTATTACTATTCAGGTGTCCCTGATAATATTTTATTTCATACCCAAACCGTTCATTTACACTATTAAACGATCTTTTATCATACTCCTTCGCCCCAAAAAATGCTATTTTAACCTTCATATTATTTGTTTATTAACCAACCGGAAACGTATCCTTTATTTATAAAAATATAAACGGAATAAATGTTTTTGGAAAAGATTTTTTTATCCCCTCCCGAAAATTACTGTGGAGGATTAAAAAGTACGCTATGGGAAGTCCCGAAAGAGTATCACTCTCTTCTCTTGAGAGATTGTATAAAAACTCTTCTCGCTCTTTGATAAAGTTATAAATCGTAAGTAATTACCCCGCATGGGGTAAAATGTGAATAACCCCGGGTACAACCCGGGGTAGGCAGAAACCCTCTTTATAACAACCCTGAAAGGGTTGAACCCGCTTCGGGGTTCATAGAGTGGGGTTACTTTCTGCCACGGGTTTCACCCGCGGTTATGCACATTCAAGCCCTTCGGGCTTACAAGCTGTAACTTTTTCGATTTTACAATGTAGTTTTTACACAGGCTCTCAAGAGAGGAAAAATTACAACGTATCAACCAGGCGGCGCTGGGTTTCGAAGAAGCGGATGCGGTCTACTTCGCCGCTTTCGGTGATCAGGGTGGAGGATTTTATCTGGGATTGTATCCAGGTACGTACTTTCTCATATGTTTTTGCATCAAACGAAACAATTGCATTCAATAAAAAGGCATTTATAAAACTGATATGATAAGTTGTAGTTTTTATATAGCTGTAACAGGAACCGAAATTCAGGTTCGAGATATAAAAGAATACCGGATTACCGGATTCCGGGTCGCATCCGGTCAATGTTAGCTGTTCCATATAATCCAACAGACTCATCAGGTCGGCTTTAATAGCCTGCACCTCTTCGCGGGTAATCATATGGATCCCGGAAAAATACAACAGGTCGTTCACCAGATAGTCAAATATGCGAAAATCCAGTATATAACGGATTGTTCCTAATTTATGGCAGGCTTCTACATAACCGCTATAATTCCGTTGCATATCGCTGGTCAGTACTACTTCGGAATATCTTTTTTTAGTTGTTTCATTATAATGGTACTGCCATTTAAAAAGTGAAAACCTTGTTAGTGTTTCATACCGGAAAATAAATGCACGGGGTAGTACATTGGTAGATTGTGTAGCTTCGCTTTCCGGATTATTAATAAAACTGATAAACCGGTATAGCTGTTCAAACATGCTGAAATCATCACTTTTCGGATCGGCAAACTCTATCAGGCGGATCTTAAACGGACTGATATTATCAGAAGTAACATCCACCAGTTCATCAATAGAAACAGATAAATTCCGGGAAATAGTGGCTACTTCATGAAAGCTAAAAGGAACTTCACCCCTCAAACGGCGGTAAACAGCTTCACGCTCTATGCAGAGCAAGTCTGTCAACACACTTACCATTTTATTTTTCTGTGGAATCTTATTTGAAATTTCCTCTATCAGTTTGACATGGAAAATGTTATTCTTCATCTTCAAATTATATGTTTAGTTAACAAAAAGTAATTCGTACCAGCGTACCTTTACCCGGTTCCGAACTGATTTCCAGTTTAGCCCCATAATTTTCAAGGATACGGTAAGAGAGGCTTAGCCCAATCCCATGACCGGGATATTCACGTGTATTGGCGGCCCGGTAAAAAGGCTGGCTGATGCGGGGTATATCTTCGGCAGGAATACCGATCCCTTTATCTTCAATTTCCAGTTCATAACTCCGCAGTCGCATCTCTACCGGTTGGTCTCCGGAATACTTTAAAGCATTATTTAGCAGGTTTCCTATCGCTATTTTTAAAAGATGTGGATTAGCCTCTATCGCAAAACCAAAACTATCCGGCGAAAAACTGACCCGTTTATCCACAAACTGCATCAGGAAATCGGCCAGCATAATAGTCCGGGTACTATTTTCATGGATCGACTTATCGCCACGCGATAAAAACAGCAGGTGTTTTATTAACTGGATGATCCGTTTGGTTTCGCTATCTATCCGCTTCAAAGCAGCCTGGTATTCGGCAGGGGTACGCTCCTTCATCAGGCTGATCTCGCACTCCCCCTGTATCGCTGTCAGCGGGTTATTCAACTCGTGCGAAGCATTACTGATAAAAGACCGTTCACTTTTATAAGCCGCATCTATACGGTCTACCATACGGGAGGCATACAATTTACTGACCAGATAGATCAGCAACGAACTGACCAGTAAAGTAAAGAAAGACAATAAGCCGATATGTTTACGTATATCCAGGCCATATTGATTACCGGAGAGCACCAGCACAATGAAATTCCCCTCGTTATCCGGGTAGTAAATAGCCGCCCCCATTTGCTCCTTGTAACGGAAATGAACCGTGCGTCCGTCGTACAAATCCTTAATCTCTACAGGAGTCAGATATTCCTGCAGTGTATTGTGAGTTCCGGGCAAACTATCCGCATCCAACAATATTTCGGTAGCAACCGGCAATGTTTCCTCGTAACGTTGCTCTATCCGTGCATAACTTTCATCGTCCACTTCATCTTTTTCCCACTGCTTCTCGGCTGTTGCATAGGCTTTTTCGGTCAGATACGAAAAGTACAGGCGGTTGATATATCCCGAAGCTACGGCATAAAAAAGAATAGTTACTATGGCCACTACTCCCACCGTCATCCCGGTATAAAACCATGCTATTTTATTTCCGGCTTTCATGCTTCGATCATATACCCTACCCCTACTACGGTACGTATCAGTTTATGGTTAAACTCCTTATCGATCTTTGTACGCAGGTAATTTACATACACATCCACTACATTGGTGTTGGTATCGAAATCTTTATCCCACACATGTTTTAACAGGTTTAACCGGTTAAGGGCTGTTCCCTGGTTTTGCACCATATACTCTAACAGGCGGTATTCCCGTACGGTCAGGTCTATCACCTTTCCACTGCGTACCGCCCGGTGGCTACCCGGTTCAAGTACCAGATCGCCACACCGCAATCCTGTGGTAGCCGTATCCACTCCGGTCCGCCTCAACAGTGCCTGTATACGTGCCTGTAACTCCTGGAAGCTAAACGGCTTCACCAGGTAATCATCTGCTCCGGCCTCCAATCCGTTTACAATATCGTCCGTAGTACCCAGCGCGGTAAGCATAATAACCGGTGAAGTATATCCGTACAACTGCCGGTACTGGCGGCACAACTGTAAACCGTCCATTTTAGGCATAATAATATCGAGAATAAGTAATCCGAAACTCTCTTTCTGCACAAATTCCCACCCACGTGCACCGTCATGGGCCACAGTTACTTCATGTCAGAACTCCTGTAATCCCCGTTCAATAAACGACGCAATATTCACCTCATCTTCTACTAATAATATTTTTGCCATGGTAGGATATGCTTAATGTTTCTACAAAAATAGAAAATAAAATCATATTTACTCCTCTTCATTCTAATTTATCCGTATGATAGGGTGCATGAATAAAGAAGATTAACTTTCATTCGTTTATTATTTCCTGTGGGGAATTAAAAAACAGCTATGCTTTTGTCTTTTTGTCATTCTGACAATTTGTTAATTGAAATCCATGAGAATCTTTTATATGGGAGCGAACCGGGGAGAGGAATAAAAAAACGATTCTCCGGGAGTTTAGAGTTTTCAGTTTGCCGGGATTTCTTTGTTATTGATAGCAGGAAGAAAGACGTTTTTGAAAAGCACCGGGAGCAATTTGGAGTGGGTGTTACCGAAAGGAGTCCTGTCGTAGATTTTTGATACTTCCACTGGTTCAGGTTCAGGAAGGCATCCAGCTAAAAATTGCAGTAAAAAAGAGGGAGTGAACTGTTGTTCGGGTGCTTTTTTTAAAAGCATTGGCCCTTTTTATATAAAGCATTGATGCTTTTCCTGCAAAGCACTGGTGCTTTTTGTTCAAAATTCGCCTGGTTTTGTTGCCGGAATAGTACACTTTTTCTGCGATAAACGAGTCTGTATCTATTTAGACATAACCCTTCACCCGCTGGTTTGCTCGTTTTTGCCATATCGTTTGTTAGGAAAATGTGCTATATCAAAGCAAAAAGTCAGCAATAAACCCAAATAGGTATCACTTAACGGTCAAAATCCGTACATGGGTCTTCCTCCCACAGGTTTAATTGTTGCGGTCCTTTGGGCTTTGGTTTAACGGTATCGCCAAATACGGTTTTGCCGCCATGTTTCCAGGATTCGTCGCGCTCCTTTTGTACCCATTCGTCAAAGAAAGGACGGGGAGTATACCCTTTTTCCATTTCCAGGGAAATACGGGACAGGTTCTTCAATGCTTCGGATTTATCTTTCTCACCCAAACGGGAAGTTTGGATCGCTTTATCCATTATCCCGATTGTTTCGTCGTATACTTTGGTGGGAACGGGGAAAGGATGTCCGTCTTTGCCTCCGTGGGCAAACGAAAAACGTGCCGGGTCGCTAAACCGGGATGGAGTGCCATGTATGACTTCGCTTACCAACGTGAGCGACTGTAAGGTGCGGGGGCCTACACCTTCGAGCAACAACAACGATTCGATGTCGGACACATGGGTTTCGTGTGCCAGTGTGAGGGCGGCTCCCAACCGTTTGAGGTTTACATCTTTTTCGCGTACATCGTGATGATCAGGGAGTATCAGTTTTATTTCGCGCATCAGTTTGTCCGGCTGTTCGCGTGTGAGGTTCAGTATGCCGCTTTTGGTTGGTACGGCATTCCTGTCTGTCAGATTAAGGATCAGCCCCTGGTTCTTTCCGCATACCGATGTATGAGGTTCTTCCATAAAGGAACGCAGGGAGGAGGAAAGCCAGTGGTAACGGCGTGCCATGCGGTTATTGGAATTCATACCCTGTTGTATGACTGCCCATTCGCCCTCAATTGTTACCACAAATGAATGAATATACAGTTGGAACCCGTCCTGAACAGCCGTATTATCTACTTTGGCAGATAGTTTACTATGGTGCACCAGTTCATCACCATTCAATCCGGTACACATCGCAATTTCAAGCAGTTCGGCAGGCGTTTGCCGGGAGGATTTACCCCGTCCGCCACAGATGTACACACCCGGTTCGACAGAACGTTTATTAATAGACTTTTTGAGGGCATTCATAACCGATGTAGTGATCCCGGAGGAATGCCAGTCCATTCCCAATACACAACCCAGGGATTGAAACCAGAACGGGTCGCTCAACCGCTGCAGCAGGGCTGTACGTCCGTATTCTATGACTATTGCCTCCACAATAGCACCGCCCAGCAAACTCATTCGTTGTGCCAGCCAGGGGGGTACAGTTCCATAATGAAGGGGTAAATCCGCATGTCCTCTTTTCATAGTCTTACGAAATTAAGAAAATAATCTCTATCCGGCAAACTGCCGGAGGGATTTGTATGAAAGAACAGAAAAACAAAAAATTTAAACAGGGACTAAGGGATATACTAATCAGTTTCTTATCTTTGTAGGAAAGCAAAATATAATATACCGTTATGTCACAATCTAATTTTACTGAGCACGAATGGGAAATCTGTATTAAGGTGTTGACCGCCTTAAAAGATGATCCGATGCGGAATCCGGATAATCTGACCTTTAAGACACTGATTAAAAAGATTTATAAGAAAGCCCGTAAAATAGAACACCAGCAGGCTTTGCGGGAACGGGAAAAGGATAAGGAAAGACTTGCCACAGAACGACCCGGATTTGTGAAACGAATGAGTGATTATTTCGGGTTTTAATTCTATACTATACCATGCCGGAATTTGAATTTACAGAAAGTGAGTGGGAAGCCTGTGTTAAAGTGCTTACCCTGTTAAAGGATAATCCTACACATAACCCGGATAATCAAACATTCAAAACGCTGATTAAAAAGATATATAAAAGCAACCGGAAAGAGTCCAGGAAACAAACCGGACAGGAAAACAGAAGAGAGGATATCCAAGCTCTACATGAGTCGTTGATTGTAAAGAACGTGTTATTGAACCGTACTGAATTTGTAGCCCGTGAAATTGAAGATACCGGATTTATGCCTCTTTATTCACCTATTAATTGTTACGCCTGTAATTCTCCTTTTACGTACCGTCATTTCTTCTATAGCAGGCTTTGTCCGGACTGTGCAACGGATAACTATGCACGCCGTTTTGCTTCGGCTGATCTGAGCGGACGGAATGTTATCTTAACCGGGGGAAGGGTTAAGATTGGTTATGCTACCTGTTTAAAACTATTACAGGCGGGAGCAAATCTAATTGTTACTACACGCTTTCCGGCACTGTTGTTAGATGCCCTTACACGGGAAAAGGAATTTGAGGATTGGAAAGACCGGGTGATTGTATATGGACTTGATTTGCGGAATCTGCAAGCTGTTGAAGAGTTTGTACGGTTTGTTGAATCCCGGTTTGATGGTTTGGATATACTGATTAATAATGCAGCCCAGACCATTAAATATCCGGATGAATATTATACTCCTTTAATTCTGGCCGAACAGCAGGCTGCCGGACAGTTAAGCATACAAACCCCTTTGTTTATCGAAAATAAAACGGATGTAACAACGGATACCCGGCAATTGCCGGAGATACCCCGGGAGGTGTTTTTTGAGAAAAACAGGTTCGGACAACCTGTTGACCGACGTGAAAAGAACAGTTGGAATTCTACACTGGAAGATATTTCATTGCATGAATTGCTGGAAGTGAACCTGATTAACCAGATTTCGCCTTATTTATTATTAAAGGGATTAAAACAGTCGATGTGTAAATCCATTCATACTGAACGGTTTGTGATTAATGTTTCTTCTTCCGAAGGGCAATTCAGTTACGAAAATAAAACGATTTTCCACCCGCATACCAACATGACAAAAGCAGCGTTGAATATGCTTACCCGCACCTCTGCGGAAGAGTTTGCCGGAAGCGGCATTTATATGAATAGTGTGGATGTGGGGTGGGTTTCTACCGGTGCGATCGAACCTTTACGAAAGCGGCAGGCAGAGGTTGGGTATGTGCCTCCTCTGGATCCGGTAGACGGTGCTTCGCGTATTTTGGACCCTGTTATACAGGTGTTAAAAAACAGGCAGGAACCTATTTACGGTAAGTTAATCAAGAACTATAAAGTAATTGATTGGTAATAACTAAAATTCGATTACTTTTGTCATAGAAGAGTCTGAGATGTAAAGCTCAATATGGAAGAGCACCCCGTAGCTAATGGGGAGGATGCCGGTTCGAGTCCGGTTACATTTATCTGTGTATAGCTCCAATGGAAGAGCGACTGTCCGGCAAGACAGTAGGATACCGGTTCGATTCCGGTTGCACAGTTCAGGCTCTTTCCCTTCTAAAAACCTTTTTATCTTTGCAACGGTTGTGTATCTATAAAAAAAGGAATGAATTGATTAATCGGATTATGAGTTATTATAAAAAGGACAGGTGGAATAAATTACCGTTTGTTGTTCTTCTGATTATTATCGGGGCTATATCCTGCCATTTTAACCGGAATGGAAACGCATTTACTGCGAATGTGGTATTCCCGGCTGATAGTTTGCTGTTTGTTGATCCGGCCGCATTGGATTCTGTCCGGATTATTTATACGGACGACGAGACGATAGACCGTATTTTTCCGCAGGAAGAGTGGTACGAAATTGATGAGTTGCTTGCTACGGCACAGTATGATACGATATGGAATGATACCGGGATTATGCTGGCTATGATAGCCCAGGATTATGCACTTATCATGTATTATACCGGACAGACTGCCGACACTGCAGACTGGCTATTGATATGGCGTGAGGGCGAGCGTATTAAGTTCCGGAATAAATGGTACTGCATAGAACCGGAAGCCCGGCAACGGATCTGTGATAAGATCGAATCATGGAGATAATACAGACCTTCCTCTCTCCTTCCGCATGGCTGGCACTCCTTACGCTTACGTTTCTGGAAATTGTTATGGGGATTGATAATGTGGTGTTCCTGTCGATTATGACTTCTAAGTTGCCCCGTAAACAACAACCGCATGCCCGTACGGTGGGTTTATTGCTGGCTATGCTGGCCCGGATCGGGTTGCTGTTTGGTATTTCGCTGCTGATGCAACTTACCCATCCGCTGTTTTCTTTTGATACCTCCTGGATGGGGGGCGCCGTTACCGGACAAAGTATTATTATTCTGGCAGGGGGTATTTTTCTTTTGTATAAAAGTATCTCGGAGATCCATAATAAATTAGAGGGCGAGCCTGACAGTTCTTCAAAATTCCAGGCCGGTTCGTTCTGGAAAGTGATTTTTATTGTGGTGGCACTCGACATTGTGTTTTCGTTTGATAGTGTGTTAACGGCTGTAGGAATGGTTAGTTTCAGGGATTTCGGTTACGGGGGTGCCATGGCTATTATGGTAACGGCTATTGTACTCTCGGTGATGATGATGCTTGGGTTTGCCGGGCCGATCAGCCGGTTTGTGAATACGCATCCAACGATACAAATGCTGGCTCTCTCGTTCCTGATACTGATCAGCCTGATGCTCATCCTCGAAGCTGCTTACCTGGCAGAACTGACTTTCTGGGGACATACCGTACAGGAAATTCCGAAAGGATATATTTATTTTGCTATTGCTTTCTCGTTACTTGTTGAGGTTTTGAATATGAGATTGAGGAAAAAGAGCAAGATCAGTTCCTGATTGAACCGGGGTTATATCCCCGATCCGTCCATAAAAGAGGTGGCAACCGCTTTGCGTTGCAGGATACGGGAATAGGGTGGTACGCTGTTTGTCTGCCAGATATTACCTCCGATAATAGAGTCGTGTCCGATTGTTATACGCCCCAGGATTGTGGAGTTGGAATATACAATTACATTGTCTTCGAGAATCGGGTGCCGGGGTACATTGAGCGGATTGCCCCGCTCATCAAGTGTAAAGCTTTTGGCACCCAGGGTTACTCCCTGGTATATGCGCACATGGTTACCAATGCGGCAGGTTTCGCCTATTACCACCCCTGTACCGTGATCAATACTAAAATATTCGCCGATTCTGGCTCCAGGATGTATGTCTATTCCGGTTTGCGAATGGGCCAGTTCGGTAATGATACGGGGTATTACCGGTACTCCCAGCCGTAGCAGGGTGTGGGCTACCCGGTAATGAATCATCGCCTGTATGGCCGGATAACAGAAGATTACTTCGCCGTAATTACGGGCTGCCGGGTCGCCGTCGAATACTGCTTTTACATCTGTAAAGAGTAGCCGTTTGATCTCCGGCAGGCGGTCTATAAAAGCCAGTGCCAGTGTAGAAGAAGAAGGTAGTGCCGGTTCTTCGCCGTCATCCGTAAAGAAATGTAACCCGTTGTCTATCTGTTCTTCCAGTAGCGAGTAAAGTTTCTCTATATGCACACCGGTGTAATATTCGCGGGTTTTATAGTTCTTGCCTGCTATTCCAAAATAACCGGGAAAGATGATTGTTTTGATCAGATCCATTAACTCTTTTAGCCTGGCCACATTAGGCAGGTCTTTTTCCCGGGGCGAGGTATATTCGATCTCCTCTGCCAAAGGCTGTGAAAGAAGTTCTACGTTTTTACGTAATGTATTTATAAATGCGCTCATACCTGTTTATTCTATAATCTCTAAATCAATCTTTGTTACAATTCCTTCCTGTATCCGGAAACCGTTTAATACGGGTGTTCCGGTTGCCAGGGAAAGGATCAGATAGAGTATATTGGGATCGTACGCCAGCCGGATGTCTTCTTCCGAAGGGCGGGAAGGTGTAGCCGGGTGGCTGTGCCAGTTGGCCACAATTTCAAGTCCTTCCCGGCGGGCATAACGGATCGCGCTGAACTGTTCAGCCGGATCGAAGGAAAAGTGTTCCGGACTGTGGTCGGTGTTAGTCATCGGATAGTGGTAGGTGATCTCCTCTCCGTTCCCCAACAGATAACCACACGCTTCATCGGGCAACTCTTCTTTCGCTTTGGCGATGATCGAATTTACTATTTCTCTTTTTATTTTTATCGTTTCAATTTCCTTTCCTGCTTGCCAGGTCGCAGGTGGCCTGTTCGTAATCTACCAGTTCTGTTACGGTAGGTTGTTTGCCACATACCGGACAGTTTTCGTTGTGCGGAGTACGCACCTCACGGAAACGCATGGCTTTCGCATTGAAGGTGAGTAACCGGTTGGTGAGCAGATCTCCTACTCCGGTGATGTATTTCAATGCTTCGGCAGCCTGTATGGTGCCCAACATACCGGCTATGGCTCCCAATACGCCAGCCTGCGAACAGGTTGGTACGGCATTAGGAGGAGGCGGTGCGTTGAACAGGCAGCGGTAACAGGCCGATCCCGGCACATAGGTAAGTGTCTGCCCTTCAAAACGCAGGATTCCCCCGTGCGAGAAGGGTTTGCCGGCTATTACACAGGCATCGTTTATCAGAAACTTTACCGGGAAGTTATCGGTTCCGTCAATTACAAAGTCGTAGTCTTTGATAATCTCCGCAGCATTCGCGGCGGTAAAGAACTCCGGGTAGGTGATTACTTTTACATCCGGATTGATCCGGTTGATCTTCTCTTTGGCCGATTCTACTTTAGGACGGCCCACATCCGGTGTAAAGTGGATCACCTGGCGTTGCAGGTTGGAAAGGTCTACTACATCGCCGTCTACAATACCTAACGTACCTACTCCGGCTGCCGCCAGGTAAAGTGCGATAGGGGCCCCTAATCCTCCGGCACCGATAATCAATACCTTTGCGTTTAGTATCTTTTCTTGCCCTTCTACTCCCACATCCTGTAGGAGTATATGGCGGCTATACCGCTCTATTTGTTCTTCGGTGAAGTCTATCATCTGCTTCCTCCTCCCATGAAGTATAGAAATTCAACCTCATCACCATCATTCAGTACATGCGACGGGAAGTCCTGCCGGTTTACAAACTGTTCGTTTACCTGTACCGATACCATTTCCGGTTGCTTCACATCGTTCTTTTGTATTAATTCCAATACTGTTACAGGTAGTTCAATCTCCTGTGCTTTTCCGTTTACTGTTATTGTTGCCATGTTATACCCCCAGCCCCCTAAAGGGGGGGGCTGTTACCGGGTCTCCTTTTTTTATTATTGTTTTTTATTTGTTTTTCTTATG
This sequence comes from Tannerellaceae bacterium, assembly GCA_021203545.1. Classification (GTDB taxonomy): domain Bacteria; phylum Bacteroidota; class Bacteroidia; order Bacteroidales; family Tannerellaceae; genus UBA4116. The sequence continues at coordinate 53 of JAJQAZ010000078.1, read as the reverse complement.
TTCGGCGTAGCGTCTTCGCTACGTCGCTAAAATCTTATGAAGCTCCAGCTTCA
>JAJQAZ010000155.1 GCA_021203545.1 Tannerellaceae bacterium | reverse complement strand
TAACAATCAGGACGTATCTGGAAGACACCATGCTGAAAAAAGAACTCGACGGATACCTCGATTACACCCGGAAAGTAAAATACCGGCTTATTCCTTATCTTTGGTAATAAATAGTTGACAAAATATAACCTTTGCAAATATGAAAACTGGCATGAAATATAACTTAAACGACAAACCAACCCTCAAAGACATGCTTCTCTATGGTGTACAATGGTTTACTATCACACTACCCTTTCTTATTATCCTATCGGGAGTCGTATCCGGTTTACATACGGAAGATGTCATTTTGCAGACTATCTATTCACAAAAATTATTTATGCTGACAGGTTTAGCACTTATCATTCAGGTTTGGCTGGGACATCGCTTACCTGTTTTAACCGGGCCTGCGACAGTACTCCTGATTGGACTGGTTGGCAGTGGTAATCTGTCTGTTAATGCCGTATATACAGCCATAGTCTTAGGGGGAGCTATGACGGTGCTACTTTCATTGGGTACCTTTTTTGAATATATACAAAAGATATTTACGACACGGGTTGTGGCGGTTGTCCTGATACTTGTGGCCATTACCATTATGCCGTTAGCCATTAGTCTCTCTTCGGGCACAAACGGGAGTGTATTTTTCAACCTCATGTTTGCCCTATGCCTTGCCTTATTGATGATTTTCGGAAATCTGGTTCTCAAAGGGATATATAAATCGCAAATAATACTGACCGGATTAATTCTTGGAACTGCTATCTATTTAACCCTATTTGGTATCCCTGTGCATCCATCCGTCAGCGGACTAAACGCGGAAATTATAAAAGAGAATCTTTTTATCTCTCCCGAATTTGACCTTTCAGCCATTATTGCCTTCTTTTTTTGCTTTTTAGCACTTATTGTCAACGAGTTCGGAGCCATTCAGGCAACAGCTACATTCATACATGCAGATTCAATTGCCGGTAGAAGCAGACGGGGAATGCGAGTTACAGGAATATTTAATATGCTATCCGGTAGTCTGGGGACAATCGGTATGGTTGATTATTCAATGAGTCCGGGAATCATTGCAGCAACACAATCCGCCTCCCGTTTTCCCCTCATTGTGGCAGGAATTTTACTTATTATTTGTGCCTTTTTTCCACAATCCTTATTCCTGTTCTCCTATATTCCCGGGGTGGTTTTAGGGAGTGTACTATTATATGTAATGAGTACACAGCTTGCATCCGGGCTACAATTAATAGGAGCAGAAAAAAGTATTTTTGATTTCAGAAGCGCCATCATTATCGGATTCCCGGTAATGACAGGCATATTTATTTCATTCGCTCCTCCTGCATTTGCGGGTTCTATGCCGGGTGTATTACAACCCATAGCAGGCAACGGGTTTATAATGGGCACCCTCATGGTTTTAATATTAGAACATCTGCTGAAAGAAAAATCCAGTAAGGAGTGACTTCCATCTACTTTCCTTGAAAACTCACGAACAAATGACCGGAATACTCACGAGGATTAAAAAAAATACTCACGAGCGTTTGTTGCGAAACTCACGAGGATTTGTTTTGAAACCCCCGAACTTTGATTGGAATACCCACGAACTTTGCCTCCCGGTACTCACGAATAAATGACGCTGAACTCCCCGAACTTTTGAAAAGTGTTCGGGAGGGGTATGGAAAGGAATTTTGGGAAACCGGAATAAAAGTGGTGTAACTTGTTAATACTTTTGGTGGGAGTTGCCCTTTTGGGTTAAATCATGTTACAAAAAAGCGAATGTATGACAAGGAATAATATTAAAAACACACAAAACACAGAAAAACAGCCGTCCCGGCTAAAACCGGGGCGGCTATTTCTTTACTTACTCAATTGCAGCACGTTCCCTCTCCCTGAGTTCCTTCTTCTTAATCCGTTGAATCCTGCGAAAGGCAGCTAATTCGGGGTGTAGCTGGGGAGGTTGATTCCATGATGTGTGCTTGCGTTCCCACTCAATAACAGAGTGTCCTCCGGTAGGCTCTGGGTCGCTTTCGATGCGGATAATCAGTTCGCGTTCCTGTACGATGATCCGGATTTTTTGACCGCTGCGGAATCCGGCCTCGTACATCCATTTGCCCGCAAGGGTGACGGCGGGAATGGTGGATTTGTGTTCTCTCTCATTGCATCTCAGGTTATAACGAAGCAACGTTAGTGTGCGGGGTTTGAATACTTTATTCATAATAGTTAGATTTTAGAGTTCAAACTTTTTCAAATAATTCACGGGATTTGGGTTCTACCAGCCGGAGGGCGGCATATAGCCGTTGCAGACTGTACAAATGGTTGTGCATAGTCTCGATAGTAGACTCGTCAGGCTGGTAAGAGAGGTAATGGGAAAGGCAAAAATGAACGCCCAGCAATCGTTCCGACAAGGTAAACGGATGATACTCCATAGTGATCAGGTGAAGGAGTGGGGTCAAATCGTAATCCCTTTTCTCTGCTAAGGAAAGCAGTTCGGCGCAACGTTCCTGATTTGTTGCCACCGTTGAAGAAAAATTTTTCATAACTTGAAAATTTTTAAAATAAAAAAGCCACCCTTAGGTGTCCTACGCTAACATACGAAAGCGCCGGGGCATTTCTGCTGCCCGCACCATAGGTGGCTCATATTTTTAAAATTTGATCTCAAGTAATTAATAATGTATGTTATTTAGGGACTACAAAGATGATAAGAAATTCCGGCATTTGCAAGGGTTTTATAAGGTCTATTTTATGGGTTTGATGGATAGGGAACGCAGATTACGCAGAATACGCAGAAAAACGCAGAAGATTTTTAAATATTATTCTGCGAAAATCTGCGTCCTCTGCGCCATCTGCGTTCCCTATCCCCTGAACCCAAAAAACACCCCCAAAACTGCTCCAAAAACATAACTCAAAAACCATCTTTAATAAAAAAAGACTTTAACTTTGTAGCTATCACAATCAAACATTTTAACTCATGGAAAAGAAATACAAACACGAAGAAGAAAACCCCGGTAACAACGTACTTAAAGAGCCCGCTATCCAATATAGCAAGCAGGCAGAAACCGGAATGACCTTTTCACCACCACTGACGGAGGAAGAGTTGAAAAATGCGATGACAGGTGATGAGTTAAGAGAATATATGCGCAAACATATACATGCACTTTTTAATGAAAAATGAAAATTATCTATTCTGAGGTAGCAAGACTCTATCTAAAAGACTTGGTTGATATTCTATATTATGAAGACTATTTCAGTTTTGAATTGGCAGCAGTTGAATATGTTAACTCTCTGACCAAAGAAATGGAATCAACTATCCACATCAAACAAAAGCACAAAGCCCCAGCCTATTTTTCAAGATATGGAAAAGACCTATGGTACGTATGCTATCCCAAAAACAAACGAACCACATGGTACTTCTTTTTCACTTATCACCCGGATGATGATACGTATTTTATCCGCTACATCACCAACAACCATGTAGCAGGACATTTATTATAGCACAGGAGTAACAATTAAAACTTTGCTGGCGCGGATTTAAATCCGTACTAATACTAACAAATAAGGCACAGATAAACATCTGCGCCAGCGGCGGCTGATAAATACAATTTTCTTACACTCAAATTATTTATATACTTTTGATAAAAACCATAAAAATTCGACAACCATGAAATTTAGTAATGTAAGATTATTAGTGAAAGATTTTGCGACCTGTTTTAAGTTCTACACCGAACAACTGGGATTAGAACCCGCATGGGGAGATGAAAACAGCGGATATACCAGTTTTAAAGTAGCAGACGGCATAGAAGGATTTGCTCTTTTTGTTTCCGACTGGATGGCACCGTCTGTTGGGAATGCGGATAAGGAATTGCCGGTAGGATTCCGGGAAAAATCACTTGTAGGCTTCAGTGTTGATAATGTGGACGACACTTACGCTGCATTAAAAGCAAAGGGAGTAAAATTCATTAATGAACCTACCGATATGGCGGGTTGGGGAATGCGGGTAGTACATCTGCGCGACCCTGAAGATAATTTGATAGAGCTTTTTACACCGCTCGCTCCGGAACAATGTAGTGAAGAACTAATTGAAGAAAGCAAGAAATACGAGTAAAATGGAATGTCATTGAATTTTTATTAGTTTATCTTTTATGCCGAGGTTATACAGTTGAATGAATAGTTCTTGTTCAATGGTGGGATGGATTGTTTTTTCTCTTGAAATTACATCGTATCCTTCAGGGGTAAAGAGTGTTTTGTCGAAGTGGATAATGGCTATGCCGTCTTTCGGGTTATAATAAAGGATTTCCCACCTGCTTTTGATAAATCTCAACACTCCTTTTCCATGCCATATAAAGGTTGAATCCTGTATAGTATCTGTCCCCTCAATCTTTTTTATTGTGCCATTCTGCTCATATTGGACTGTATCGGAAAAACGTCCGTTTACAGGTGTGCCGTAATGAAATGACGGATTCTTTTTATCTCCTTTGA
>JAJQAZ010000127.1 GCA_021203545.1 Tannerellaceae bacterium | reverse complement strand
CTTAAAGTTTCTTTAATACTAATTAAATTGTTGATTGGGAAAAAGTCTTTACATTCACAAAAAATTAAGATCGAGATTGATCCAATCACTTAAATTTTGTGTATATGAAAGAAGTTATTGCTGTTTTGACACAGAAAGGATCTCTTAGTAATGGAATCCAGGAAAACACAACAGTCAATCTGTTTGAAGTGGAAAATGAAAAAGTGAAAGGAGTAGAGTCAGTAAAACTGGAAAACACAGAAACATTGTATGTTTCTTTATTCATGGCTCTGAAAAAGGTAACCCGTGTTTATGCGGAAACAATCAACAAAGAATTAGATCTGCTGTTATCTATGATCGGTATTTCGATCAGATGCAAAGATGATCTGGAAAATGATTCGTTTATACAACAATTCGTTTTTGAATAAATTTAAAGAGGTTAGTAAACTAAAAGAGGGGGGTAAAAGCATAGTTGTTTTTATCCCCTTTTTCTTTTTATTTACTTCTGTGAGGGTAAAAATCTGCAGAATTAGTTGGAGATAAAAAAACATTACTACATTTACAGTGTATTAATTCACTATTACACCAATATTCTATGATAAGTATTCAGAATCTTAGTTTTTATTATCAGCAAAAAAGACCTGTATTCAACGATGTTTCGTTTACAATGCAAAACGGCATTTACGGGTTATTGGGAGAAAACGGCGTAGGGAAAACCACCTTATTACATCTGATAAGTGGATTACGTTTTCCTAAAAAAGGCTCATGCCAGGTATTAGGATACAATTCCTACAACCGGAATCCGGAAATGCTGAAAGAAATATGCTTCCTTCCGGAAGAGTTTCAGGCACCGGCTGTTTCTATCCTTGATATGGCCCGTTACAACGCGGGATTTTATGAAAGGTATAGTTTTGAACAGCTTTGTCAATATCTGGAAGAGTTTGAAGTTGAGGGAGACCGCAAACTATCCGAACTCTCCACCGGACAAAAGAAAAAAGCAATGATTGCCTACGGGCTATCCCTGAACACAAAAATTACCCTGCTTGACGAACCTACCAACGGATTGGATATCCCTTCCAAATCCCAGTTCCGTAAAATCCTCTCTATAATAGGCGACGACCGGTGTCTTATTATCTCTACCCACCAGGTCAGAGATTTGACTCATTTGATCGATCCTATTATCATCCTTGACCGGAATAGTGTATTGTTAAATCAATCAGTTGAAGAGATTACCCGTAAACTGGTATTCAAGCACACGGCTGAAGTTCCTGAACACGCTCTTTATTCGGAACCTACTTTAGAAGGATACTTATCTGTTTGTCCGAACATACATGATGAAGAAAGCACCATGAATATTGAAATATTATTCAATGGCGTAGTGAAAAACAAAAAGAAGATCAAAGAGTTGTTTAACATGTAATCTGTATACAATTATGAATACAATATTTTCTTTCCAACGTTTTGAGAATTACATCAAACGAAACCTGATATTTACAAAAGGCCAATATCTGTATCTGCTGGCTATTGTTTTAGGAGCTTATTTGTTCAGCCTGCTGTTTTACCTGCTGACCAACTGGTCTCTCGTACCTGTTTTAATGACCGGAACAATCATTACAATAATTATAGGTCCCTGCATCCTGGAACCCAAAATCACCAAATACAACGGTGTAATGGAGTATACCTTACCGGTATCCACAACCGAACGGTTTCTGGCATTCTGGTTAAAATATATTCTCATCCTGCCGCTGCTTACCTACGGAATTTATTATTTGCTATCTGTAATAACAAATGTACTTCCGTTTGATAGTCTGGCAAAATTCCAGGCATCCATGAATATGTTCAATTACTTCAATTTAAAAGGACTTCTTGCGATTTGGGGATTCCAATCTATGTATATGGTGGGTTACCTGACATTTCAACGGCATCCGTTTCTGAAAACAGTGTTGAGTATATTTATCCTAAACACTGTAATTATGATAATAATTATGCTTCTTACTTACACAACATTTTCTATTTCCCAGAATAATTACGCTCTTATGGATATCCTCATGAACAAGGAAATGGGAGAAAACCAACTAAGTTTGATCCAACGGCTTCCTCTGTTTTTTGTGGTATTTGTTTTCCCTGTTGGCTTCTGGATTGTAACGTTTTTAAGAATTCGCGAAAAAGAGATTTAAACTATGGATTTTAATTCAAATAAACCGATCTATCTGCAAATCGTAGATTATTGCTTCCGCAAAATTCTGAACGAGGAGTGGAAAGAGGAAGAACGGATCTTATCCGTCAGAGAGTTAGGAGCCTTCCTGCAGGTAAATCCCAATACTGTTGTCCGTTCGTATGAATACATGCAAATGGAAGCCATTATTTACCTAAGGAGGGGAATGGGATATTATGTATGTCCGGGAGCCAAAGAACAGGTTCTTGCTATCCAGCGAAAAGAGTTCTTTGAACAAACGCTGCCGGCAACTTTCGAATCCATGCGGGCATTAAACATCAGCCCCGGCGAACTTATGGAATGGTATAAAAAATCAAATAAATAAAGAGTATGAAAAAATATGCAAACAAACTGTTATTAGGCTATCTGGGAACCTTCATTATTCTGATATTCCTCGCCCTGACCGTGTCGATAATTATGTAGGCAGAACGGAACGCAGATTTCGCAGAACACGCAGACTTACGCAAATTATTTTATTAATATTTTTCTGCGTTAATCTGTGTTCTCTGCGAAATGTACGTTCTCTATACTTTATAAAATAGAACTATCTCTTCTTCAAGTCAGGCAGGAACCAGGCAATCAATCCCAGTAACGGCATAAAAGCACAAACTTTATAGACGGCTTCGATTCCGTGGATATCTGCCATTTTACCCAACACCGCCGAAGCAATACCGGCAACACCGAAAGCCAAACCAAAAAACAGACCGGAAATCAGCCCAAGTTTATAAGGTAATAACTCCTGTGCATAGACCAGGATAGCCGGGAAGGCAGAAGCCAGGATCAACCCGGCACAGAAACTCAACACAACAGTCCACTGCAGGCTAGCATACGGCATCAACAAGGTAAAAGGTGCCGCCCCCAGAATAGAAACCCAGATTACATACTTGCGTCCTATCTTATCGCCGATAGGTCCCCCTGCCAGCGTTCCGATAGCAGTAGCCAGCAGAAAAACAAACAGCAGTACCTGAGAGTGAGATACCGTTACCCCAAATTTTTCAATCAGGTAAAACGTATAATAACTGGTTAGACTGGCCATATAGATGTACTTGGAAAAAATAAGGAATAACAAAATCAACAACGTAAAAACAGTTTTACGGGGAGATAATGGAGACTCCCGTTTAATTACTCCGGCATCCGGAGCGGTCTTAAAATAATGTAACTTTTGCTTATACCACCGGCAGATGGGGATTGTTACAACAATTGAAATTATGGAGAATATTGAAAAGAAAGCTATATTCTGCCGTCCATATGTTGCCACAAACAGAGCTACCAACAAAGGCCCGAGCGAACCTCCCAGATTCCCTCCTACCTGAAAAAGGGATTGAGCCAATCCCCGTTTACCACCTGAAGCCAGTGAGGTTAACCGGGATGCCTCCGGATGAAGAGTAGAAGAACCGATTCCCACCAAAAAAACAGATAATAACACCCACGAAATATGACTTGCAAAAGCCAGGCTAACCAGCCCTACCATGGTGAATCCCATTCCTACGGGAAGTGCCCATACAAAAGGACGTTTATCAAATACCAATCCGATAACCGGCTGAAAAACCGAAGCAGCCATCTGGTATACCAACGTAATCAAACCAATCTGTCCGAAACTGATCATCAGGTCGTCTTTCAAAATCGGATACACAGCAGAGATTACCGATTGTAACGCATCGTTAATCAGGTGGATCAGACTTAATAAAATCAATATACGAAACGTTGTTCCGGAAGTAGAGATCGTTGCACTTTCTTTCATTTTTCAAAATTTGGATGCAAAGATAGGATTTAATTCTATTATAAAACCAAAACAGAGTAATTGTGGTTATAAACAAAACTATCTTTACTATGGGTAATTTCTTTAAAGAATTCAAAGAGTTTGCCATGCGTGGCAACGTTGTGGACCTGGCAGTCGGTGTTGTTATCGGAGGAGCTTTCAATAATATTGTAAACTCACTGGTTGCCGATATTATCATGCCTGCGGTAGGCCTGCTGATAGGAGGTGTCAACTTCACCGGTTTCAAAATTGTTCTGCGCAAAGCCCAGGTTGAAGGAGGACAAATTGTTAGTCCCGAAGTCGATCTCAATTACGGCAACTTCATACAAGTTGTATTGAACTTCATCATTGTTGCCTTTGCCATCTTCCTCTTAGTAAAAGCGATCAACGCCTTCCATGCCAAAAAACAAACAGACCCCAAACCAGCCGAAGTTCCCGATGATGTTAAATTACTAACAGAGATACGGGATTTGTTGAAAGACAAGCCAACCCCTTAACCCTCTAACCCCTAAC
>JAJQAZ010000148.1 GCA_021203545.1 Tannerellaceae bacterium | reverse complement strand
CAACTTAAGAGTTTTTGGTCGAAGGGGACCCCGATAAACCGGGATGTTCCATTTGTAATCCCCGCCTGTGGGATATAAGGATTTGTAATCCGCTTAAAGATTCCTAACTCTCTATTTAATGAATATTCATATGTTTGTCGGATCACAGATCCTAATACTCGTTAGTCGGGGATTACAAATGGAACATCCCGGTTTATCGGGGTCCCCTCCGACCAACAATTTATGAGCCTCCTGGCTCATATGAGGCTGGAGCCTCACTTTTATGAACGACGTAGCGAAGACGCTACGCCGAACGTAGGATTGCAAATCCCCTTAATCCAAAGGAAATCCCCGCCTTCGCCGGGAAACTATTTTTCATTTTTCACTTTTCATTTTTCATTTCTCTTAGTTGCTTGTCATCCGTTTGATGATGCTGTAGGCGTTTATGATGCCTAACTCGCCGGCTTTACTAAGGTCTGCAATTCCTCTTTTTGCATCGCCTTGTGAGAGCCTTGCGAGTCCGCGGTTGAAATAGGCTTCTGCGAATTCGGGATCTTTTTCTATTGCTATATTATAATCCAGAATTGCAGCACGGAAATCACGCTGTGCACAACGCAGGTTACCCCTATTCAGGTAGGTAAAGGCAAAGTCTGGGTTCAGGCGAATGGCCGTATCGTAGTCACGAACGATCTGTTCGTGTTCGATGGAACGTTTATTTTCCCGCAACTGGGCGGCAGCCGGGTCTACAACCGGAGTTGGTTGCGGACGGTTTGGATTGATATTCATGTTTAATGAAAGGTTGTCGTCATATCCTCCCTGCGACAAATTATATTCCAATTGTTTATAACGTACTACCGCACGGTTGAAATAAGCCATAAAGAAGTTGGGATTCAACTCTATTACACGGTCATAATCGCGGATTGCTTCGGAAAAATCCTGTACGAGCATAAAATCCAGTGCACGTCCGAAGTACAAGTCGGGATTTTCCGGATTGGCTTCTATACGGGAAGAGAAGTCGTCGATTGAAGCGAAATGTGCCTGTATCTGCCCTTCTGTTAAAGGAGCTTCTTCATTGATTACCCGCAAACGGCGGGGCAATACCATGCGGCTGTTGTACTCTTCAAGTGAGGCATCGTAATAGATGATTTTCTTTACCGGGTCTGCTTTTTCGTAATAAGTTAGTATGAACTGGGGTTCGATGTCGACCCGTACATTGCGATCCTGTACCCTTCCGCGTACTTCACTCTGGTATTTACTACGGTTCACCTCTTCTTTATCATACACAACAAGACGGTTGAACTTATTAATATTGCGGTCAGACCTTTCACGGGTGTTGTCATCTTCTTCTCCGGTATCGTTGCCGGATGCATCTCCCTGATTTCCGGAAGCCGAAGCCATATTGCCACGGTTACGGGATTCACGTTCTTTTTTCAGGCGTTCCTCTATCTCATAAGCTATCCAGTAATCGCTATCGGCACCAGCCAGGTCACGGAGTTTACGTTTGGCTTCTGCCCGGCTGTAATAGCCCGGTATAAAATCGGGGTATTCGGCCAATACCTGGTTTATATCATTGATAGCACCGCGGTAATCTCCTGTTTCATATTTTAATAAAGCACGGTTATAATAAGCCATATAGTTGTCCGGTTCCTGTTGCAATACCATATCAAAATCTTCAATAGCCCGGTTGTTATCCCCTACCTGCATACGAAGCAGACCCCGGTTAAAACGGGCTATCAGGTTATGGCTATCCATGGATACTACCTGATCGTAATCGTCCATTGCCCCACGCAGGTCGTTTAACTGGAAACGTACTAACCCTCTGTTTATATAAAATCCGCTTTCACGGGGATTCAGTTTTATAGCTTCATTCAGGTCTACCAAAGCGGAGTCCAGCTTATTCATCTGATAATAGATGATGGCACGGTTACCATAGGCGGGAGGATAATAGGCATCCAGTTCGATGGATTTGCTATAATCATTTAAAGCAGCGATTGTATCCCCTTTTTCCAGAAACATAGCTCCCCGGGTAAGGTAGCTCATTGAATGTTTGGGATAGTTGGTAAGCAGTTCTTCGAACGCAGTTTCGGCTCCTTCGAAATCTTTATTCTGGATATTGGCAACCGCTTTGTTCATAAGCATTTGCCGGTCTGCCGGACGAAACTCCAGCCCTTTGTTATAATCTGCGATTGCTCCCTCATAGTTGTCCTGGCTCTGGCGGGCTATTCCACGGGCAAACCAGGCCTGTACCAGAAAAGGGTTGCGATCCAGACAAAGTGTACAGTCTTCTTCGGCTCCTTTAAAATCGTCTAATTGTATTTTAGCTACCGCACGGTAGAAATAGGGTTCGGCAAGCCAGGGCTTGGAACGGATTACCTGATTGAAGTATTGTATGGAAAGGACATAATCCTCGAAGTATAAAGCATTTCGCCCAATTGCTATAACACGGTCGGTATTGATCTGAGCAACTAATGCAAGCGAGTATATATGTAGTAAAAGAAATAGAATAACCTTTTTCATCCTTATTTTCACTGATCGAGAAACAAAAATAAGGAAATTTATCAGAGAGCCTGATTAAATTATCAATTAAACTATTAAAAAGAATGTAATTGATATTTAATCAGGCTCCGGTGTTTAGTTTTTTATTTTTACCATCAGGTGATTTTTCCCTATTTTATCACCTTCGGTAACATTCATTACCTGTATGGTTCCTGCTACCGGGGCTACTATCCGGTTTTGCATTTTTATTGCTTCATGGATCAGCAGTAATTGCCCCTCTTCTACCCTATCGCCTTCTTTTACTTCTACCCGAAGGATAGTTCCCGGAAGAGTTGATATAACTTCACCTTCTACGGGTTTACGCCAAACGGGGCGGTTTTTATATTTAGTAGTCAGTAATGTTTTGTATTTACGGGCAGTAACTACAAAGTCTACCAGTTCTTCTTTCTTTTCCATATGCGATGTAGTTAGAACGGTGGTAATCCATGTTTTTTAGCCGGACGATATTCTTCTTTGAGGACTGAAAGTTTCAAAGCGTGTAATATCAGCATACGGGTTTCTTTCGGCTCTATAACAGAGTCGATAAACCCACGGGAAGCAGCCACATACGGATTGGCAAATTTCTCGATGTATTCTTTTACCTTTTCCTGGCGCATGGCATCCTGATCCTCTGCTTCCATAATCTCTTTACGGAAGATGATGTTGGCTGCTCCTTCCGGTCCCATTACGGCAATTTCGGCTCCCGGCCATGCAAACATGAAATCTGCACCCAGATGGCGCGAGTTCATGGCAATATACCCACCACCATATGCTTTACGCAGGATAACGGTAATTTTGGGTACGGTGGCTTCCGAATAGGCATACAATACCTTTGCCCCGTGACGGATTACACCGGCATGTTCCTGGTCTACACCCGGCAGATATCCCGGCATGTCTTCCAGTGTAATGATCGGGATATTGAACGAATCGCAGAAACGGATGAAACGGGCTGCTTTATCAGAACTATCGCAGTCCAGTACTCCTGCCAATACCATAGGTTGGTTGGCTACGAAACCTACGGTTTCTCCCGCCATACGTCCGAAGCCTACGACAATGTTCGCAGCCCACAGTTCCTGTACTTCAAGGAAGTCAGAATCGTCTACAATGCATCTGATCACATCACGTACATCATAGGGTTGTTTCGGATCTGCGGGAACAACTTCTTCAATATTGAGTTCCGCACAGGGTTCTTTCGGTTCAACCGGTTTTGCTTTTTCCAGATTGTTCCAGGGTATAAAGCTCACCAGACGTTTTACCTGCTCAAAACACTCTACCTCGCTTTGTGCATAGAAATGGGCATTTCCTGTAATTTCCGCATGTACGCGGGCACCTCCCAGATCCTCCATAGAGATGTCTTCGCCCAATACTGTTTTAATTACGTTCGGGCCGGTTATAAACATTTTGGAGATGTTTTCTACTACAAAAACAAAGTCGGTCAGTGCCGGGGAATAAACAGCTCCTCCTGCACAGGGTCCCAGGATCAGTGATATCTGTGGGATTACCCCCGAAGCAATCGTATTCCGGTAAAATATTTCTCCATATCCGGCCAATGCACCTACACCTTCCTGAATACGCGCACCGCCGGAATCATTAATACCAATAATGGGGCATTTCATTTTTAACGCATGGTCCATAATCTTTGTAATCTTACGGGCATGCTGCAATCCTAACGAACCTCCTGCTACGGTAAAGTCCTGTGCATAAATACAAACAGGAGCACCAAATATAGTTCCGGTGCCGGTTACAACTCCATCGCCGGGAAGTTCTTTCTTTTCCATCCCGAAATCACGTCCGTCGTGTTTCACAAACATGTCATATTCATGGAAAGAATGAGGATCTAAAAGAGAGAGTATGCGTTCGCGGGCTGTTAGCTTACCCATGGCTATCTGCTTTTCAATGGCAGCTTCGCCTCCTCCCATCTGCACAACTGCTTTTTTCTTTCGCAGAGCTTGAATGTTTTTGTGTAAATCAGTCATAATGAACTTTTTATTTTATCATTTACCGACGGCTTTTACCCGGTATGAACACCGTGCCGTTCCTTTTATTATGTTATTTAATCTGGCTTTGTTTAATTGGCGCCGTATGGCGGAGATATTGTCTATAAACACGTGCCCGTCCAGGTGTTCGCATTCGTGCTGTACTACCCGCGCGGCAAATCCGTCTATATCTTCTTCATGTTCGGTAAAGTTCTCGTCTACATATTTTATTTTGATCTTCGCTGCACGGGCTACGCTTTCATGTATTCCCGGCAGGCTGAGACATCCTTCCTCAAGGGTTATTTTTTCCTCGCTTTCTTCTACTATTTCCGGATTAATCATTACCCGTTTAAAGTCTGTACATTCCGGGAAGTCACGCGCCAGGGGGCTTGCGTCGAGCACTAACATGCGGATAGACAACCCTACCTGTGGAGCAGCCAGTCCTACCCCGTCCGCATGATACATTGTTTCAAACATATTTTCCACCAACTCTTTGAGGTTGGGGTAATCTTTGGTTATATTTTCGGTCTCTTTTCTTAATACCTGCTGACCGTATAAATAGATCGGTAATATCATCTGATGTTATTATTGAATTTTATACTTTCCATATAGCTTTGCAGGATAATCACCGCGCTTATTTGGTCGACCAGTGCTTTATCCTGTCTTTTCTTTTTACCGAGTCCACCTTCACGCATGGTTTTATGAGCCAATACGGAGGTAAACCGTTCGTCGTAATATTCTATTTTTATATGGGGAATTTTGCGGCTTAAATGGGTTACAAATTCTTTGACATATTTCATATTTTCAGAATCCTGTGCGTTCATTTGCTTCGGAGCTCCTACTACAAAAAGATCCACCGGTTCTTTTGTAACATAGTCTGCCAAAAACGTAACAACTTCGCCACTGGGCAATGTAGTAAGTCCATTGGCTATTATCTGAAGTGTATCCGTGACCGCAAGCCCGGTACGCTTCCTTCCGTAGTCTATCGCAACAATCCTTCCCATCCGCTGCAAATATAGCACAAAAAGAGATACCAAATTACACAAAATGAAGAAAAGTGTGCAAGTATAAAAATATCCGCACGGTTCTTTTCAGACTTCCGTGCGGATAGCATTCCACTTCCGTGCACTTCTTTACACTCTTCTGCATGGACCTAAAAAGGCCGTGCATGCAGTATGGGATTTAAGAGGCTATTTTAGTTTTGTATTTTTTGCCGATACTTCTTAATTCAAAGGCCATGATTATCCGGAATATGCCTATGAAAATTAAAGAGAGGGCTACCATATAAACGATGCTTAAGGCTCCTACTTCAGGACGCCAGAATATCAATATTGAGCATAAGATAGCCACTATACCGAAGAATATATACCAGCCCCAGTTTTTTACTCCATAATTTTTTAGAGATGTGGCATATCCGATAATGGAAATACCCCGGAAGATAAGCCAAAAGGCAAGTATATAAGGTAAAATCGCCATACTTACTACAGGATTAATCACGAGATAAATCCCTATAATCAGGTCTATCACCCCTCCTGCCAGATACCACCCCCAACCGGAGATCTGGTCTTTATTGCGTACGGCAAATACGATTTCGAGCACACCTGCTATTATTAAAAACATACTAAATAATATACTTAAAGTTATATAAGTACTTACCGGGGTAAACATGATCATAATACCGGCCAATAGAAATAAAAGGCCTACCAATAGGGGTATCCACCAATGTTTTACCGCATAGATCAGATTTTCTTTAATTGTATCCATAGTTTTCAATTTTATATACATATATCTAATGTAAAAACTAACAATCCGGTGAATTCAAAAGTTTTCCGGTCCGGTCAAAGACGATATGTTAATAAGGCGGGTGTATTAAACTTTATGGTTTTTATTGTGTTTATACTGAAAATTGCGAAAGCCTGCCGGAAGATAATTACCGGATATATTTTACAGGAACCCGACGGTTTTAATAACAGGAATTATTTTTAACAGGCAGGAACAATTTAAATATTAAGGTTGTTATAAACAAAAAGAGTTAAATTTTTAACTAAATAACTTAGCCGTTATTCGTAGTATATTTTTGGTATTATGATTGTTTAATTAAATTGTTGATGAATATGAAAACTAAAATTTTGATTTTGACGTTGTTGTCTGGCTTTATATTTTCTCTTTCAGCACAGCAATATACACCGCAAATAGGGTATAGTGTAGAGCCTGGATATAAAACCAATTTCAAGAAAAACAGAGCTGGCGACAACTGGTTTATTTCTGCCGGTGCCGGTATGGGCGTTTTATTCGGCGACCAAAATAATGAAGCTGATTTTAAAGATCGCCTGAATGCGAATCCGCATTTTGCTTTTGGTAAATGGTTTAACCCATACTTCGGTATGCGTGCTTATTTTACCGGTGGTAATCTCCACGGATTTGAAGGCAATAACGCACAGTTTATGCAACATAACCGTTTCTTTGCCGGTCACTTAGACTTTATGTATGATGTGACTAACCATTGGGGTGTTTATAATTCTAAAAGATTTTTCCGTTTTATCCCATGGATCGGTTTAGGTTATGCACAGAAATTCAAAAATAAATCTCCACAGGAATTCCTTGGAAAAGCAGAATCTCCTTCACTGAACTTAGGTATTCTTACTGCTTTCCGTCTGAGCGACCGTGTGGACTTTAATCTTGAACTTCAGGGAATGTTGCTGAACGAAGAGTTTAACCGTGTATCAGGTGGTAAATTATGTGATGGTATTGCACAGTTAAGTGCAGGTTTGACTTTCAAACTGGGTAAAACTGATTTCGAAGTTATTGAACCTATGGATTATGGTTTGATCAACGACCTGAACAACCGTATCAATGCTTTACGTGCAGAAAACGATCAGTTAAGCCGTCGTCCGGTTTCTTGTCCTGATTGTCCGGATGTACCTCCTGCAAACGTTGTGAATCACTATGGTGAAAACTTTGTACGTTTCCGTCTGGATAGCCATAAGATTGATGAAAACCAGGAAGTAAATATCTATAACGCTGCTCAATTCGTAAAAGAAACCGGTACCCGTCTGACTGTTGTTGGATATGCCGACAGAAATACAGGTACAGCAGCTTATAACATGCAACTTTCTGAAAAACGTGCAAAAGCAGTTGCTAAACAGTTGACTGATAAATACGGTATCCCTGCAAGCCAGATCACTATTGACTGGAAAGGATCTGACGTTCAGCCATTCGAAGTTAATAACTGGAACCGCGTGGTTATTATGACCGGCGACAAAAGATAATATCCGGTAAAAAAGATATAATTTAAAAAAGAGGGGAAGTATCACCAGGATGCTTCCCCTCTTTGTTTATTTAAAAAGTAATTTACTCATATAAAGGCAAATATCCTTTTCTTTTAAATATATTCTGCGTTTTTCTGTACTATCTGCGAATCGAAGATCGGCCTTAGCCAAATCTGCGTTCCCTATACCCCAAACCAGGAAAAAGCATAATACCCAAGAAGAAGATGTGGTATTCATTAGAAATAGTGTATCTTTGTAGCGCATGTTTAAAACGAAGAAGGAGATTGTAAAGTAAATAACCTGTAGCATTGTGCTAAGGTTATCCCTCAAATGTTACCCGGGCATATTAGGTCAGGGTTATTTTTATGTCCATTTTTAAACATTCAATTTAAACATTATGAGTAACGAAAATAAAACAATCTTCGATTTCGATTTCAGCTTAATTTACGAATATTTCGCCAGTTTAGAACGACAAGGGCCTGGAAGCCCCGAGGCAACTATCAAAGCACTAAGCTTCATAGATAATCTAACAGACCAGTCACAAATTGCCGATCTCGGCTGTGGAACGGGCGGGCAGACAATGGTTTTAGGACAACATGCGCCCGGACACATCACCGGACTGGAACTCTCCTACGATTTCGTTGATATATTCAACCGCAATGCTGCACAGTTGGGTTTACAGGACAAAGTAAAAGGAATAACCGGATCCATGGATGATCTGCCTTTCGAAAAAGAATCGTTAGATCTCATCTGGTCCGAAGGAGCCATCTATAACATTGGTTTTGAACGTGGCCTGACCGAATGGCGGGAGTACCTCAGGAAAGACGGGTATGTAGCCGTAACCGAAGCAACCTGGTTTACAGAAGAACGCCCGGCAGAGATCAATGATTTCTGGATGTTCCATTATCCGCTGATAGATACAATCCCTGCCTGCGTGGCTAAAATGCAGAAAGCAGGCTATATCCCGGTAGCCACCTTTATACTACCTGAAAACTGCTGGATCGAACATTATTTCGTCCCCGCGGTAAAAGCACAGGAGAAAATCCTTGCCAAATACCCCGGCAATAAAGGTGTTGAAGAATTTATAGAGGCTCAACGCCATGAAGCCGCGTTATACAGCAAGTATAAAGAATTTTATGGCTATGTATTTTATATCGGAAAGAAGATATAGTCTTTTGTTCTTATATCAGAAATAAAAAAGGGATGCGTGATTCACGCATCCCTTTTCCGTTACGGCATTTGCACAAATATTATTCTGCGCTTCCTTCAGCAGCCGGAGCCTCTGCTTCTTCAGCAGCATCTTCCTGAGCTGCCGCTGCTAATTCGGCTTTCTTTTTAGCTACTTCTTCGGCTTTTGCCTTGTTTGCTGCTTTTTCAGCTTCCAGACGAGCTTTTGCATCCGCTTCAGCAGCCGCTGCATTCTTGTCTTTTACTGCCTGTACAGCATTTTGTTTGTCTTTCAACCAGGCCTGGAATTTTGTTTCAGCGGTTGCTTCATCAAAAGCACCTTTCTTCACACCACCCAGTAAATGTTTTTTCATCAGTACACCTTCAGTAGAAAGAATGTTACGTGTTGTGTCTGTTGGTTGAGCACCTACCTGTAACCAATACAAAGCTCTTTCGAAATTCAAATCTATTGTAGCAGGATTAGTGTTCGGATTATAAGAACCTATCCTTTCAATAAACTTTCCATCACGTGGAGCCCTGCTGTCTGCGACAACGATCTGGTAAAAAGCATAGTTTTTACGACCGTGTCTCTGCAATCTGATTTTTGTTGCCATGTTTGAATAATTAATTTAAGCTGTTTGTATTAGCGGGTGCAAAGTTAATTCTTTTCCTGTATAATACAAATATTCTTTACGCCTATTTTCCTCAATTGGTTACATGCCGGCCGTTCCGTATCATTGTAGGCGATAATCCGGCTTGTTTTTTGCAGAAATCGCTTAATCCCGAAAGAGTTGCGAAACCGTTTTCTTCCGCGATTTCTTTCATCGGCTTATCGCTGAATTTCAAGGCACGGCTGATACGGTTCATTTTCATCCGCATCATCCAGCGATAAGGTGAGGTTCCGAATATCCTGCGGAACTCCTTTTCAAAACCGGATGAAGAGTATCCGGACAACTCCGCCAGTTCGCGGGCCGTCTTAACTGCCTGATACGACTTAAGCACAAACTCATAAAAACGGTAATTGTCATGCAGTAAAGGAGAGAAAAACCGGGCCAGTTCTTCTTTCGGATAATAGGTATACAGCAGAAAACTATACTCCGTAATTTTCATATTCATCAATTCGGCCGACAGGATATCGTCATTCTCATAGATCTGTAACGATTGTACAAAATCTTTTGCCCGCTCATTCATAGGCAGCGGATAAAATAGTATTTTCTGCTTACGTTTCAACGGAAGTAATTTATGCAGCGAAAACTTTTCACAGAAATGGATATTCTCGTCCAGCCGGAACAGGTAATAGGTAACCGGGGTTTCGGCTTCCAACCGGCAATAACAGCCGGGAAAAAGGAAAATCATCTGATCTTTATCAAACTTCTTTTCCCCTTCTTCTTCCGAAGAAATCACCAGTTGTCCCTCTATAATAAATAATATTTCATTAAAAGGTGAATGATAAGAAAAACTTTCTCCTCCCTTCAATACCATTTGCTGGAGAAAGGGAAGAGAAAACATATCCTGCATGAGTAGCTTTTTATCCCTCTGCCTGTCAGGGAAATACTTCTTCATAATTCATTGATTAAAATTATTTGTCGGCCGGGTTATGACCGCTGATAATATACTATACCTATCAGCATGCAAATATTAAAAAAAATACAAATATATGAAACAGTATGCTAACATTTTTTACAGGTTATTCTACTATTTACCAAACCGGCTATCGTCTACTTTGGTATATTTCTTCTCTTTATACCCTCCGAATTTCCATACAAATGCCACTCCAAAGTAAGAGGAATCATCGTACATATTCATATTGCTGTATTGGTTTCCTACATCTACCTTCATATAGCTGGGATAATGGCTACGGAATATATTATCGTACTTCACACTGATGCTGCCCTTATCACCGGCAAAGAGCCACTTCAACCCTGCCGACACATCATACGAATAACCCAGCCGGTAAACACCCTGTTGTGCGGGGGAAACATAATAACCGTCCAGCGTAAATTTCAGGTTTGGCTTTGCATCCGAGATGTTAATTGTATTATTCATCCCTACCCTTCCGAACACACGGGTATTATTGAATGGCGTATCATAAAAACCGGAACTCTTCTCCTGCAAACGTATACCATGCAGGGTTACCCGGCTGTTAATACGCTTTCCGATAGCAAACGGAGTGATAACGGCCACTCCGCTTGAAAGGCTGTAATCCAGGTTCTCAAACCGGAACACATTTTCCAGTACATCATCGCTCTGGTAGGGTAATTGCGTAAACTTATCAGGTTGATACTCTACAAAACCCATGAAAATATATTTCTGACGGAATATGTACATTAGCTGCCCTTCGTAAGAACGGCCAGGCTTCAGTTCCGGATTACCCCTAATGACAGAATAAGAGTTAATATAAGAGGTCTGCGGGTTTACACTCCAGTAAGAAGGATACGATTTATCGCTGGATACATTGAACTGTAAAATATGGGAAGGAGTAATTACATACGAAAGAGAAGCATTCGGGAAAAAAGCCCAGTCATCCCACAGGGTAGTCGTTCCGGTTAAGGTTTCATAATCCGAACGGAAATATTCCGCCTTCAACGAAACCGTTCCGGAAAAACGTCCGAACGAACGGGATACCTCTGCAAACAGATTTCCTCCCCACTCTTTTTGTAGATCGTGACGAAAGCGCTCGTCATCAAAAACATAATCACTTCCTATTTTATCCCGGTATTCCACATCCGAACGGGAACGGGTAGTACTTACATTCACCCCATAATTCATCGTCCATTCTTTTATTGCCAGAGAATGGTTGGTAAAAAAACATCCATTTATTAATATTCTGCTTGCTGTTGTTTAACAGATCATACACACTATTATCCTGATCATTTACAAAATGCTGTTCATCGGGGCTGTAATAATTCGTATAATCCACTCCAAATACAAAACCCTGATGTCCTTCATATTGTATCTGTGCATTCTGCATCCGTTCATTACTATCTATATGGGTATTACTTTTCGCCTCCTCCTTCCTTTCTTCATCCAGAAAACGGAAAACAGAAGTAGAATACCTCCGTGCATCCGCTCCGCCAGCCTCGATAAAATAAGTAGCCGATAATTTATCCTCATTTTTCAATAAATAATCAAGCCCTAAACGGAAAGACCCTCTTGTGGAAGAAGTCTTTCCTCCATTTTCCTGCTCTATCTCTACCTTTTCATCCTTTAAGGTATGCCGGGCAAACATTGTTTCCGAAGTGTACGAACGTCCTTTTTGCCCATTCACCAACACATCCATACCGAACCGGCCATTATTATACACCAGGTTACCGTGCGCCTGTCCATTGGCATAATGACGCTGGCGAAACTCAGTTCCCACCTCTCCCTGCAATGTTTCCCATTCTCCGTCCGGCTGGTCAAGGATTACATTTATTAAAGTCCCTTTTACATTATAACGGGCAGGGGCATTATACATGATCTCCGTACTTTTTACTCTCGATGAAGGGATCGTCTTTAACATAGCAATCAGCTGATCCAACGTCATAGTGGTTAATTTACCATTAATCACGACATGCAGGCTTCCGGCACCGATCAATTGTAACTCATCCTCACCACCTATAACCCCCGGAAGTTCTTTAATTGCTTCATAGGCATTGTTGACAGGCTTATTCTGTATCAGGTAAGGAGTATCGTAAATTAATTTCCCGGCCTCCACTTTTACCTGTGGACGTTGTGCCGTAACAGTAATGTCACTTATCAGATTCTCTTTTTCATTTACCATAACAGTGCCCATATCTCCGGGCTTTGCATCCATTCGCAGGGGTTCATACAAGCAGAGCCCGGCACAACGCCGGCGGGCTTCATCCGGGCTTTGCATCCATTCGCAGGGGTTCATACAAGATATGTTGGAAATAGATTACATACTCTCCGGCACTTACCTCTAAATAAAAATAACCGTCTAAATCTGTTATGCCTGCATCCACAAAAACAGAATCCTGTGTTTGCACAATTACCGCCATGGCATCCACCGGTTCATTCTTCCGGTTCACAACTTTTCCTCTTATTTCATCAGCAACAACCGGAAAAGATACTGTACCCACCAACAATACCAGTAAAAGAATCTTTTTTATCATGATCAACTATTTTATGTAAAATTTACTACCTGTAATATTCCGGTACAAAGAAAAGGTATTTATTTTTTCTTTATTGTTATCACCCACTTACCAAGTGTTATTTAGTCTTACCGGAACCGGAAATTCCTGATAGAAAACATACATTTGTAATAAAATTACAATAGAATGAAAAAGCGGTTACAATTTAAACTTATGGCTACCCTGATCCTGTTTTCGCTTGTTGCGTTGGAAACACTTCAGGTTTTCTGGTTGAAGAATCTATACGATACAATCAGGGAACAAACCATTATACAACTACAGGAAGCAATTAAATTAGCAGACTACAAAGAGCTTTTCATTCGCCTGGATGAGATTAAAAGAGAATTTAAAGAAAAAGAATCCAAAAAGAAAATCCGGAAAAATTCCGGCATTCCATCGATATAAATATAGCAGACTCTCTCCGGAGCAAACCCAATCTGCCGGGAGAGAGTAATACGGTACGTATATATATCCAGGAAGAAAACGATGAGGAAGATAAAGATGAGAAAGATATAATTGATATGTTACCCCAATACCTCTCTTTAATCAAAGGATTGGAAGCGCAAATTATTTCAGCGATACATGCATCAACAGATACCCTGCGTCCGGTCAACTACAACATATTTATCCAATCATTGGAAGAAGAATTAAAAAAACAGGATATACATGTCCCTGCCTGGCTTGATTTTTTTTAGCCGGAAAGATTCGCTTCTCTGTACAACCTTTATAAATAATCCACACCAAAAATAGATAAAAGAAAACAATCAAAACCTTGTAATTAAATATAATTTTTCAGAAGAGGAAAACTATTATATCCTTACTTTACAAAAACCGCAGTATATTATCCTGTGGAGAATGGCGGGAATATTATCTACCTCTGCTATTTTATCACTTTTGGTGATAGGAGTATTTATCTACCTGTTCCGCACAATTGTACGCCAGAAAACAGAAGAGGAGCTAAAAACCGATTTTACCAACAACGTAACCCATGAGTTAAAAACTCCCGTAGCCGTAGCCCTGTCAGCCAACGACGCATTACTTAATTACGATGATAAAATTACGGAAAAACAGAAAAAATACCTGGGAATCATAGAAGACCAACTTGCACGGCTGACCGGTATGATAGAACAAATCCTGTCGCTTTCCGCCGAAAACCGTTCTACGTTCAAACTAAATATACAACCTATTCATGTAAAGGAAATAGTGTATCCGGTTATTGAACAACAGAAACTAAAAACAAAGAAACAGGTGAATGTAATATGCGACCTGCCGGATCATTTGGTTATAAAAGCAGACAAAGCTCATTTCACCCATATGGTAACCAACCTGTTGGATAACGCTATTAAATACACAGAAAAAGAAAATGTACAGCTTCATATAACCGGGAAGCAAGAAAAAGACTACACGATTTTTTCGGTTGCCGACCAGGGGAAAGGAATCCCCGAAGAACACCAAAAAAACGTATCTTTGATAAATTTTACCGGGTGCCGCAAGGCAATCTGCACAACGTGAAAGGATACGGTTTAGGGCTTTATTACATTGCAGATACCATGAAACGGTACAACGGTTCGGTTAGCGTAACAAGCCGCCCGGGAGAAGGAACTGTTTTCACTTTAACATTCAGGAATTCATGAGAAAAATAAAAGTATTACTGGTAGAAGATGAAGAGATTTTGGCTTCTATTATCAAAGACACGCTGGAAGGGGAAGAGTTTCAGATAGAACTGGCCTTTAACGGACAGGAAGGATTAGAAAAATTGCCGGATATCAATCCGGATATTATTGTAACGGATATAATGATGCCCGGCATGGACGGCTTCACTATGGTAAAGAAGATAAGAGAAAATGGTTTGGCCGTTCCGGTTCTTTTTCTCTCTGCCCGTTCATCGACCAACGATGTGGTGGAAGGTTTCGAACTGGGAGGAAACGATTACCTGAAAAAACCGTTTGGTATGGCCGAACTGGCCATACGAATAAAAGCCCTCCTGAATAGGATAAACAGCCAGCCTGCAAAACAGGATGTTTATGAGATAGGAAATTACAAATTTGATCCGGTTACCCAGAATCTATTCTTTGCCGGTAATAAGCAAGCGTTAAGTAACCGTGAATCCGAGATATTAAAAAGATTCTGCGATCACATAAACCAGGTAGTATCCACACAGGATATATTATTGGAATTATGGGGTGACGACTCCTTTTTTAATACCCGCAGCCTGCATGTTTTTATCACCAAGCTACGTCATAAACTATCCAAAGATCCACGCATACAGATATTAAATGTACGCGGTATCGGTTATAAAATGATTGTAGAATAAGGTGTACTTTCAGGTACAATTATTTTTTTTAACATTTATTCCTTATTGTCTTTTTTACAGCAACAAAACAATTCAAAAGATAGTATTTATAAAGTAGTAACCCTCGCAGGGTTATTGTATCAAATACATTACCGGATCCGGAAATTAATGATTAACATCCGGAAAGGCAGAACCGGAAAACAAAAGATTTCCCTACATTTGGGTAGACTATTGTTAAACACTTTATATAAGACCATGAAAAGACGTGATTTTTTAGCCAGTAGCGCATTAATTGGTGCCGGTATTCCTTTAGGCCTGGCACCTGTAGGACTTACTTCCTGTTCAGGAAAAGAAAATTCATCTGTACCACAACGTTCGCCGGAAGAACTCGGCATGTATTCGTTTGTTGATATTGCTCCCGACGGAAAACCATTAAAGGCAGCTTTAGTTGGTTGCGGCGACCGGGGAACAGGAGCAGCCGTGCAATTCCTGCAATCAGGCCCCAATGTTTCTATTGTTGCTTTGGTCGACGTATTGGCAGACCGCATGAATGGATGCCGCGAAATACTGAAAGAAAGAAATAATGTGGTAAACGATGAAAATTGCTTTTTAGGTTTCGATGCCTACCGGAAGGTTATGAATATGAACGATGTGGATGTTGTATTACTCTGTACTCCCACTCATTTCCGCCCGGAACAGTTTAAAGCTGCTATTGATGCCGGAAAACATGTATTCATGGAAAAACCCTGTGCGGTTGATCCGGTAGGTATCCGTACAGTAATTGCTGCCTCCAAAGTAGCCAATAGTAAAGGACTTACGGTTATTACCGGCAACCAGCGCCGCCACCGCCGGGATTACTGGGAAGCACTGGTACAGGTACGAAACGGAATAATCGGCGATTTGGTTTCAGGTACAGCCCATTGGGATCAGGGAGCCTGGTGGAATAAAAGAAAACGTCCGGAATGGAGCGATATGGAATATTGCATCCGCAACTGGTTTAATATTAAATGGCTAAGCGGTGACCATATACTGGATCAGGCCATTCACAATATCGATATTACTACCTGGTTTATGGACGACCGTCCGGTTAATGCGGTAGGTTTCGGCGGACGTGCCCAACGCCTCACCGGTGATATTTACGACTTCTTTAGTGTAGATTACACATACGGAAACAATAAACGCATGCTGGCTACCGCCCGCCAGATAGATGGCTGCGACGGCAATGTGTCCGAACAGGTTTACGGAGCAAAAGGAGTGGCCCTGTTAAACGACAGGAATGATATAAAGATTGTGGATTACAACGGGAATGTTTTATGGCAATACGATTATGCCTCCAAACCGGTCAAAGACCCCTATATACAGGAACACATCCACCTGGTAGAATCTATCCGCCTGAATAAAAAAATCAACCAGGCCGAAGATTTAGCTTACTCCACCCAGATCGCTATTATGGGACGCGAAGCTGCCTACACCGGTAAACCAATCAGTTGGGACGAAATAATGGCCTCCTCCTTACGCTATGGACCGGAAACCTACGCAATGGGCCCATTACCAGATTATCACGAAGGCGTAGCCCCGGTACCCGGTAAAGCCCCCGCTGCCCCCATGTGATAAACAAAAGAAAAATAAATAAAAACAAACTTGTTCCCCGCCTCCGCGGGGAACAAGTTTATATTAATACCCGATCGTAAAACGTTCCTGGTGATGATTTTGCTGCTCCAGTTCGTCTACCATAGCTTTAGCATAATCCTGTACGGAAATAGTACTCTTTCCATTCGCATCGACAATCAGGTCATCTTTACCTAAACGGTATTCGCCTGTACGTTCGCCGGGCACAAAACTTCCGGCTGGTGAGAAAAATACCAAGTCAATATCTTTCTCTTTTGTTAATGTATTCAGGTAAAACGCTCCGAGCGATTTCACGCCACCCATTATTTCATCCGGGATTACCCCGCTATCCATTAC
This sequence comes from Tannerellaceae bacterium, assembly GCA_021203545.1. GTDB lineage: Bacteria > Bacteroidota > Bacteroidia > Bacteroidales > Tannerellaceae > UBA4116. Next base: position 14,541 of record JAJQAZ010000148.1, on the reverse strand, counting down.
CCGTACACCGGGAGCCACAAACAAAGTTCCGGCACCCCCTACAATCTGCAAACGTTTTACTCCGGCCTCTTTCACGGCCTCTACAATTTTAGGATACACATCCAGGGTCTCCGCATAAATATCAGGATTCTTCCAACCCGGGTTATAAGCACTGATTACAGCCTCTTTTCCTTTACTCACTGCTGTAATAGTTGCAGTATCCGAAGCATCTGCTTTTACAACCTGCAGGTTGGGACTTTTTACTGTTATTTTATCCGGATTTCTAACAATAGCTGTTACCTGATATCCTCTACCAAGCAATTCATCCAGAATTGCACTTCCTACAAAGCCACTTGCTCCAATTAAAACTACATTTTTCATATTGCTAACTATTTAAAAATCATACCACAAAGATTCACTCTTTACCGGAAATACACAATAAGGCACTTACTATTCAGTTACTTACTGTTATGAAACCATCATTGATTATAAATAGATTAGCAAAAGTTGATTTATGTTCTTTTAACACTACTGTTTCTTATTACTTGCTTTTAGAGAGTATTATAGTTACTTTTGTAGTGTATTTGATTAATAAAAGGATTATAAACAGCATGGAGACACCTAACGAAGTTTTATTGGATTGTCCGATACGGATAATCCTATCGCGGATTTGTGAAAAATGGCCGGTATTAATATTGTATACTCTTTCACAAAACCCGGTTATGCGTTTCAGGGATTTACACAGGTCTATCCCCGACATATCCCAAAAGATGCTTACCATTACCCTGCGCACCCTTGAAGAAGACGGTTTAATAAAACGGCAAGCCTATGCCGAAGTCCCCCCACGGGTAGAATATTCTCTTACCGGGAGAGCCATATCTGTACTCCCCCACATAGATTCCCTCATCCAATGGGCCAAAAACAACATGCAGGACATCCTGAACGACCGGAACAGAAAAACAGCAAAGCCATAAAACAAGTTGTTTGCCTCCGGACAGGGTAAACTAAAAAAACAGATAGACACAACCTGGAAGCTATGCAAGGTAAACTTTTTATAGTTGTGCCTGTGTAGAGTCCGAAGTGGTGCCTGTGTAGAGAGCGAAGTTGTGCTTGTGTAGGCGGAAAGTTGTGCCTATGTAGCCGAAAAGTTGTGCCTGTCCGGACAAAAAGTTGTGCCTGTGCAGACCCCAAAGTTGTACTTGTCTAGACCAGAAAGTTGTGCCTGTCTAAGTTTATTTCTATCTATCAAAAATATCTCCCTTTATTGTCCCACTATATCCGGAAGTTTCCTACTTTTGTAGGATAGATCCATGTAAAAAATAATAATTAATCATTCTCAATTGCATGAAAAAACAGACTTTAATTGTAAGTATGCTCATGATGACAAGTGTATTGGTCGCTCAAGACAAAGCTTCCTTTGTAAATCCATTTATTGGTACGGCTAAAATGGGGCATACTTTTCCCGGTGCATGTGCCCCCTACGGTATTGTACAACTTAGCCCGGATACAGATACCATTCCTCATAATATAAATGGTATATACCAAAAAGATGCGTACCGTTATTGTGCCGGTTACCAGTACGACGACAAAACAATCGTAGGGTTCAGCCATACACATTTAAGTGGCACGGGGCATTCCGACCTGGGAGATATTTTAATTATTCCCGTTACAGGCGAACTTAAATTCAATCCCGGAACAGCCGATAATCCGGATTCCGGATACCGTTCGCGTTATTCGCATGATACGGAAAAAGCTTCTACAGGATATTACGAAGTTACACTGGACGATTACGGTGTTAAAGCTCAATTAACAGCTACTGAACGGGTTGGTGTACATAAATACACCTATCCTGAAAATGAAACACAGAAAATACTGCTCGACCTCACTCACGGAATCTATAACTATGACGGGAAAGTACTCTGGGCAAGTATGCGTGTGGAAAATGACACACTCATTACGGGTTACCGGATAACAAACGGTTGGTCGCGCGAAAACTATACCTACTTTGCGATCTCCCTCTCTAAACCCATTTCCAATTACGGCTATGTAGACAGGGAAAAACCCAAATATTTGGGATTCTGGAGAAAGTTTGACCTGACACATAATTTTCCGGAAATTGCCGGCAGAAAGATCGTTTCACACTTCGAATTCGATAACGATGCAAGTACACCGCTGGAGATCAAAGTGGCCCTCTCTGCTGTTAGTACCGAAGGAGCCGTAAAAAACCTGCAGGCAGAAGCAGCCGGAAAATCATTTGATGTAATCGCTAAAGAGACATATGCTAAATGGAATAAAGAGTTGGATATAATTGATGCTAAAGGAAATGAAGATCAATTAACAATGTTATATACCTCTTTGTACCATACCATGATCAACCCCTCCGTTTATATGGATGTAGACGGCCGGTACCGGGGAATCGACCATAATATCCACCAGGCGGAAGGATTTACCAATTATACCATTTTCTCGGTTTGGGATACCTATCGTGCCCTGCATCCGCTATTCAACCTTATCAACCGGGAACGGAGCAAAGACATGGTGAATTCCATGATCGCGCACTACGAACAAAGCGTGCATAAAGCGTTGCCGGTATGGTCGCACATGGGTAACGAAAACTGGTGTATGATCGGATACCATTCTGTTTCCGTACTGGCTGACGCCATAAATAAAGGGATCGACATTGATAAGAAAAAAGCGCTGGAAGCAATGGTAAACAGTTCGAATGTTTCCTATTACGATAACATTGGCGATTATAAACAACTGGGATATGTACCTTTTGATAAAAACGGCAACGGCTCTTCTATCACGCTGGAATATGCCTACGACGACTGGACTATTTATAATACAGCGAAAGCATTAAACAACGGTAAAATCGCTGTTGAATATAAAAAACGGGCGAATAACTATAACAATGTATTTGATCCTTCCCTGCAATTTGTTCGTGCCAAAAACAGCGACGGCAGCTGGAAAGAACCTTTTGACCTGCTTCATACACATGGAGAAGGTTTTATCGAAGGTAATTCATGGAACTACTCTTTCTATGTACCGCAGGATGTAGACGGACTGATCCGTCAAATGGGTGGCGATAAACAATTTGTATCACGTCTGGATTCCTTATTCACCATGCACTTACCGGACGAATTCTTTATGGATACGGAAGATGTAACCCGCGAAGGGGTATTGGGTAACTATGTACACGGTAACGAACCGAGCCACCATATCCCTTATTTGTATGCCTGGACTTCACAGCCTTACCGTTCTCAATACTGGATCCGTGAGATCATGAACCGTATGTACATGAACAGCATCGACGGTCTGTGCGGTAATGACGACTGCGGACAGATGTCTGCCTGGTATATCTTCTCGGCCATGGGATTCTACCCTGTATGTCCCGGCTCGGAGCAATACATCATCGGCGCACCTTATCTGCCCTACATGAAAGTAAAAGTAGGCGAAGGAAAATACCTGGAGATCAAAGCCCCCAAAGTAAGCGATAAAGCCCGTTACATCAAATCTGTACAATTAAACGGCAAACCCCACACAAAAGGGTATATTACCTACGACGACATCAAAGACGGCGGAACACTAAGTTTCGAAATGGCATCAACCCCCAACAAAAACAGAGTATTCTCCGGTAACGATAAACCCTACTCTCTATCAACAGAGCAGTAAAAAAGATTAAATCAATAAAAAACAAATGTTCCCCGCGAAAGAGAGTGTGTAAAAATTCAGATAAAAAGAAATGAACTTACGAATTATAATCCCGAAGGGATTGAATGTGAATAATTTGGACGGAGGGGATTTGTAATCCCCGACTAACGAGTATGAGGATCTGTGATCCGATAAACAAATAAATACCGATTAAAATGCAACTTAGGTACATTAAAGCGGATTATAAATCCTTATACTCATCAGGCGGGGATTACAAATCCCCTTCGACCAGTCAGATAGTTTCAGTCCTGTTTTTGCTGGCTTTTGCTGGCGCAGATTTAAATCTGTGCCTAAATTAACAGACGCAAAGTCATTTTGTAACACAATTGTAACACATATTTCATCCTGCTGAAACATAGAACCTTTTCCTTTGCGAAAATTAGTTACATTTGTATTTTATATTGAAATGAATAAAGTTATGGCTGCAAATCCACGTATATTAGTAGTAGAAGATGAAGAGGATATTTGTGAAATCCTGAAATTCAATCTGGAAACAGAAGGATATGACGTGGATACGGCAAACAGTGGCGAAGAAGCACTGGAAATGAATCTCACCGGCTACCAGTTACTGATGCTTGATGTAATGATGGGCGAAATATCCGGCTTTAAACTGGCCAGTATTCTCCGGAAAAATCCTTCCACAGCAACTATCCCCATTATATTTCTTACCGCAAAAGATACCGAAAACGACCTGTTGACCGGATTTAATCTGGGAGCCGACGATTATATTTCGAAACCTTTTTCTATCCGCCAGGTACTGGCACGGGTGAAAGCGGTACTGCGCCGTACATCCGAAAAGCAAACCGTTGAAAAACCGGAAACCCTGGTATACGAATCACTGGTATTGGATTGTAAACGGATCAAAGCCACTGTGGAAGGACAGGAAATACCACTCACTAAAAAAGAGTTTGAAATATTAGAACTATTACTCGAAAACAAAGGGAATGTTTTCTCACGGGAAGAAATCCTGGGTCGCATATGGAAAGATGAAGTATACGTATTAGACCGTACAATTGATGTTAACATTACCCGCCTGCGAAAAAAGATCGGGCCTTACGGTAAAAACATTGTCACCCGCCTTGGTTTCGGATATTGCTTTGAAAATTAATTTATTGGTCTTACCCTATGTTGCAAACTGATCTTTTAGGAAAAAGAAGAATATCATTCAGCCAGCGTTTGTTCTGGTCTGTACTCACTATATTCCTGTTATTTATTGCCTGCTTCTTTATTTTTCAATATCAACGGGAAAAATCGTTTGCCGAAGATAAACTGAACAATGTACTAAGCAATTACAATTACCAGTTATACCGTTATACACAAAATGCGGAGAATATAGAAGAGGTAGTCGGGAAATTCATAGAAGACATACCTCAGCAGGAATTACGTGTCACCATCATTGATCCTTCCGGAAAAGTATTGTTCGACAACAATTTGCAGGAAGAGCTATCCAATCACAACAACCGGCAGGAGGTAATCAAAGCACGCTCCTTTGGACAGGGATTCGCTATACGGCACTCTGATACCACCGGGAAACAATATTTTTATTCAGCCACTAATATCGGAGACTTTATTTACCGCTCTGCCCTACCCTACGACCCGGTTTTAAAAGAGCTCCTGAAAATAGATACAGGCTTTATCTACTTCCTTACCATCATGGCCATTCTTTTTCTGTTCGTCATATCCAGTTTTACCCGGAGTATCGGCAAAACAGTATCCAAACTGAAAGAATTCGCCCTGCATGCCTATAACGGGCAGATGTCGGATACCGACTATGTATTTCCGGATGATGAATTGGGTGATATCGCCAAACATATTATCACATTGCACCACCGCCAGCAGAAATCCGCCAGTGCCCTTTCTATGGAACGAGAGAAACTGATGAAGCATTTCCAGTATGCCAAAGAAGGCTTTGCCATGTTTGATCCAAACGGGAAAGAGATTCTCTCCAATATTCTTTTCATCCAGTTCTTCAATATTCTTTCAGACACCTGTATTCATCAGGCAGAAGAAGCACTGGAACTGGTAGAAACAGAACCGGTCAAACTATTTCTAAAGAAAAACCTGTCCAACAGGAACAGAAAGAAAAATGTATTGCGCGAAGCCGTTACAATTGATAAAAACGGCAAAATTTTCCTGATCGAATGTTTGTTGTTCCTGGATAACAGCTATGAGATATCTATACACGACATATCTATCCGCGAACAGGAAAGCCGGATGAAGAAACAACTTACACAAAACATCGCCCACGAACTGAAAACTCCGGTAAGCAGTATTCAGGGTTACCTCGAAACAATTCTTTCCAACCCCGGACTCGATCCGGAAAAGAAAGAAGCTTTCCTGGAACGTTGTTATGCACAGAGTTCGCGGCTGACTCACCTGCTAAGGGATATTTCGGTATTGAACCGTCTGGACGAAGCAGCCAATATGTTTGACCTGACCGATATACACATCACCCGGTTAGTTGCCGAAATCGAAAACGAAGCAGCCAAACGGATGCAGGAGAAACGGATCACCTCCGAAGTAATACTGCCGGGAGATCCTGTCATCTACGGAAATTACTCCCTGCTCTACTCTATCTTCCAGAATCTATACGACAATGCCATTGCCTACGCCGGAGAAGATATCCGGATCACACTGAATTGCTACAAAGAAGATCCGAAATATTACTACTTCAGCTTTTCGGACACCGGAACCGGAATTTCCGAAGAGCACATCAACCGCATTTTTGAACGTTTCTACCGGTTAGACAAAGGCCGCAGCCGCAAAGCCGGAGGCACAGGCCTGGGTCTTTCTATTGTAAAACACGGTGTACAGTTCCACAAAGGACAAATATCCGCCAAAAGCTCACCGGGAAAAGGCCTGACCTTCTATTTCACCCTAAAAAAGAAAATATAAAATTTTGATTTTCTACCTATTAGTTTAGGCACAGATTTAAATCTGCGCCAGCCACAAAAGAAATAAAAACAGACCTTCCTTCGTTCGGCGTAGCGTCCTCGCTACGTCGCTAAGAATTTATGAAGCTCCAGCTTCATGTGAGGCAGGAACCTCACTTTTAAAAACGACGTAGCGAGGACGCTACGCCGAACAAAGAACAGGTACATTTTCAGATCTGATTTTTTACTATTTCTATCTGCGTAAATCTGCGTTTTCTGCCAAATCTGCGTTCCCTTCCGTTCATTTATAAAGAGACCTTCCTATACTTCTAAAAAAAATAACTATTTTCGTTGCGTGTTTAACTTAATTCATTTCGTGATGAAAAAATTCTTACTTTCTTTAGCCCTTGCCGGAGGTCTGTGGTGCTCGTGTACCCATACCGCTCCGGAACAAACGGTTTTTACCGCGGCAGAGACCAACTCTTTAAGACCACCTGCGGTACCTTTAGTAACAATCGATCCTTATACCAGTGCATGGTCGTTTGCCGATCATCTGAATGAGGAATCCCTGCGTCACTGGACGGGGAAAGACCTGCCTCTATTGGGATGTATCCGCGTAGACGGTGTAACATACCGTTTCATGGGTCGCGACCAGATTGAAGTAGAACCGGTTATCCCTACCGCTGCAGGAGGAGCCTGGGAAGGTGTTTATACCTTTACGGAACCTACAGGCCAGTGGATGAATCCGGACTATAACACCTCCAAATGGAAAAAAGGAAAAGCCGGGTTTGGAACCGACGGCAATCCCAATCTGTCCACTTACTGGCTGACAGATGATATCTGGGTACGCCGTACATTCGACTGGCCCGAAGGAGAAGAAATCAAAGACCTCGTGTTACAATATTCGCACGACGATAACATTGAGATTTATCTGAATGGCATAGAGATTGCCGTTGCCGGTAACGGACTCGATTACGACCTGTTGAGAAGAATCTCACCGGAGGCTATGGCATCTATCAAACCTACCGGGAATATATTGGCTGCTCACTGCAAAAACAACGGTGGAGGAGCCTATGTGGATATGGGAATCACACGGCAGATCAACCAGAAAAACACCTTCAAAGAAGAGGCCATTCAAACGTCTGTAAACGTAATGCCTACCCAGACATTCTATACATTTGAGTGCGGGAATGTACAGTTAGAAGTGATTTTCACCGCTCCATTATTAATGGATGATCTGGATCTGCTGACTGCTCCTTATAATTACCTGGCTTACCAGGTACAGTCGCTCGACGGTCAGGAACATGATGTACAGATTTATCTGGAAGCTACCCCACAATGGGCTGTTAACGATATAGACCAGCCCGTAACTTTCGATAAAGGCGAGAAAAACGGATTAGTATATCTGAAAACAGGTTCTGCCGAACAAAATGTGTTGGGTAAATCGGGCGACGGTATCCTGATAGATTGGGGATACTTCTACCTGGCAGGTAAACAATCGCCGGAAGTATCGGTTTCGATTGACGAATACGAAGCGCCCAAATCAGCATTCAAAACGGTAGGTAAACTATCCGGGCAGATTGGAAGAACCTCTGCGGATATGACTAAAGAAATGACTGTACTGGCCTATGCCGAAGATATGGGTAAAGTATCCACACAAACCAAATCAGGCTTTGTACTGATCGGGTACGACGATATTTATTCAATCCAGTATTTTGGCGACAACCGCCCGGCTTACTGGAAACACAACGGTCAGGTAGACATCCTGCAGGCATTGGAAAAAGGTGCGGATTCGTATGCCGGTGTAATGAAACGATGCAACGAACTGGATGCTAAAATTATGCGCGAAACCAAAGCCGTGGGAGGTCAAAAATATGCCGAATTATGCGCATTGGCTTATCGCCAGTCTATCTCGGCCCATAAACTGGTTACCGACCGCAACGGCGAATTACTTTTCTTCTCAAAAGAAAATTACAGCAACGGTTCGATCGGTACGGTAGATATAACCTACCCTTCTGCCCCGCTATATCTGGTTTATAACCCGGAACTGGTGAAGGGTATGATGAACTTTATTTCCTATTACAGCGAAAGCGGTAAATGGACTAAACCTTTCCCATCGCACGATTTAGGAACCTATCCATTGGCAAACGGACAGACATATGAAGGTGACATGCCTGTTGAAGAGGGTGGAAATATGCTTATTCTTACTACAGCACTTGCTGTTCTGGAAGGCAATGCTGAGTACGCGGCCAAACACTGGGATGTATTAACGATATGGGCCGATTATCTGCTGGCAGAGGGCCTTGACCCGGATAACCAGTTGTGTACCGACGACTTTGCCGGACATTTCGCCCACAATACAAACCTCTCAATTAAAGCGATCATGGGTGTAGCCGGTTACGGCAAAATGGCTGCCATGTTAGGCAAAGACGATATTGCCGCAAAATATACCGAAGCTGCCCGCGAAATGGCTTCGGAATGGATGAAAATGGCCGACGACGGCGACCATTACCGTCTTACTTTCGACCAACCGGGTACCTGGAGCCAGAAATACAACCTGGTATGGGATCGCCTGTTAGGGCTGAATGTATTCCCAACCAGTGTTGCAACCAAAGAAATGGCTTATTGCATGACCATGCAGAATAAATACGGTTTGCCCTTGGATAATCGTATGGACTATACCAAATCAGACTGGATTATCTGGAGCGCATGCCTGACCGGAAACGATACCGATTTCGCCGCTCTCATGGAACCCGTATGGTTATACGCCAACGAAACAACCTCACGCGTTCCGTTGAGTGACTGGCACTACACCTCCACCGGCTCCCAACGTGGTTTCCAGGCCCGTTCAGTAGTAGGAGGTTATTATATGAAACTATTAGCCCAAAAACTGGGATTCTGATAATGGAATAATTACCGCACGGAAGTCTGAAAAGATGTGTACGGAACATCAAAGAGAAGCGCACGGAAACGAAAAAAAGATCCGTGCGCTTCTTTGTAAACTTCCGTGCGGATCTTTAAACATACCTTTTTATTTCGCCGGGATACCTTGTTGTTCTGTTCAAAATAGCTTGTTATTGCTGTCAATATACCTTGTTGATAGGATTAAAATAGTATCTTTACAATCTATACAACTTGCGAAGTTACACCCTAAAAATCCACACCATGAGAAGAGTAGCAAACTTCATAACAATTCTTTCTGTTATAGCCACCTTTTAATATCCTGTACATCTACTTCACCGGAACTCAAACCGCAACGTACAGTTATTGCCGGAGTTGTAAACAATAGAGTTGAAAATATGAATGCACTCATCGTTAATTATTGCGATCCGGTGCAGGATGACAGATATGGAACAGACTTATCTGCTTCAAACGGACTATTTAAGGCAATCCACTATTATACATTTCCCCGTAACCTCACAATTCGCTACAACAACCAGTTTATCAATGTATATATCAACCCGGGTGATTCTGTATTTGTAACAATCGACGGAGAAATGCTGAATATCGACCCGCAGCAGGCAGTTACTTTTTCAGGTTCAAATGCAGATGTAAAACAACAAATTTACCAGTGGACTACCCATATCTACAAACAGCCAATTCCTTATCCGGAAGAAGATTCAGCAGAAGAAAGACTGGCTTTTTTAAAACAACAAGTGGCAATAATACAGGATACCCTGAATGCTTTTTCTCAACGGGTACCCATGAGTGAAGAGGCCGGGCAATGGGCTATTATGGATTATAAATATATACTTGCCAACTATTACTTATCCGATTTTACTGACGATAAGCAATACTGGAAAATACTTACCGATCCTTTTTTAGATGTATTCAACGAGTTCAGTGTAGGAACTATGTACTTCGATTCACATATAAACGCCTGTATGGGTTCACTTATAGCTGGAATTCCGGACTTTTCAGAATTAATGGTTCAAAAAAAATATTCTACCCTTATACAACAGGTTTACACCGCTCTTCATGAGAAAGCGCCGGAAGGTAAAGTGCGTGATCTGATGCTATATTACTGGATTAACCAACTGATAACTTACTATCCTGAAAGTATAGAGGAAATAACCAATTTACCGGGTTTATTTGCAGAAACAGTCTTTCAGGAACAGTTAAACTCCCGTATACAGGATTTATCTGCCGGTAATTTCCTTCCATTTCCCGATAGCCATACGCTGAATGGTCTGTTTTTCCTTGATAAAGATCAGACCATAGAACTACCTACACTCCGGCTATTACCTTATCTGGTAGAACGGTATAAAAACAAAGTATTATATATTGATTGTTGGGCAACCTGGTGCCGTCCCTGTATTCAGGAAATGCAGTATGCACCGGCTTTACATGACCGGTTCAAACAGGAAGATGTTGTTTTTATTAATCTTTGTATGGAATCAACCCAATCCGGTTGGAAATCAAGAGTTGAAGAATTAAATATTCAGGGTGAAAATTATTTTCTGGAAGGCGATGCCTCAAAGTTATTCCGGGCAGACAATAATATATCCGGTTACCCTAATTATATGCTAATCAGTAAAAACGGCAGGATACTTAACGGTGCAATTGCAAGACCTTCCGATCCGGAACAACTAATTCCACAGATTGAAAGTTGCCTGACAGAAGAATAAAATCAACGGATTACTATTTTCCGGATCACGGTAGAGCCTGCGTATTCATTCAGGCTTTTCAACAACCTGTCTTCGCACATAGATAGTTCGCTACGCAAAACCGACGATGTCAGGGATACAAACAATACATCACCGCGTACATATAAATTACGGGTATATTGCATCACCATAGGCCCCAGCACCTCGCCCCATGCCCGCTGAATACGGATTGCCATCATCTTTTCGTACAATTCGGTATTGTCCTCAAAAAAATCACGGATCACCTCCCCTAACTTCTGTGTATTGGTACGTTTCATTCTTCTTTATCCAACTGTTCAGCGGCTCCTTTTTCTACTTTAAAAATTGCATAGTCTTCCGGAATTACCCGTAAAATATCATCCAGGTATTTCCGGTTGGTATCCGTTACAAATATTTGTCCGAAATCGGGCCCTGTAACCAGTTTAATGATCTGCTCCACCCGTTGCGAATCCAGTTTATCGAAAATATCATCCAGCAACAATACGGGCAGGGTATTCCCTTTTCTTTTCAGGAAAGCGAACTGTGCCAGCTTCAGAGCAATCAGATAGGTTTTATTCTGACCCTGCGAACCGACCCGGCGGATCAGCGAATCATTCAGTTTCATCTCCAGTTCATCCTTATGAATACCGGTAGAAGTATATCCCAGAATGCGGTCGCGCTCGCGGTTGGCAGCCAGTAATGCTTCAGGTTCGTCCTCTTCCAGTTGAGAAATATAGTGCAATCCTACCATTTCGGACGATTCGCAAATCAACTGGTAATACTCATTAAACACCGGAATCAGTTCCTCTACCATATCCCTCCGTTTCTCGTATACCAAACGGCCATACATACCCATTTGCATTTCCAGCACTTCATACAGGGAAACATCCGTTACCATATTTTTCAGCATCACATTCCGCTGTACCAATGCCTTATTATACTGTATAAGGGCATGCAGGTAGTTTTTGTCATGCTGCGAAATGATCATATCCAGAAAACGGCGGCGTTCGTCGCTCCCCCCCCGGATCAGTTCCGAATCCGCAGGCGAAACCATGACCAAAGGCAACAACCCGATATGTTCGGAGAGTTTTCCGTACTCCTTTTTATTCCGTTTAAACTGCTTCTTATGTCCCGGCCGGATCGCACAGAACAGTTCTTCTTCCCTCCCTTCATAATCATATACCCCCTGCAATACACACATATCCTGCCCGGTACGAACTAACTGGCTATCTGTTGTATTGACATGGCTTTTACAAAAAGAGAGGTAATAAATAGCATCCAGCAGATTCGTCTTCCCCATACCATTATTCCCGAAGAAACAATTCAGCCTGGGCGACAACTGCACATCCGCCTGCTCTATATTTTTATAATTAAGTACCGATAGTTTCTTTAAAAGCATATTCCTTATTTAGTAGTCAAGTAGTCATCACTCACTTCGTTCGTTAGAAGTTATCATTCGCTTTGCTCATTAGTAGTTAAGTAGAATAAATATTAATGCTTTTCTTACTACTTGACTCCTAACGACCGCAGGGAGTGATAACTACTGCGAGCAGCGCGAGCTAACTACCAGCGACCACAGGGAGCGATGACTACTTATGAAGTACAAATTTAAAAAATTAAAGGGTAAATATAGATTATATCAGCAAAAAAAACTACTTTTGCGCTTTGAATTGCCTTAGGCAAAATCAATGATAAATTAATAAAAACGATAATACATTATTATGGCTACTAAGAAGAGCACCACCCCCGAATTAGAAGTGGGAGAGATTGTTTCAAAATCTGAACAGTTTATTGAAAACAACAAAAAGAATATCCTGTACGGAGTAATTGCACTTGCTGTTATTGTTGGTGCAGTACTGGGCATTCGCCATGGATATATGGTTCCACGCGAAAAAGAGGCTGCCTCTATCATGTTTAAAGGCGAACAATACTTTGCAAGAGACTCCTTTGCAATGGCTCTGAACGGAAATAAAGCAGATTTCCCCGGTTTTGTTTCAATAGCCGATCAATACGGAAGCACAAAAGCCGGTAACCTGGCAAAAGCATACGCCGGTCTTTCTTATTTTAAATTAGGTGAAAACGAGAAAGCTCTTAACTATCTGAAAAGTTATAAAGGAAAAGATGAAATGATCGCACCTGCTGTTTATGGTACAATCGGAGATTGTTACGTGAACATGGATAAAACCAAAGAAGGTATTGACTATTTCGAAAAAGCAGCCAAAAAAGCCAACAATGAAGTAGTAAGCCCTGTTTACTTAAAGAAAGCCGGTATCGCTTACGAAAGTCTGGGACAATACAACGACGCGGCAAAAGCATATAGCATGATCAAAGAAAAATATTACAATTCCGTAGAAGCTGCGGACATTGATAAATATATTGCCCGTGCAAATGTGTTGGCATCAAAATAAGAAAAAAGAAAGAAATAAACACATGAAGGATGTCCCACAAAGGCATCCTTTTATTATATTAATAAATAATAGTCAGTATTCTACTTAACTACTAACGAGTAAAACGAGTGATAACTCCTAACGAACGAGGTAAGTGCTGACTACTTGACTACTTAAAAATATGGCAACAGCTTATCAGAACTTATCCTCGTACGATTTTAACAGCGTACCGGATGCATCAAAAATGAAAATCGGGATTGTAGTATCGGAATGGAACACCGAAATTACAGAAAAATTACTCGAATGTGCATGCAATACCCTCGAGCGTCACGGAGCCAAATCAGAAAATATTACCGTTAAACGTGTACCGGGAAGTTTTGAACTTACATTCGGAGCAAAAAAACTGGCCGAAAGCCAGGAATTGGATGCTGTTATCATTTTGGGATGTGTAATTCGTGGTGATACCCCACATTTTGATTACGTTTGTTCGGGCGTTACACAGGGAATTACCGAACTAAATCTGATGTACGATATTCCGTTCATTTTCGGATTGTTAACCAACGATACCATGCAACAATCTATTGACCGTGCAGGTGGTATCCATGGTAATAAAGGAGATGAAGCAGCAATTACTGCAATAAAAATGATCGATTTTTCTTGGAGTTTACAAAATTAATTGTACCTTTGCATCGCAATCGGGAATAATTGATACTTCAATCCGAAACAAGCCTGGAGAGCCGGATAGCGAAGAAAAGAAAAATATTGAAAATATAAATTGGGGGGTAGTTTCCAGAGTGGCCAAATGGGGCTGACTGTAACTCAGCTGTCTTTCGACTTCGGTGGTTCGAATCCATCACTACCCACTGGATTGGCTCGTTTCACGAACCAATCCAGGAAAAATTAAATTGCGGAAGCCTGCCGGAAGATAATTACCGGATATATTTTACAGGAACCCGACGGTTTTAA
>JAJQAZ010000007.1 GCA_021203545.1 Tannerellaceae bacterium | reverse complement strand
CTACTAAACTATTAAATTCATATATTTAATTTCAAATTAATCATATGGATATCTGGGACAAAAAGAAACGGTCAAAAGTAATGTCAAACATCCGGTCAAAAAACACAAAACCGGAAATTACATTAAGAAAGGAACTTTATAAAATAGGATTCCGGTACCGGATAAATTATAAAAAACTACCCGGTAAACCTGATATCGTATTCCCTAAATATAAAACTGCCATATTCGTAAACGGTTGCTTCTGGCACGGCCACGGGCCTTGCTCCGATACGCATATTCCTAAAACCAACTCTACATATTGGCAAGACAAAATTGACCGCAATAAACAAAGGGATAAAGAAAATATAGAAAAACTTGAATCCTTGGGGTGGAAAGTGATGACTGTGTGGGACTGTGAGATTCAGAAAAAAGAGAAACTCGATCTATTAATAAAAGAAATTGAAAGTATTTTATACCAAGAACTTCCCTTACAAAATATGTCTATAAAAATCTATGAAAACATTAATGAGGCTATCACTTGTGTAAAGGAAGAAATTATTGTCTATAACCATAATAAAAAAGGTAGCCAATAATAAAATCTCTGTAGGGATAAATAAAAGTCCTACGTGCCAGCTAAAAGTTTGCAAATCCCACAAATTCTCACCATCTTTGTAGTCTCTAAAAACGATTTATTAATGAACTTGAGATTAAATTACAAAAATAATGGCCACCTATGGTGCGGGTCAGTGGAAACACCCCGGCGCTTCGAATCGTAGCGTAGAGCACCTAAGGGTGGCTTTTTTATTTTAAAAATTTTCAAGTTATGAAAAATTTGTCACCTCAGGAGGCAGCCGCTTGTTTGCGGCACTCCGGCCTTCTTTCCGTTGCCGCGGAAAAGGAGTACGATCTTTCCCCGCTTCTTCATCTTATCACAGGGCAGTACGATCCGTTTACCATCTCTGAAAGGATGCTTTCGCTTTATTTTGATTTTAGTCATTATCTTATTTATTATCCGGAGGAGTGTAGTACAGTGGGAATCCATAACCATCTGTATACGCTGCGGCTCTTGCATATTGCCTTTCGTAGTATGCAGGTTCCGACCCGTCAAATGATTAATGAATCTTGTGTCACTAACATGTAAAAGCCATGAGTAAAAAAGAAAATCCAACAGCAGAAAAGAGTTTCAAGCCCCGCACACTGACGTTGCTGCAATATGGTAAAAGACACAATTACTGGGAATCAGAATCTACTATTCCCACCGTCACCCTTGCGGGCA
This sequence comes from Tannerellaceae bacterium, assembly GCA_021203545.1. Taxonomy (GTDB): domain Bacteria; phylum Bacteroidota; class Bacteroidia; order Bacteroidales; family Tannerellaceae; genus UBA4116. The sequence continues at coordinate 3,346 of JAJQAZ010000007.1, read as the reverse complement.
AATGGATGTACGAGGCCGGATTCCGCAGCGGACAGAAGATCCGGATCATCGTACAGGAGCGCGAACTGATTATCCGCATCGAAAGCGACCCTGAGACCACTGAACACCCCGTTATTGAGTGGGAACGCAAGCGGCCACTCCGGAACCAGCCTCCCCGGCTACACCCCGAATTAGCTGCCTTTCGCAGGATTCAACGGATTAAGAGGAAAGAACGCAGGGAAAGGGAACGTGCTGCGGTTAAGTAGGTTAAAAAAACAGGCTCCGGGTTTAAACCCGGAGTCTTAGACCTATAGTTTTCTATTTACACAAAAGTATGTATTCATAAAGAATATACATCCCGGCGAAAAAATAAATAGATACTCATTCTGCGGGCATACTCTAAAAAAGATATTCACAAAAGAGGTTGAACTTTCGGACGGAACGAAACAAAAAGTAGTAGAAGGTTCATTAGAAGAAGGTGTATTTCCGGGTATCTGCGAAATAGCCAAAGGAGAACAAGTCAAAAACTTTGAAATATTCAAAGTTTTACGTGAGGAGGTATTTAAAACACCGTCAAAATAGAACTAAAAGATACAATGACAACAACCTTCTAAATATACCCCCGCTTCGTATACAGCCACGCCCACCAGATAAGCACTCCCTGTAAAGGCAAACGCAAAAGAGCAATCCAAAGGGCCGGATTATGTGCCTGATAATAATCAATAGCCATCTGGATATTGGCAGGGAAAATAGCGAGCAACAAAAGAATGGTAAGCCATGCTCCCGGCCGGCGTGTACGGGGAATAAGGAGGAGGATACCCACAATGACTTCCGCTACACCGCTTAATAGCACAAGTGCGTAATGCCACGGAAGCCACGGTGGCATTATCTGCATATAAAACGCAGGGTTACGGAAATGGTTAAGTCCGGCCAACACATAAAATGCTGCCATTAGGTATAAAAAGAACTTTTTCATTCTTTAGTATCCTTTTTTTCTCCCTTTTCTTTTGCTTCCTTCTCCAACTGATAAGCTTTTTTCTGTGCTTCGTCTGTTAGTACACCTGCATCTCCAAAGCCATATAGTTCGTGGTCGGGCATCTGTTCAATCGTCTTTTTTACTCTTTTTTCAGTATTATCCATACCTTTTATTTTTATCTGTTTATAAATCTCTTTCTGATTTTTAAAAACAGATGCGGACAACTATTTGTTGTTTTATATATGGCAAAAACATGCATCATAGACGGAAGCAGGATACAGGATATCCCCTCTTTCTACAAAGAGGTAAACCGGGTATTTATGTCGAATGAGGATTGGAAACTGGGAGAAAGTTTAGATGCACTCAGTGATATGTTGTATGGTGGGTATGGTGAAATAGAGGGAAAAGAAGAAATCCACCTGATTTGGAAAGAGTTTGAAAAGAACAGAACCGACCTGGGGGTGGAACTTACCAAAAACTATTACCGGAATAAATTAAAATCCCCATCCACATTTAATATAGAGTTTGTACAGCAGAAATTAGATGAACTGGAAAAGGGTAGAGGCAAAACCTATTTTGATATGATACTGGAAATTATCAGTGAACATCCGAATATAAAATTAATTACTTTTGAAAAATGAAAACGAAACACACCGCTGGCGCAGACTTGAAGTCTGTGTCCATAAATCACCGCAACGTCCTCGCATTAGGACAGGGAACCTGGAATATGGGCGACTCCACTACCAACCGGAAAACCGAACTGGATGCTCTTCGCACCGGCATCGACCTCGGTATGACTATCATAGACACAGCCGAGATGTACGGCAACGGACGCTCGGAACTATTAGTAGGAGAAGCCATACAGGGACAGCGCGACAAAGTATTCCTGATAAGCAAAGTACTACCCTCAAACGCCAGCCGCCAGGGAACAATAAAAGCATGCGAAAACAGCCTGAAAAGATTGCAGACAGATTATCTGGATATGTATCTTTTGCACTGGCAGTGGCGGTATCCGTTTGAAGAAACGGTCGAAGCCATGCTGCAACTCAGGCAGGAAGGGAAAATCCGGGATTGGGGTGTTAGCAATATGGATGTAGCCGAAATGGAAGAATTCTATTCTATTCCCGGTGGTAACACCTGTGCAGCCAATCAGGTAGTCTACAATCTGACCCGTCGTGGAATAGAATATGATTTAATACCGTGGTGCCGCAAAAACAATATCCCTGTTATTGCCTATTCCCCGGTCGAACAGGGACGTCTCCTAAACAACAAACTCCTGTCCGAAATTGCCCGCAGGCATAACGCTACCCCGACACAGATTGCATTGGCATGGGTGATACGCAATCCCGGAGTCATTGCCATCCCCAAAGCAGCCTCCGCAAAACATGTAGAAGAAAATTTCAAAAGTCTTTCGATTGAACTAACCGAAGAAGATTTACAGCAAATAGACAGTATATTTCCCGCCCCAACCCGGAAAATGCCTCTTGAAATGTTGTAAAAAAGTTTTACTTTTTCTTTCAGGTTAGTTTTATCTGTTTTATACCACTTCGCTTCGTTGAGATATCCAGTGTGCGGATACTTTCATACACTTTGTTGATTTCAGTTTGTATGGCATCTGTATCCACTCCCTGTTCTTTCAGGGAATCTAATATTTCTGCTACTGCCTTGTCGTATTTATTTTTATGTTTTGTGTTTACCGCTTTCCAGTTTATTCCCTTAAAATGGGAGGCAATCGTTCTGTCAAGTGGTAATCTATCCTGCAACATAAGTACTGCTATCATCGGGTAACCGGCATACCCCTGCCAGATGGACCCATTATCATTGGAGGTATATAAATCATCCTTCCATGTAACAGTATATCTCTTTGCCTTATCCGAAGAATCGACAAAGGCAGCGTTTTCAGACAGTTCAATTCTGTTATCCGCAATAGCACTGTATGCTTCGGGAATCTTTTCTATGGGTGGTAATTTTTTCATTATCTGCAAAGATACTCTTTAATTGCTGTTAATTTACCCGCTGGCGCGGATTTAAATCCGTGCCAATAATAATTTGTTCCTATATCATGAGGCACAGATAAATATCTGCGCCAGCAACGATAATTTTTGCTTTTTTAGAAAAGAATATAGACAAATCTGAGTAACTTTACATAAAAGGCAAAAAATATGAAAAAACAAGCCGGATTATCAAAACATGGTATCAGGTATATTATAAGAATATGCCTTCAAATGCTGTTTCAAATGGCTGTTATACTAATTACAGCAGGTACTTTTCATATCGGAAGGCAACTGCTCATCTACTTTATCATCCTTGCCGCAAGTTATATCACAGAACTATACATACTCATCCGTCACAATCCGGAAGTACTCAACGAACGGGTGAAGAATATCAAAG
>JAJQAZ010000002.1 GCA_021203545.1 Tannerellaceae bacterium | reverse complement strand
ATTTAATCTCATTAGAAAACAAATTTTTGTAGTTCAAAAAATAAATATCTAATAATACGCATATTATCTCGTATATCAAAAATGTTTTCATATCTGTTATAATCAGAGACACCAAGTTCTGCAAAGATTCTGGTTGTTTCTTATGTGGGTATGCAACAGCAGGAGGTAGCTATTGCACCTGTTGTAAGAGTTGTTATGGAATCTTCAAGTTTACATCTTGACGAAGTAATCGTAACCGGGTATGGAGTTACTAAAAAGGCTGCGTTTACAGGTGCGGCAAGTGTTCTTGATAGTGAAAATGTGGCTAAGTTTACGGATTCCAACCCTATTAAATCGTTAGACGGGTCGGTTTCCGGTGTTCAGTTAAATGTTAGTTCCGGACAACCTGGTGCGCCTGCAAATGTGTATATTCGTGGACGCAGTTCTTTAAACTCAGGAACACAGCCATTATATGTAATTGATGGTATTCAGTTTAATGCTGACCCAATGGGGGTACGTATAGAAGAGAGTCAAAGTACCAGTCCGTTGGCCAGTCTGAACGCTTCGGATATTGAAAGTATAACTGTTTTGAAAGATGCGACAGCCACTTCTATTTATGGAGCACGTGCTGCAAATGGGGTAATTGTTATTACAACCAAAAAAGGTTCCGGAGGAAAAACCCGGGTAAACTTTACAGCTAAAGTAGGTGTACAAACTATGCCAAATGTTTCCAGACGTTATAAGACATTGGACGTAGATGACTATGAAGCATTATCCATTGAAGCAATCCGTAATGATGTAAAGGTATATGGACAAAATGGTGCTTTAGGAGATTGGAATGATTATTTGATGGGAAATTTAGGATTTTCTGTTGGTTATGATGAGCAGGGATATAAAGATTTTTATGAATTATATGTTGGTCCGGTAAAGGGCGTTAATACGAATTGGGTAGATGAAGTAACAAGAAAAGGATTGATTCAGGAATATGGCGTTGATATTCAAAGTGGAGGTTCCGATCCGAAAGCTGTAAAATATTTTCTTTCATTGAATTATCTGGATAATAAACCCATTGTTCGTGGTAAAGATGAAACCCGTTACTCTATTCGTTTGAATATGGAACAAGCTCCTTCTAAAGTGGTTAAGTTTGGTATTAATACAAACTTCTCTTATTCGGAGACTAATCTGGGAGCTGGTGGCGGATACTTTTCAGATCCGATTACGCAGGCTTATATGATGTCGCCTGCCCATCCTGTTAAAGATGAAAGAGGAGAATGGTTTTTTGATACTTTAACCGGATATAACCCGGTTGCTCAGCGTAGTGAATTAGGTGATAAAAGCTTGAGCAAACAGGCGCGTGCTATTGTTTCGCCCTGGTTACAGTTGAATTTTACAGATAATCTTTTCTTTATGTCAAGAGGAGGAGCCGACTTCCTGTTTCTGGACGAATTCGGATATTGGTCATTCCTGCAACCACAAGGTGCTGATATGCGTGGATTAGGGGAAAATAATAATTCGACTAAATTACTGTTAAGTATAACCAATACATTGAATTATATTAAATCCTTTAATAATAAACATAATTTGAATGTATTGATCGGTCAGGAAGGACAACGGACCAACTTACGTGATGCTTATCTGGCTTCTACTAACTATCCTGTAGATTATAAAAACGAGGTATCTCTGGCTGCTGCTCCGAGCGATGCTGCAACTTATAAATATTCGTTGGTATTGGCATCCTTCTTCTCGAACGTACAATATGATTATAATAATAAATACTACGCTTCTGCCAGTTTACGGTATGATGCGTCTTCACGTTTTGGTAGTAATAACCGCTGGGCTCCATTCTGGTCGGTTGGAGCAAAATACCGTATTTCCAGCGAAAAATTTATGGAATCTACCCAGTCATGGTTAAATAATCTGACAATCCGTTCGAGTTATGGTACTTCCGGTAACCAGGATATTGGTAATGTGGAATATTTCTCTGCTTCAGCATGGTACACTTCCCGTGATCTTTATAGATTCGGCCAGAATTATAATGGTTTGCCCGGTAGTGGCCGTCAGCAATTAGGTAACCCTGATTTGAAATGGGAGCAGACAGCTAAATTTAATGTTGGTATTGATTTCGCATTTCTGGATCGTTTTAATGTGGAGTTTGATTACTATAATCACCAGACAAAAGATATGGTTTTTGCAGTACCTGTTTCCATGTTGACCGGTATGAAAGAAAATTATAGAAATGCCGGTGAGTTATCTAATGTGGGTATAGAATTCATGGTGAATGCAATGTTGATACGGATAAAAGATTTCAAATGGGATATCACTTTAACCGGTTCTAAGAATAAAAATAAAATAAAGAAGCTTAGTAATGAGAATCCTATTGAAACAAACACTACGATAATAGAAGCAGGCCGTGAATTGCATTCTTTCAAAATGAAAGAATGGGCAGGAGTAGATCCGCAGACAGGTGAAGGATTGTGGTATCTGGATGAAACAGGTGATGAGACAACAACTGACTATGCATTGGCCGCTAAACGTTATGTAGGATCTGCTAATCCTAAATTCCAGGGCTCATTTACTAATAATTTTGCCTGGAGAGGTTTTGATCTTTCCTTCCAGTTTAATTATTCGGTAGGAGGAAAAATCTATGGAAGCAACCTGAGCTTTGACGAACATGTCGGATCTTCTTTTGGACAAAACTTTACCGGTTATGTATACGATAACCGTTGGCAAAATCCGGGTGATGTAACGGATGTTCCAAAAGTAATGTTGGATGATGCAAGTAATGCTAATGCACATTCATCCAGATTCCTTATGAAAGGTGATTATTTGAAATTAAGATCTTTAACAGTAGGTTATAATTTTCCGAGAACAATCACCCAGAAAATGCATATGAATAATCTTCGTATATTTATGAATGCAGATAACGTCTTTACTATTTCTGCAAAAGACTACAGAGGATTTGACCCTTCAGGTATAGGCGCAGATGGTGTACAATGGTGGAACTTCCCGGTATCACGGAACTTTGTGTTTGGTGTAACAGTAGGTTTTTAAAATATTAAAGAGAAGAAAAGAATATGAAAAATATAATTAATTATTTACTGGCCGTTCTGGTATTTTTGGGAGTAGCGAGTTGTGATTTTGAAACAGAAACCTACCAGTTTATTCCTACCGAAGATGCATTTCAAACGATTGAAGATGTTCAGAACGGAATGATTGGAACCTATAACTCATTAGGGAGTTATCAGTTTAATGGTAATTATGTGATTGCGATAGGAGATCTTTCCGCAGATATATCTGTTGCAGACCCTTCAACCGGGCATGGTCTTACCATTAACCGCTATACTTTGACTGAAACGGATGGTTATTTAACAGATGTATGGGAATATGGTTTTAAAACAATCGACCGTGCTTTACGGACAATAAACGGAGCTAAAGGAATTATAGCTGAAAATTCAAATTTGCTGGACGAAGAGCTTGAACAGTTAAATGCTTATATGGCTCAATGTTATGCAATAAAAGCTTTATCTAATTTTTATCTTGTTAATTTATTCGGATTGCCTTATAAGGCAGGGGGTAATAACACGCAATTGGGTTTACCTCTTGTAAAAGATGAACCTATTGAGGCGTTTGTAAATATCGAACGGGCTTCTGTTGAAGATACGTATGCTTTAATTGTTGCAGACCTGGCAAGTGCAAAAGAATGTGCAACTAAAGCCGGTAGTGCCTTGAGAAGTTACTCACAATTTTATATGAATGAAGCAGCTATTTATGTATTAGATGCCCGCGTAAATTTATATATGGGTAAATATAATGATGCTAAAACATCAGCAGAGAAAGCTATTCAGTTACGTGGTACAACTACCGAAAAAGATGATGAAAAATATGTGGAGATGTGGTCCGATATAGCAATAACCCCGGAAGACATCTTTACGATATCAAAAACAACAGATGATAACCTTTCTGCAAATGCTTTGAACACATTGTACGGATCTTACGGTTCTACATTAAATGTAAATATCCTGGCAAAGTTTGGGGCGAATGATATTCGTCGTGGACTTATAAGCAGTACAAACCGTCCGTTGAAATTTGATGGTATACCTTCGGCACAGGCTGTTAATAATATTTCTGTTTTCCGTATTTCTGAAATGTATCTGATTGTTGCAGAAGTTGAAGCAAGAAATAATGTTATACCGGCTGCTAAACAGGCTCTATTTGAGGTTGCTTTCCGTAACCCGGATTTAACAATGGATGACTTACCGGCTAATTCTGCTGATTTACTATCATTTATTTCAGACGAACGGGTTCGTGAATTTTTTGAGGAAGGACATAGATGGTATGATGTTCGCCGTACAGGTGAATTAATCAACCCGAATGTAACCGGAGTAACGTCCTTCGATGCTTCAAAATTTGTATTCCCTATTCCTGCGGATGAAATCAATGCCGGATTTGGTGTTGTACAGAATCCTGAATGGAATAAAACACGACCACAGGATCAGGCATCTTTGTAAAGAGTAAACTTTTAATTATCCGCACTTATTTAGTGATGATATGTAAAGATTCATATCTTTAAGCATATAAGCAAGCGATTATTACTTTAAATAATCGCTTGTTTTTTTCTTTTATAGAATAAGAG
>JAJQAZ010000109.1 GCA_021203545.1 Tannerellaceae bacterium | reverse complement strand
GACAGCAGGTTCGACACATGAATGACACAATGTTTACCCAACAAAAAAAGTTTTAAATCGCAGCGTCAGCGCCAGTGGAAAACACATAAATTTGGCAGCCTGAAAAGCCCCGGAAAAGTAAAACTTCTATGATAGACGATTTGTAGGGTAGACCTATGGTAATGAATGTTTCATGGCTATGGGAAACGAAACGTAGGGTAGACATGGGAGAATGGCTGTTTCAATGATTTGTTGAAGTATTACAAAGATGGATTGAATTTATAAGAGAGTTTTTGTAATAAATGCACAAAAAAGTGCTTGAAACTTTTTTGTAGGGTAAGCCTATCCGAAGATATGAACAGTATTGAATTTAAAACTTTTTCTGTAGGGTAGACCTGTCAGAAGATATGTACCGTGTTGAGGACTGAAAAAATGAAAACTTTTGATTTTGGGTAAGCCTGTCACAAGATATGTAGAATTAAAACTTCCGCTGTAGGGTAAGCACCTCGGAAGATATGTACGGCGGTTAAATATGAAACTTTTTTCGTAGGGTAAACCCAGTTTACAGTTTCATAATGCAGGAGAATATGAACACAGGCGGTTTGGATAGATAGGACTGTGATTATCGCAGTTTATATAGAAGAGATTGTATGAGGGAGAAAAATCATGAGCAACATTGATTTAGCACATAAGACAATACTGGTAACCGGAGCAGCCGGATTCATCGGAGCAAATCTTTCACAGCGTTTATTAGACGAAGTAGAAGATGTGAAGGTGATCGGGCTGGACAGTGTGAACGATTACTATGATGTGTCAATCAAAGAATACAGATTACAGCAGTTGTCCGGTTATCCCGCATTCACATTCATCAAGGGAAATATCGCTGACAAGGAATTGGTTACATCCGTATTTGAGCAGTATAAGCCGGAGGTTGTTGTGAATCTTGCGGCACAGGCCGGTGTCCGGTATTCAATTACAAATCCTGATGCTTATGTGGAATCAAACTTGGTCGGCTTTTTCAATATCCTGGAGGCTTGCCGGAATTACCCTGTGGAGCATCTGGTTTATGCTTCTTCGTCCTCTGTGTATGGAAGTAATAAGAAAGTTCCGTATAGTACAGACGACAAGGTGGACAACCCGGTATCGCTTTATGCTGCTACAAAGAAAAGCAACGAACTAATGGCTCATGCGTACAGCAAACTGTATGATATTCCGTCCACAGGCCTACGCTTCTTCACTGTTTACGGCCCTGCTGGAAGACCTGATATGGCCTACTTTGGATTCACGGACAAGCTCCGTGCCGGTAAGACCATTCAGATATTCAACTACGGAAACTGCAAGCGCGATTTCACATACATAGATGACATCGTTGAGGGTGTTGTCCGAGTTATGCAGAAGGCTCCTGACAGAGCCACAGGTGAGGATGGTCTGCCAATTCCGCCGTATGCACTCTACAACATCGGAAACAACAGTCCGGAAAATCTTCTGGACTTTGTAGACATTCTGCAGCAGGAGTTGATCCGTGCAGGTGTGCTTCCTGAAACATATGATTTTGAGAGTCACAAAGAACTTGTTCCGATGCAGCCGGGCGATGTGCCTGTAACTTATGCAGATACGAGTGCCTTGGAGAGAGATTTCGGCTACAAGCCGAGCACAGATCTTCGGACTGGGCTGCGGAAGTTCGCTGAGTGGTACAAAGAGTTTTATATGAGCTGAGGAATTTCATGAGCTGAAAGGGTGGCGTGTACGCCACATAAGAAACTGGTGGATTAACCGCCACAGAATATAAAAATACGAGGAGTTAGAACAATGGGTTTAAATATTGCGGTAGCCGGTACCGGATACGTCGGACTTTCAATAGCAACGCTTCTTGCACAGCATAACAAAGTGATGGCTGTGGATATCATACCGGAAAAGGTGGAGCTGATTAACCAGAAGAAGTCACCTATTCAGGATGATTACATAGAGAAGTATTTGGCGGAGAAAGAACTGGATTTGACAGCCACTCTGGATGCTGAGGCAGCTTATACCGACGCTGACTTCGTGGTCATTGCTGCGCCGACCAACTACGACAGTAAGAAGAATTTCTTCGATACGAGTGCTGTTGAGAACGTGATCGAGCTGGTTATCAAGTATAACCCCGACGCAATTATGGTAATCAAGTCCACTATTCCTGTCGGATATACGGCGAGTGTCAGAGAAAAGTATCACTGTGACAATATTATTTTCAGTCCTGAGTTTCTTCGGGAAAGTAAGGCATTATATGACAACCTGTATCCGTCCCGCATTATCGTTGGTACGGATGTGGAGAATGCGCGTCTGGTTAAGGCGGCTAACACATTCGCTGGATTACTCCAAGAAGGAGCAATTAAGGAGAATATTGACACTCTCATCATGGGATTCACGGAAGCTGAAGCTGTAAAACTTTTCGCAAACACATATTTGGCCTTGCGGGTGAGTTACTTCAATGAGCTTGATACATATGCGGAGATGAAAGGGCTAAATACACAGCAGATTATTGAGGGTGTGTGCTTAGACCCACGAATCGGTTCTCACTACAATAACCCCTCCTTTGGATATGGTGGTTACTGCTTGCCTAAAGACACAAAGCAGCTCCTTGCAAACTATGAGGATGTGCCTGAAAACCTTATTCAGGCTATCGTTGACAGCAACAGAACGAGGAAGGACTTCATTGCTGATCGTGTGATGGAAATTGCAGGCGGGTATGAAGCGAACGAAGGATGGAATGCTGATAAGGAAAAGGAAGTTGTTGTAGGCGTTTACCGTCTGACAATGAAGAGCAACAGTGATAATTTCCGTCAGAGCTCTATCCAGGGCGTTATGAAGCGCATCAAGGCTAAGGGAGCGACGGTAATTATTTACGAACCGACTCTCGAAGATGGAAGCACCTTCTTCGGAAGTAAGGTCGTTAATGATTTGGCTGATTTTAAGGAGCAGTCACAGGCGATTATTGCTAATCGATATGATAGCTGCCTGGACGATGTGGAAGAAAAAGTGTACACGAGAGATTTGTTTAGAAGAGATTGAGTAATAAATAGAGAGGAATATGTAACATGAAAGGAATCATTCTTGCAGGTGGCAGCGGCACACGCTTGTACCCACTAACAAAGGTAACATCGAAGCAGTTGCTTCCTATATATGATAAGCCGATGATTTATTATCCGATGTCCGTTCTGATGAATGCAGGCATCCGTGATATTCTTATCATTTCCACACCACAGGACACTCCTCGTTTTGAGGATTTGCTTGGTGACGGTCATCAGTTTGGCGTTCGCTTAACATATGCAGTTCAACCTTCTCCTGATGGACTGGCACAGGCGTTCATTATAGGTGCAGACTTTATTGGCAATGATACTGTGGCAATGGTACTTGGTGACAATATTTTTGCGGGGCATGGTTTGAAAAAGAGACTGAAAGCCGCTGTGGAGAATGCCGAAACCGGTAAAGGTGCCACGGTGTTTGGCTATTATGTGGATGACCCAGAACGGTTCGGTATTGTTGAATTCGATAAGGATGGCAAGGCTGTGTCAATCGAAGAGAAGCCAGAACATCCGAAGAGCAATTACTGTGTGACTGGTCTGTACTTCTACGACAACCGTGTCGTGGAGTATGCGAAGGGCCTGAAACCATCGGCAAGAGGAGAACTGGAAATCACAGATTTAAACCGCATCTATCTTGAGAATGGTGATTTGAATGTGGAACTGCTCGGTCAAGGTTTTACATGGCTTGACACAGGAACACATGAGTCCCTAGTGGATGCCACCAACTTCGTAAAGACCGTTGAGCAGCACCAGCACAGAAAGGTCGGCTGCCTGGAAGAGATAGCTTACCTGAACGGTTGGATCAGCAAAGAAGATGTACTGGCTGTGTATGAAGTACTGAAGAAAAACCAGTACGGTCAGTATTTGAAAGACGTATTAGACGGAAAATATCTGGATGTGTTGCACTAAGAAGAGGATGCAGTAAAAAGAAGCGCATTCAGAATTATATAAAAGGAAGAGGAACAGAAAATGGTAATTATTGTCACCGGCGGAGCCGGATTCATCGGAAGCAACTTCGTATTCCATATGCTTGATACATATCCCGACTATCGCATTATCTGTTTAGATAAGCTGACATACGCGGGAAATTTGTCGACCCTTGCACCTGTGATGGATAATCCGAACTTCAGATTTGTGAAAGCGGATATCTGTGACAGGGATGCAGTATACAAACTGTTTGAAGAAGAAAAACCTGATATTGTGGTCAATTTCGCAGCGGAAAGCCATGTTGACCGTTCTATAGAAGATCCGGGCATCTTTTTACAGACCAACATTATCGGAACATCTGTATTGATGGACGCCTGCCGGAAGTACGGCATCACCCGTTACCATCAAGTTTCAACCGATGAAGTATATGGTGATCTGCCATTAGACCGCCCGGATTTATTTTTTACAGAGGAGACGCCTATCCACACGAGCAGTCCATACAGTTCGAGTAAGGCGAGTGCTGACCTTTTGGTTCTCGCTTATCACAGAACCTACGGTCTGCCTGTGACGATTTCAAGATGCAGTAACAACTACGGTCCGTATCACTTCCCAGAGAAGCTGATTCCGCTGATGATTGCCAATGC
>JAJQAZ010000095.1 GCA_021203545.1 Tannerellaceae bacterium | reverse complement strand
GTGCCCCAAAAGTTGGACAGTTAATATTGTTTTAAAGAAAGGGAAAATTTTCTGAACTGAACAGGAGTCATTCCCTTAAATCCAATTTTAATTCTTTTATTATTGTAATATTTAATATACTCTTTGATTTTTGTTTCCAACTCCTCTTGAGAGGAGAAGTTCTCCAGATAAAAGAGTTCTGATTTTACAGTGCCAAAGAAGTTTTCTATCACTGCATTATCCAGGGGAGTTGCTTTTCTGGACATACTCTGTAAAATTCCTCTTTTCTTTAACCTTCTCCTATAGGCGTGCATCTGGTAATGCCATCCCTGGTCTGAGTGAAGAATAAGGCCTGTCAGTTGTGATTTACTAAACTTTCCCAGTCCTTTGTTTATCATATCCATAACTAGTTTAAAAGAAGGGCTATCGGATAATGTATAACTAATGATTTCCCTGTTAAAAAGATCAATCAGGCAAGAAAGATAGACTTTTGTTTTTCCTACTTTAAATTCACAAATGTCTGTAGCCCATTTTTGATTGACAGACTTTGCACTAAAATCTCTATTTAAAAGGTTAGGAGCTATTTTACCCTCTTCCCCTTTATAAGAATCGTATTTTCTCACCCTTATTTTGCCCTTAAGGCCTAACTGACCCATTAATTTAAAGACCGTTTTATGGTTGATCTTCATTCCTCGTCTTTTACACTCAAGGCAGATACGTCTATAACCATAACGTCCTTTGTGAGTGTGGTATATATCGTATATGATCTTTTTATGGGTCTGATATTTGTCTTTGTCTTTTTCTTTCTTTATATGATAATAAAATGTACTTCGGGCCATCCCTGATACACCAAGCAGGACTTCGAGAGAGTGATCAGACCTTAACTCCTGGATGACCCGGGCTCTTTGCCCTTCTCCGGGCTGAGCCTTTGCTGAGTTAAGGTCCTCAATTTTTTTAAGTAAGCTACTTCTGCACGAAGGTATTCTACTTCTTGCTCCAAATCCTTGCGGCTTACTTTTGAGAGATCACAGACCTTTGATTTACCACAACTGACTTTCTTTTTCATTCTTCTTTTTGGTTTCTCTTTTAATGTACCCTTTTCATAAGAGTGCTTCCAGAATCCGATTACACTCTCATTTAATATCCCAAACTCTAAAGCGGTCTGAAACAAAGATAATTTATTTTTATACATCAAGGAGAGAACAGATAGCTTAAAGGCTAAAGAATAAGTTTGCTTTTTACCTTCTATCCCTTTTTTACCATACCGCTTATAATGGGCTACCCAACGGCGGATTTGTTTATGATCTGTGCCTAACATACGGCCAACTGCGGCATATGATTTATCCCTATTTAGCACTTCTTTTACCGCCCATAAACGATCTTGATAACTGTAACTTTTTCGAACCATATTCTACGCTTTTTTTGTCCAACTTTTGGGGGCACTTCATTCGTACTGGGCTAACATATACCGTCCTTGCAGGACTTCATACAAATCATACAGAAGAACTTAACAGCCCTGCGATCAAGTCGGGGAACAAAAACGCTTAAGCTCCCGATATTGGCATCTTTGCTATGCCGGAAAAAAGTTTAACTAAGTTTGATTCTTTTTTATTCACAGTTTCAACCTTTCGTAAGGCACGCCGAAGGCTTCGGCAACGGCCGGATATACGATTTTGCCGTCTGTAATATTTACACCTGGAACAAGCCCTTTGTTATGGCGGCAGGCTTCTTTCCAACCCATGTTGGCTATCTCGAGCACATAAGGGAATGTGGCGTTCGTGAGTGCCAGGGTAGACGTTTGAGGTACTGCGCCCGGAATGTTGGCTACACAGTAATGTACGATACCGTCTACCTCATAAACCGGATTGGCATGGGTGGTAGGATGGGATGTCTCGAAGCAACCTCCCTGGTCGATAGCAACATCTACTAATACGCTTCCTTTCCGCATAATGGATAACATGCCCCGGCTGATCAGATGCGGGGCTTTGGCTCCCGGGATTAATACCGCACCAATTACAAGGTCGGTAAAGGGTAACTCCAACTCTATGTTGTAGGTAGAAGAGAAGAGAGTCCTGACATTGGCCGGCATGATTTCCTGCAGATAGCGCAGGCGGGGAAGAGATATGTCAGTAATGGTTACGTCGGCACCCATACCGGCAGCCATCAGGGCTGCATTGTAGCCTACTATGCCACCGCCTAATACGAGTACCCGCGCCGGTTTTACACCCGGTACTCCACCCATCAGGATTCCTTTGCCACCCTGTGGCTTTTCCAGGAAACGGGCTCCTTCCTGTACGGACATACGTCCGGCCACTTCGCTCATGGGTACAAGCAGCGGCAGGGTGCGGTCGGGATTCTCGACTGTTTCATAGGCTATACAGGTGGCACCGCTTTCCAGCATGGCAATAGTGAGTGCCTCCCCGGATGCGAAGTGGAAGTAGGTGAATACGATCTGGCCTTTGCGGATCAGGCTGTACTCTTCTGCTATGGGTTCTTTTACTTTTACGATCATTTGGGCGATAGTATATACCTCTTCGGCAGAAGGAAGGAGGATGCCTCCGGCTGCCATATACTGCGCATTCGCAAATCCGCTGTTTTCGCCGGCGGATTCCTGAATATAAACGGTATGCCCTTTTCTGACAAGTTCTTTTACTCCGGCAGGCGTTAGAGCCACACGGTTCTCGTTATTTTTAATTTCTTTCGGAACTCCAATAATCATAACGTCAGCATTTAAAGTTTTACAGGCGTAAAATAGGGATTTTTATTGACTTTTTGTTAGTTTGAGTCCCTTTTTTTATGGTATTATATAAAAATGAGGCCAAAGTGAAACTTATGAGAACAATTAGAAACCCTACATTGTTTATTATATGAAACGAAGCAAACACTGCTAAGTTCCATTAACATTGGCCATCTGTAAACACCTTCTATAATACAGACGCATTCAGACCCTACTTTGCAGGAGTTGATAAACCCTATCCGGGAATATCAACTCCTTTTTACATGTTAAGAGCATACAGAATACGCAGATAAGACAGATGACTACAGAATTGTAAGAAAGCTATGAAATTTTTTTGCTTATTATCTGTGTAAATCTGTTCTATCGGTGTTGTTTGTGTGCTTTATCGTAATCCAGGTGGTTTTTTTCCAGATGCTTTCGAAAGGGCCGTGTGTGTGGTGCTTGAACCACCAGATGGAAAATAGGTATTGGGCGGCGAACAGAGCTATACCAAATATAAAACTGGCAGTGATGCCAAGGTCTTGGTAAAGTGCTAACCCCCCCAGTTGTAGAAGAAAAACGACCCAATAATAGACTGGCCGAGGTAATGGGTGAGACTCATCTTGCCGTACGGGGCCATTTTCAGGAGTAATTGTTGTTTGCCGGTTTCATAAAAGGCCCATAATACACCTACAACCAGTATGCACATGAAGCAGAAGTTGGCCAGAGATTTGCATATCATTACCAGCGATTTGCCTGCTTCCGGGTTTTCGATGTATCCGGGTAGTATGTTGGCCAGTCCCATAAGTGGGAAGTAGCAGATAAGAGACCAGGCAAGTAGGGTAAACCAGATTTTACGATTTTCAGGAGTATACAGAAGTAGTTTGGTCCGGCCCATAAGGAATCCAAGCATAAAAAGGGCTGCCGTCTGGAAAATACGACCGTGGTTCCATGCCCAGGCAAGGCTTGCCAACTGTCCTTCCCAAAGATTAACTTTACACATTTCGAGGAATCCGGCATGGGTCTGCGCATCCATTGTGGCTTTCCAGTACGTTCCTTCATTGATAGTAAGGAGCGTATTATCAGGAGAGAATAAGGCTGCGAATACTTTAATCCACTCGAGCGGTTGCAACAGACAGATAATAGCCAGTATCAGGATAGTACGGGTAGAGAATCTGCAAACCAAGGGGAGTATAAACCTGATGATGGAGTACATAACCAGTATTTCGGCTGTGAAAAACAGGGCATTGAAATTACCAATGATGAAGAGGAGTACCAATCGCCACATGAAGCGTAGCCGGAAATCGTTGCCCCGGCGTTGTTGGTTATCGTCCTGTATATAAAAACTGAATCCGAAAAGGAGTGCAAATACAGCATAGGCTTTGCCCCCAAAGGTGAAGAAAAGTGAATCCCAGATGGCTTTATCTGTGAAGTTGAGCCACGATGCCTGCCCGGTGGTGTCGGGAAACGAATAAAAGTTGAAGTGTTCGATAGAATGTAGGATGATGATTCCCATAACAGCCAGCCCGCGTAGCACGTCGGCCACATCGACCCGGTTGTTTTTCTCTGTCAATAAGTTTTCCATGTATAGTGTATTTTCATTAGTTGTTTGTTCAGAAGTAGACCGGAAGCCGTTGGTCGAATTTTACCATCTGCCGGTAAACGGGACCAGGTAATTTCTGTTGCTGAATTCCGAGTGATTTTTTTTCGCAGGCTTCATAAGAGTTTCTGTTGAAATTAAAATTCCGTGTATGGACTTGCCACATGAACAGAAATGAGCCGCCGGTAAATAACAACCAAACCGCACCTGGCATCTTCTTTTTCCACAATGGTTTCAAAAGTAGTAAAATAAGATTGAAAACGAAAATGGTAAGTACAGTCAGGAAAAGGTCATAGTTGTTCCACCACCAGATAGATCCGGTGCCTCCCAGGTAGGTGGTGGAAGGAAAAAACAGGCGTACACCTCCCCAGCTACCGGCAGGCGTGATCATATCCTGAAACAGATGCAGAATATATCCTCCCGCAAATGAGAGTAATAACAGGTTGCCCGGACGCCGCTGTTTATGGATTAACCGGAAGCACAGGTAGATCAGAAGTGTAAATAGTAGTACCGCGGCCAGGGAGTGCATAAACCCGTGGTGTGAATACCAGAGTTTGCCGGAGTAAATAGCTTTGCCCGGAAGGGGGAGTGAGAACCATTTGCCGAAGGTGGTGTCGAAGCGTGACCAGAGGGAGAGGACATCCAGATCGGGAAGCATGCCGCCAAAGCCGCCTATGAGCAGGCAACTCAAACGCTTTTTCCAGCTGTTGGTATGTACAGCCAGGCAACTACCCAATGTGATACCGGTTAATGTGTGAGTAACAATGTCCATAGAAATGCAAAGATATTATTAAAAACATCTTAATTTAATAATGTGGGTGTTTTTGTTTGGCATCCGGAACCAGGTGTTTATAAAAGAAAGTATGCAGGCAGATTCTTTACTTATCAATATAAATAGCCATATTTGCACATGGGAAGAGACTTTTACATCTAAATATATACTATGATCTACGGTTACATTAGGGTCAGTACTGACAAACAGAACACGGAAAACCAATGCTTTGAAATTAATAAGTATGCAGAGTGTGAAGGTATTAATATTGATTGTTGGGTGAAGGAGACAATCAGCGGCACAAAAAGCGTGAAGGATAGGGTATTGGGTAAGTTATTAAAAAAGGTGAGGAAAGGAGATACATTGATTACAACGGAACTTTCCCGGTTGGGAAGGAATCTGATGCAGGTAATGAGTTTCCTGCATGTGTGTATGGAGAAGGAAATTGTAGTGCTTACGGTTAAGGAGCGGTACGAATTGGGAAATAATATTAATAGTAAGATTCTGGCTTTTGCCTTTAGCCTGAGCGCGGAGATAGAACGTAATCTGATTTCACAGCGTACTAAAGAAGCACTGGCACGCCGTAAGAAAGAAGGGGTGAAACTGGGAAGGCCTATCGGGAAGAAGTCTGCCAACAAGAAGCTTTCGGGCAAGGAGGAGATAATCAGGAAGCTGCTGTCTGAAAAACATACGAAGATGTATATCAGTAAGAAGTTGGGTGTGAGCAGGCAGACACTACGGGTGTATATGCAGCAAAATGCGGCTTCGTTTGCAGCCTGGAAAACCTTATATCTGGCAATGGGAAGGTGTATATGCAGCAAAATGCGGCTTCGTTTGCAGCAGACGGTAAAGGTGGAGATGGATGTAAAAAATAGTGTTTACCTTCTTTAACGACTTTCATGAGCAATTTGCATAATAAAAGTAAATGCTTATATTTGTAAATATCACCATTACTTTGTTTAATTAATAAATATAGAATCTGTATGGAAAGGACACTTGTCATTTTAAAACCCTGTACGATAGAACGAGGATTGATCGGGGAAATTATTTCGCGGTTTGAGAAGAAAGGCCTGAAACTGGCAGGTATGAAAATGACCTGGCTGACGGACGAGCTGCTGAGTGAACATTATGCGCACCTGAAAGAGAAATCTTTTTTTCAGCGTGTGAAAGATGCCATGCGTGTTTGTCCGGTAATTGTTTGTTGTTGGGAAGGGTTGGATGCTGTAGAAGTAGTACGGGCAATGGCCGGAAAAACAAACGGACGGCTGGCGGCCCCCGGTACGATAAGAGGCGACTATAGTATGAGTGTGCAGGAGAATATTGTTCATGCATCAGATTCGCTGGAGACAGCAGAAATAGAATTGAAACGCTTTTTTAAAGAAGAAGAGATTTTTGATTATACTCCCTCGTACATCTGGAGCTTGTATGCAAATGATGAAATCTGAATGTTTGAAAGCAAAAACGGTTATATCATTTTAGATAAAGAAAGGCTTTCCGGTAATGGAAAGCCTTTTTAACCTAAATACTTATCACCCTTATTCCCTGGTATTTTGATTGAATACCGTTTCCGGTATAAATCTGATACCTGATATTACACTTTCGTATATATAACAGTGTGTCAGCTTATTTTGTTTAGTTGAATAATACTGCACCGCCTTCGCCCAACATCCGGATTTCGTAGGTTCCTTTTTTGTTGGGTTTAATAGTTTTAAATCCGGCAGTGCGGTCTTTTTGGTCGTACAACAGATTTATTTCCCGGCCTTCCAGCATAGGTAGCGAAAGGGTGAGAGTACGGTTTGTTTTTTCGCCGTTTACTGCTACAATATACCATTGGTCTCCTTTGCGGCGGGCCAGTACACAATATTTACCGGGATATCCGTCGATAAACCGGATTTCGTCCCATGAGGCAGGTACTGTACGTATAAAATCAATTACATAGTCCGGTTGTTCATTGATGTTGTTTGGAGTAACAGCCAAATGTTGGATGGGTGAGAAGTAAAGTACGGCTGTAGCCAATTCGAACACATCGGTGGTGCGGCGTATTACGCCTTCCTGCTGATCGCGTGAAAGCCGTTTGTTAAGGAATAGCGGACCAAAGTCCATGGCTCCGACTGTGTTGCGTGTAAAAGGTATGATCGTTGCCGAATAAGCGTGCCGGTCCATAGCTGCCTGGTTGAATACCAGGTTCTCGGAAGCCAGAACAGTTTCGGCCGTGAAGAAGTTAGGGAACATACGTTCCCAACCACGGGGAAGTGTGCAACCATGGAAATTAATTATTAATCCGTATTCGTTTGCATCAACAAGTATTTCTTCATACAACCGCATTGTTTCCTGTTTGTCGCCCCCGAAAAAGTCTACTTTGAGCCCTTTGACTCCTAATTCTTTGAGCCACTTCATTTCTTCTTTCCGGGCAGCGGGTGTACTCATACGGTGTTTAGGGCCCTGTGGAGCATTGTTCCAGTAACCATTGGAATTGTACCACAGGAATACATCGACGCCTTTGGATTGGGCATACCGGATCAGTTCCGGCATGCGGTCGTACCCGATCTGTTTGTCCCACAAAGCATCAATAAGTATATATTCGAGTCCGAGGTTGGCAGCCAGATCTATGAAAATAATTTGATCGTCATAGTTGCAGCTGATATCCTGCCAGATGATCCAGCTCCAGCTGGCACGTCCCGGAAGGTACTCCTGTGAAGATGTGATGAGGGGATCTACCACATCGAAGGTTATTGTGGATTCGACAATAGGTTTGAGAGTTTCGCCTACGGTGATTGTTTTCCATGATGTCATGAAAGGGATAGCGGTAGCAATAGTAGAAGCTCCAATACCGTTGTTCTCGCCGGGGTGGGGAAATGCAACTTTATATAATCCGTCCGCACTTCCTTCGCTTAGTTTGGTAGCAGCATACCGGCTGTCTACACCTGTTTCGGAAATCACAGCCCAGCCATCCTGTCCGATATGGAACAGGGCCGGATAAGTATATCCTAATCCGTAAAGGGATGGAGTCCCTACCGGCTCTTCGTAAGTATACTCTTCCTCATAGCTGGGTTTGGTGTTTTCCCAGCCAATCATAGGAGTTGCCTGTGGAGTAATAAATGTGGTAGTATAAGAGGGCAACTTAAAACCGGTGGATTCGCTCAAAATGATGCAATTATTTTTCTTTGGACTTGCTACCCGGTAGGTAAAGGCGATGTCGTTATTACTTACCTGAAAGATAATTTCAAGCGTGTCTTTTTTCTCATTAATATAGGTTATACTGAGTTTATTGGCCTCATAATGGATGTGACTCTTTTTAGCATTGACCATCCCGTAATTTTTTACAAGATAACTAACCAACTGGTCTGTCTGTTGCAGATTAATATCAAAGTCGCCTATGGATGTTTTAAGTCCTAAAGAAGAGTCCTCGATAAACGTTTTCCCATTGTAGGAGATACTGTAAAAAGGAGATTTGTTTTTTAATCCGGTAGTTACTTCGATCCTTCCGTCCGGACTGGAAATGGTAGCCGGATTTTGTGCAGTGACCAAACCGCTTATCGCACAAAATGCAATAAATAAAAGATGTTTTTTCATGTGATTCAAATTAGTTTTTACTCTTAGCGGCACAAATATAGTGATTTATCTGTATAAAAGTACGGTTTACACGTAATGGGTGAGTATAGATTTGCTCTTTGGATATTTAATACTAAAAAGCCTATTCCTGTTAAAGAATAGGCTTTTTGTTGGTCGGGATGAGACGATTTGTTCGTTCTTTATCATGAGTTGTAACATATTAATAATCAGTATATATTATCAGCCGTTTATCGTGTTTTTCTCCCGTATTTCTCCCGGTATAATATTTTGAAAAAGGCTGTAAATCAGCCTTTTTCAAATGTTTACGTTCGAAGAGTAGGGAATTAATTATCTCTTTTGCTCTTAGTTTTCCAGTTCATACTCGTTGATTTCGTCCCATTCGGTATCAATATTTACACCGAGATCTGGAGTCCCGGAACGGGTGAATAGGTAGCCTGTGAAGCGTGTTATTTTGTTTGTTTCAGGGATAAAGGGAGGTGATTTTGTTTCCTTCATCAGTGAACCATCTTTTTTATATGTTTTTATTGTCAGCTTGCTTTCGGATTTGTTGTCTGTGAAAGCATTGATGCTGAACTTTAGGTTTTCTTTGCCTATGTCGGATGACCTTAATGTAAAGCGGCGGTTGATGGTTTCTTTTGTTTCCGGCTTTCCGGAACAGATGTCAAAACCGTTAGACAATCCTGTTAATTCAAACGATATTTCGGAAGCCTCTTGTGGAAGTTTATCGGATGCTATCGTTTCTACTCTTGTGATAGCCCGGCTGAGTGTTACTTCTATTGTATGGTTATCACCTGGTTCCACTTCAAACGATTCTATGCCCCGGAATGTGTCGCTTGCCTTGTCGAATGTCATAATTGTACCTTCTAACGAATGTACTTCGCTATTGTGTCCGATTATTACACAATCGTAGGTACCTGTATCAAGGGTGGCAGTAATTGAACCAAAACAACTCTCTCCCTTCTTTTGAGTCAGGATAGTTGTTTTGTTAGACTCTGTGTTCATAAATACAAACACAAGTGTTTCTACTGCTTCGGAAGCTGTCGCTTTTGTTTCCAATAAGTCAATCCGGCATTGTATAGTGCACTCAACCGGTTTGTATGTCTCCGTTACCTCTGTAACGGAACATGCGGCCATCAGGGAGGCCATGCCCGTTAAAACTAAATTTTTCATGGTTAATGGTGGTTTGATTATTTATATATCGCCCAACTCTTTGAGCCTTTTTTTCAATTGATTATTTTCCCTTTTCAGTTTTCTATTGTCATTATCCTGCTTAAGAATTAATTCGTCTTTCTCCCGGATTAAATCCCTGAGAGTAGAAAGTTCTTTTAGAAGGTCGGCGGCATGCTCCTGCCAGTTATACTCTTTAACAGAGCCTAAAGGGTTGTCACTTGAGTAGCTTTTTTTATCATCTGCTTCATAACCATCATAAAAGAATTCTTTTTTAACATGGATATTCCTCCGATTAAACTCCGCAATGATTCTATTCCATTGTTTAGCGGACGGTTCTAAAACTCTTCCACTATTTTCTGTAACGAAACGAGAAAATGAACTATTGTCGATTTTCGCATTGGTGTAAAAATCCGAAAATGACCTTTTTCCTAATTTATCAATCAGAAAACTCCTTAATTTCAAGCTGTTAAATTGTTTATCCACTTTTATATAAATACAGTTACACATAAATAAATGAGCATTTAATGTATATTAACTCATTAAATACCTGTAAATAATTCGCAAATAACCTATATTTGCAATATAAATTTATAGTAAAAAGATGAAAGAAGAATCATTAAACACTGAAAAAACAGCGAAAATATCCTTTGTCGAATATTACAAAGCATTGGGTATAAATGAGCGAAGAACGGTTCGTGGCATCATTCTTGACCGTTTTGAAATCGAATATCCATCGTTCTATGCAAGAATCTCACGTGGTAATTTTAGTAAACTGGAACGTGAAGAAATTGAACGTATTTGTGGAACAACATTTACCTGGGAGGAAAAAGTATGAAAACAATCCACAAATTTCCTTTGGTTGTGACCGAAGAGCAAACAATTAGCTTACCGAAAGGAGCTGTGCTTCTCTCTTCCCAAATACAAAATGGTGTACCTATTCTTTGGGCGGAAGTAGATACAAATGCAGAAAAACATGCCGTTACTGTAAAAATGTTTGGTACAGGATGCGAGATTCCGGAAGATGAATGGTTGTTGTTCTGTGGTAGCTTCCAGATAAACGGATATGTTTGGCATGCCTATCTACTGAATGAACCTTCCGGTGACATATATATATCCTGAAATATTGATAATAATATGCTAAGAAAACACTTCAACTTACTATGAGCGGAAACAACAGCAAAATAATCGCATTTAATTATTTCGGTGGGAAGTGTACCTGGCTGGACTATTTGTATAGTTGTTTTCCTTCAAACGTGACTCATCTGTGTGAACTTTTTGGTGGCAGTATGGTGGTTTCTTTGAATTATTCGCGTAGAATCATTAAAACGGTTAATGAAATCAACACGGATATTACTAACTTTTTTGAAGTGTTGCGTGACCATGAACCGGAGCTGGTCCGTTTGCTGTTGCTGACTCCCTGTTCAGAAAAGGAGTATAATAACTGTTGGGAACTATCGGATAACAAAATTGAACAGGCCCGCCGGTTTTATGTACGTGTCCGCCAGTCGTTCTTTGGTCTGGGAGCACAATGCAAAAACAAAGGGTGGCACATGGCTAAACAACATTACAACGCACAGGGAGATCAAACCGTATCCCGTTGGAACAATGCCATAGAAAAACTGCACGAAGTAGCCGACGTGATACGTGCCAATTTCCAGATAATAAACGGTGATTATGCTGATTGTATAGAAAGATTGGATTTCCCCGGTATATTCTTCTATGCAGACCCGCCCTATCCGGAGGAATGTCGTAACTCGAAAAACGATTACAGGTTTGAATTTAACGATAACGACCACAAATGTTTAGCTGACCGTTTACACCGTATTGAAGGTAAGGCGATGATAAGCGGATATGATTGTGACCTGCTTAATACTCTGTATGGAGACTGGAACAGGGTCAAGTTTCCGGTAAAGAAAAACAACATACGCTCAGGTGAAGTACAGGAAGTGGTCTGGATGAACTACGAACCATCCATCAACAATACATTATTTAATCATCAATAAAAAGTAAAACTATGCACAACTGGTTTCAATGTAAAGTCTCCTACGAAAAGATTTTGGAGAATGGAATGCAGAAAAAGGTGACAGAGCCTTATCTGGTAGATGCTTTGTCATATACCGAAGCGGAAGCACGAATCATCGAAGAAATCCGTCTGTTTATCACCGGCGAGTTTACAATTGCCGATATCAAACGACATAAAACCTCCGAAATATTCTTCAATGCCGAAGGCGCCCGTTTTTACAGATTTAAAATAGTCTTCATCACCCTCGATGAAAAGTCAGGCACCGAAAAGAAAACCGCTGTCCGCATGTATGCACAGGCAAACAATCTCAAAGAAGCCATTTCCGTCCTCGAAGAAGGTATGAAAGGCACGATGGCTAATTATCAAATCGCTCTTATCCAGGAAACGGATATTATGGATGTATTTCCGTTTAGTAAGGAAAGTTGATACATAACACATAAAAATATGGAAGGAAAAATCAAAATGGGATGGCAGGATATTAAGAACCTTATATCTGTATTAAGTATAAGCCACACATTAGTATGTAGTGAAATTGAAGAAGCTAAAAAATTAGGTTCAGAAATTTCGTTAGCGCAATACACTGAATGGTTAGAACGAACAAAAAAGGGAAGTGCCGCACTCCATAAATTAAGAAAAGAGCTGCGATTGTTCGGTGACCCACTATACGGTAAACTTTTCAACTAATAATATCCAAACAATGAAAATCGGATTAATAGACGTGGACGGGCACAACTTTCCGAATCTGGCATTGATGAAAATCTCATCATATCATACCGGAAAAGGTGATACGGTTGAATGGGTAAATCATTTCGATCAGTACGATATCGTATATAAATCGAAAGTTTTCACATTTTCTCCGGATGATTACACGTGGATCCACGCAAATAAAATCATATTCGGTGGAACAGGATATAATACACAGACTCATCTTCCAAGTGAAATTGAATGTATGGATCCCGATTATTCTATATATCCACAACATAAGTTTTCCGTGATATTTTTCTCCCGTGGATGTATTCGCCGTTGTCCGTTTTGTCTTGTTCCGGAGAAAGAGGGAAGAATCCGATCGGTAGAAAGAACGGCTCTCAATCCTGCCGGCAAACACATAGAGGTGCTTGATAATAATTTCTTTGCCAATCCATGCTGGCGTGATGCTGTAAAATTCCTGAACGAAACAGGACAATATGTAAATCTGCACGGTGTCGATATCCGTCTGATGAATGAAGAACAGGCTTTGGCGTTAAATAGCATGAAACTGAAAGGAAGCTCTATTCATATTGCCTGGGATAATCCAAAAGATAATATCATCCCCAACCTCAAAGAAATGCTCAAAACCGTAAAGAGATACAAAGTCACCTGCTATATACTTATAGGATATTGGAGCACTCCTGAACAGGGTTACGAGAGAGTAATGAAACTGGATGAATTAGGGGTAGACCCGTTTGTACAGCCTTACCGGGATTATAAGAACGAACGTACACCAACCCAGTACGAAAAGGATTTTGCAGGCTGGGTAAATAAAAAGGAAAGATTTAAGTCATGCGATTTTAAAGACTTCCAGCCCCGTAAAGGATTTTACTGTAAAGAATATATGAATTAGTAAAAATAAAATATGAAAACAATAGAATGGCTTGCCGCAGATAAATATATAAATCAAAGAGAACAGCCTGTACACAAACAGATTCCCGCAAAAAATTATATTGACTGGGCGCAGTTTGGTGCAAGGGAAGCACAGCGGTGGATAAATATAGAGGAAGAGTTACCGGAAAAAGGTATTCAAGTTCTTGTTAAAAATAAATATGGAGTATGCGATGTTGACCGGTTATTAAATTCCGGATGGGAGAAAGACTTTGAATTTCCGTATACTCATTGGCGTTTAATTGAGCGCGAATAATCACCAAAAGAAATGAACTACGATAAACCCCCAAATAAGCGAGAGTGGAATATGAGTAACCGGATAAGGGAAAGGTACGCCGGACAGTATCGGTACATAGACTGTGACAGTGGAAAGACACACGAGGGTTAAGATGCTTAGAGCCTATTCAGTAAAAGTATTCCTGACAACTTGAAAGAAAGCGACAGCCGGGAAAGACCGGCAATTTCAACTAAAAAGATATATTATTTCACTTAAAAAATATACGTTAATGATACAACTTATAAAAATATTTCCTATGTTTGCGGTGTTCATGCCAAGAACAACGTATTATATTTTTGTCGGAAGGATTTTTTATGCCCTTTTTGGATTGTTGTATCCATACGATAAAGAGGCTGTCAAATCCCAACTTCGGATTCCTTTCGGCAACGAATGTAATCTTGTTCTTGGCAGAACTGGGAGGCGACAGCCTTTCTTATGTTTATTAATTTCTATTTCATTGAAGTTTATGCCAAGAACAGATGAAATTAGAATGGACGTGAACAATAGTACCGTACAATCTACGTCTGCCCACGAAACGGGCGAAATTGTGTTAACCGGAAATCCTTTTACCGACCTCTCCCAATTTGGTTTCGACCTTCACAAATGTATTATTCGTTACAGGTTTTCGCATGCCGTAAGTAAGCAGTATGTTACCGGAGAATTTAATATCTCCGGCAGAGTGCAGACCGGACGTGGCGATACCTACGGAGATTTAATCCATTACATTGTACAAAAGCAACTTGAATACCGCCGCTATGTAAGTGAATGCCACAAAAAGAAACGCAATCGAAACTGGCTTTCCTGGCTTACCCGTCACCCTGAATACATGACTTGTTGTCCTGTCTAAAATCTTTTTTATCAATCATATTTATTAATCATTTAATTTATTACAAATGGAAACGAATATCCAATTATCATCTTTAATAAAGATGTTAGAATCGGAAAGCAACATAGTTAATGCCTCTAAAATGGCAGATATTTATGACGCTAATATCTTCAACTTTTTAGCGGAAGATGAAACGAAGGAAACAGTTAAAGAGTTTTGCAAAAAATTCAGTAAGCCACTCAAAAAGGAATTTACAAAGAAAGGCTCCGGAGTTAAAGTGATTAGTCCGGAAAGGATTCTTATGCACAAATATGTAGCAATCAGATTCGCCGGATGGTTAGACCCTTCTGTTTTTGATTGGGCTTATAGTAATGTGCCCGGATTTAAAGCCATAACAGAGAATTTCTTAAAAGATATAGGTGTTGAACTTAAATAAAAAAGCCATGAAGATAGTAGTAGTAAAACGAATAAATGATGTGAATATTTTGGCAAGCCTGGTTAACGAAAGAATGGTTCCTATTAAGCCTATCTGTAAAATGCTCGGAGTTGACTATAGAACTCAAAAAGATAAAATTCTCGCAAACCCTTTATTTAAAGAAGAGTTTGTTTTACAAAAAGCGACTGGGGCTGATGGTAAATCATACGAAATGCATTGTTTGCCTGTAAAATTCATTTACGCATGGATTTTAGGAATAAATGCTTCCAATGTTAAAGAAGAGATAAGAGATAGGCTGATTGGGTTACAGCGAGAATGTTGTAATGCTTTGGAGGAATATTTTGATGGTAAACAAAAGCAGAGGGATAAATCGATACAAAGGACAGTATATCTGACAAAAAGAAAAGATTTTTTAAGAAAGAAACCGGATAAAACCGTTGAAGATTTTATTGAATACCTGAATATAGAAGATGAGTTAAAAGGAGAAAGGACTATTCGGGCAAAAATTACCCGTACAACTATTGCTGAATATAAATCATTTTTCAGCGATAAAGAAATGTTAGGTAAGTAGCCTACATCATATTTCAGTTGGGGAGGCTCAGCCCCCCCAACTGACTCCTTTGACAGCCGGGAAAGACCGGCAATTTTTACGAATAGTAAACAGGATAACGAAAAAGAATCTTGAAATACGAAATTGACAAATTAAAAGAACAGGCGAATGCCTCGCTGATTGACATCGTAAGGCAGTATGTGCAGTTGAGTCCGAAAGGAAAGGAACATGTAGGATTGTGTCCGTTCCATAGCGACACTACTCCGTCATTACAGGTGAATCCTGATAAAGGTATCTGGAAATGTTTTTCCTGTGGTGCCGGGGGAAGCGGTGCCGTTTCATTTGTAGAACGCATCGAAGGTACGCAGAACGACTTTATTTCCACCATGCACCGCATAGCCGAAATACTAAATACCACCCTCGAAAAGAACGAATACCACACCTCTGCACGGCGTGAATATGTGGAACCGGTAGACGCTCCTCTGTTTGAACTAAAACCTTTCACCCGTGAAGAGCTGGTATTACTGGGTTCGCCACAGGAAAAGACGAAAGACGAAAACGGTACTGTTTCCTGGCAGGCGGTCTGGAAAGGGGAAGAAATGGAAAATGTCTTTTCGCTCTACTCCGTTAAAAGTTATACCATGCCCCCTACCGAACCGGGAAAGCAGTCCATAAAACGCTATTCATCCCCTATCTATCCGATATTTACCTATAAATATACAGACGAAGAAACCGGGAACTGGGGACGTATCTACCTGCCAAAGGAAAAGAACGGAGCCAAATTTTACTACTGGCCTACCGGTACACCCCATGCGAACGACCCCTTATTCGGCGACCGCAAAGCAATGGAAGTGTTTGAAAAGAAACGCCTGAACGCCGATGGTTCCCGTCCGCTGGCCAACCTGCTGCTCTGCTCCGGAGGAAGTGACGCGATTAACGCCTATATGAACCTGAAAGACGAAGACGAAAACATACCGCAGGTGTTTGTAAAAAGCGATTCGCCCGACGTGCCTAACTACAAGACTCCTTTGCATGTCTGCTGGCTGGGTAGCGAAACACGTGGTTTATCGTACCCTAATTTCGATACCATGCGCCGGACTGCCGTAAATCTATATATCTGTTTTGACCAGGATGAAACAGGAATTGCTATGCAAAACCGGATTGCCCTGCAATATGTAGACATCCGTGTAGTGCAGCTCCCGGAGGGAATGTTCGTAAAGAGTTCCGGACGAAACAAAGACATCCGCGATTACTTCAAAACCTACAACTACGGCGGACGAAACCACAAGGCCAAATGTGCCGACTTTGCACACCGCATCTTCCGCTCCATCGCGATGCGTTTCTGGGAAGGGAAAAAAGGATGCGATGGTAAATTCAACGGTAAATACGAAATCCTGCAAGACGGTGTGCGCCAGTTTGCCAACGCCAAAAACATCTACACATACGTACCCCAAAACACAGAAGACATACAGTTTGTCCGGGTTCAGGGCAACTTAGTAACCTTCATCCCTGAAAAAACATCGGTGAGATTGTGCGTAAAGAGATGGAAACATACGTACTCGACTCTCACCAGTATTACGACCGTAACATAATCAACGCTATATCCAACAGCCGGCTGATGAGTGATAAGAACCTGCGTCTGACACAATCCATCACACTCAATTTTCTGTACCAATCCACCCGTCAGGAATTTGTCACTTTCCGTAACGGAGTATTCCGCATCACAACCGACGGTATACGCAAAGCCACCTCTCAGGAGATATGTTTCCATATCCACGAAAGCAAACGCATACCGCACGACTTTACACCAACCGAAGCACCATTTAAAGTACATTACAGCGAAAAATACAACCACCTGCTTGCCGAACGTGACAGCCATCCGTACGGCTCACCCGTATGGCACGAGGTGAACGACGAAATACGCAACATGCCCGACCTGTATAAATACCGGCTTGAAAAAGCGTTCGATGAAAAAACAGTATCCTACATCCGGTTCCTTTACAACACCGGCAGAATGTACTGGAAGAAAGAACAATCCGGCGAACCCCTCACATGGCGCGAACAACAGGAATACGATATCCATTTTATCAACAAATGCTGGTGTATCGGATACCTGCTTCGCAAACATAAAACACCCTCTACCGCTATCGGTATCTATGCCCTCGAAGCCAACCTCGTAGAATCCGGACAAAGCGAAGGACGTAGCGGTAAGTCGGTCATGTTTAAATACCTCGCTCCCTTCAGGAACGTATTTATCCGGGGTATGCGAAACCTCGACCTGCAACGTAAAAGCGACACGCTGCTATCCGGACTCAATGAGCATCACGACATTGTTATGTTTGACGACCTCGAACAGCATCACCAGATAAGCAGCTTCTTTCCCGATATCACAGGCGATATGACAGTCCGGCAACTACACCGCGACCCTATTATCATCCCTTTTGCGCAAAGTCCCAAAGTAGTTTTTACCTCCAACTACGCGCAACGGTTGGATGGATCCACACGCGGACGGCTTAATTTCTGTTCGTTCTCCAACTACTACCATGCTGATACTCCCTCGGAAGGATTGCGCGAATTTACCCCGGCCATGGAGTTCGGAAAAGATATGATTGACGATTATACGACCGACGAAAACAACCAGTTGTATAATTTCTTCTGTGCCTGCATTCAGCTACACATGCAGTTTCCGGAAAAGATTACCCCACCGATGGAAAGCCTCGAACTCCGTTCGTTAGTGCAGGACATCAGCCGGCACGTATTCGACTGGTTCAATGAATTTTTCGCTACCACCGGCGAAGGAGAAAATTCCCTGTACCTCAATTGTCCGCTCGACCGTTCCGAACTGCTCGAAGCCTACAAAAAAGCCTACAGCGACAAATACGCATCAAGCGTTACCATCAAACGCCTGAAGCACAACCTCGAAAAATACTGTGCCTTCCGGGGATGGATACTCAATCCGGATAACCTATACCGTTCCGACAATGAACGACAGATAAAAGCCTACCGCCGCTATCTCAACGGAGCCGACCGTTACATCTGGTATGTCGCCACCGAAAAACCATCCACCGAATACGCCACCCGTTTCAAAGGCGCATCCGACATAGAAGTAGCCCAAATCAAACGAAACCCCCAAAGCGGAACAACGAATAAAGAAAACAATAAATAATAATCATTTAAAGGAAAAATCAAAAATGGAAAAAGAAAATCAAAAAGCAGTCTTAGAGGTACCGTCCATAGATACCGAAGTCCTGAAAAAATAAGCATTAGAGTCAGCCACCAAAGGAGCATTGACAGAAATAAAAGAGTTCTATGAAGGATACAATTCCCCTTATCGGCAGGCAATAAAAGAAGAACTGAAAAACATGGGGATCGGAACCCGCATCGTAGCCATCCCACATATTATGGGACTCATCAATGAAGGATTAAAAGCCGAAGTAGACCGCATTGCAAATAATGCCATCGCCCAATCCTATCTTCCCATGGTAACGGAGCTGCTTGCAGGCATTCAAAAAGAACTGAAACTATCCGAAATACTTCAGAAATTAAAAGAAGGGGTGCGTTATACCTATGATGGATGTATAAATGTATTCATAGAAAAAGATAGTCAACACTCCTGGTATAACATGAAAGTCGAAATGGATAAAGCCTGTTACAGTATAACCTTACATGAAAAACATGATAAAAAAGGCAAATATCAAATTCTGGGCATGCCATACAAAAAAGGAAGCAGTCGTACCATGCGCCTCTATTACGATGAACATAAATGCCTTGAACTACCAATGGAAATGAATGTGCTTCATGACGAGGTAGCCTTGCTATGTGCAAAACTGTTAATAGCCAATACTGAAATCACAATTGACGTAGAAGGCGAACATTACTTTGATGATGAAGATTGTGATTGATTAGTAATTAAAAGCAAATCAAATGATACTCCCATTCAAAGAACAATTCCCCTCGTTAATTCTGGACGGTACAAAAATACATACCATCCGGGAAGACAAAACAGGCCGGTGGCAGGCAGGAAAGAAAATCCACTATGCCACCGGTGTACGCACAAAGAACTATCAATGCTTTAAAGAAGGTATTTGTACCGGTACACAGGAGATAAACATTCTTTACGAAAACAAATGTTCTGATTATCCTGCCATCTATATCAGCGGACATAAATACACTTACACCAACAAAGCAGATATGGGAACACTCAATACACTTGCCCGCAATGATGGCTTCCCGGACTTCAAAGCCTTCTGCGGCTGGTTCAATAAAAATTTCAAAGGAAAAATTATTCACTGGACAACTAAAAGGTATTAATAGTATGGAAAAGAGTTTTAACAACGATTTTATGATGCCGTTTTTTGTGGCGAACGATAGTCTTCGTCCGGTAATGAATCACATTCATAACGAAGGAAACGGATTTGTCTATGCTGCTGACGGGCACACGTTAATACGGATGCCCGAAGAAATGCTTTGTAAAACATATCAGAAAATAGAAAAATACCCCAACGCCGAAAAGCTGTTGAACGAAGCAATCAACCGCAAAGAGAATAAAACATACACTCTCCGGACAGACGATTTAATAGAAATGCTCACTCATGCTGAATGGTATTATCTCACCAGTTCAGACCCCTGTCCGAAGTGCTCAGGAGAAGGAACAGAAACATGCGACTATTGTGGTGTAGACCACGACTGCCCCGATTGTCAGGGTGACGGAAGCTGTCGCACCTATATAAAAGACTTCTCCCTGTTAAGCGAAGCTGAAACCTTCCTGATAGGATTAGGTAACGCATGCTACAAAGCCACCTATCTGCAAAAAGTAGCCATCGCTGCGAAACTCTCCGGAGCCGACGAAATAACATATCTTACCACCGACGATAAAGAATCCGCCGGCATCTTCCGGTTCAACGGCATAAATATACTCGTTATGCCTTACTATTATCACATGGCAGAAAGAATACATTACATGACAATTAAAAAGCAATAACCAATTATGGATAATCTATTTGGAATAAAAAAAATATCAGTGGGTGAGTGCCAGGATTTGACCATATTATCACTGAAAGCATACGCTTATACGCATAAGCACTGGGTTATTGCGTGGTCAGGGGGTAAAGATTCAACGGCAACGATGACCATGGTTATATATCTGATCCTATCCGGACAAATTGAGAGACCGGAATCCTTGACGATTATGTATGCGGATACCCGGTTAGAGCTTCCGCCCCTTGCAATATCTGCGTATAATATGATTGAACAGATAAAATCCCTGAATCTCCCCTGGCTAAAAACAAAAATAGTTATGTCGGATATAGATCACCGGTTTATGGTGTATATGCTGGGACGTGGGGTGCCTCCTCCCAATAATCAGACATTACGGTGGTGCACAAGCCAGATAAAGGTAGCACCGATGCAAGAGGCCATTGCCAAAGAGTTTGAAACGAAAAAAGAAAAAGTACTTACCATAACCGGTGTCCGGATGGGAGAAAGTGCAATAAGGGACGGTCGTCTGACAATGGCATGTTCAAAAAATGGTGCAGAATGTGGGCAGGGTTGGTATATGAATACACTGGATAATAAGATATCCGCCACAATAGCCCCGCTTATTCATTGGCGGGTATGTACGGTGTGGGACTGGTTACAGGTATATGCACCACAAAAAGAATATGGCGGGTGGGATACTTCCATGCTGGCCCAGGCATACGGAGGGGATAGTGCAAACGAAGTGAATGCAAGAACCGGATGTATCGGATGCCCCCTCGCCCAAAACGATACAGCTTTGGATGCTGTCATTCAAATATTTCCTGATGAATGGGGCTATTTACATCCACTACGAAAACTCCGGCCCATTTACAGGGAAATGCGTAAATTCCAATACAGGCTACGCAAACATGGGGAAACAAAGAGCGACGGTTCTTTAGCAAAGAACCCCTATCGTGTCGGGCCTCTTACCATGAAAGCGAGAAAAGAATTTACACAGCAAATAGTAAATATTCAAAATGAAGTAAACACTTTGGCTGATCTGCAAGGCAAACAGCAT
This sequence comes from Tannerellaceae bacterium, assembly GCA_021203545.1. Lineage (GTDB taxonomy): Bacteria > Bacteroidota > Bacteroidia > Bacteroidales > Tannerellaceae > UBA4116. The sequence continues at coordinate 10,954 of JAJQAZ010000095.1, read as the reverse complement.
ATAGACATTCTGAATGAAGAAGAATTGAACCGGATAAAATGGCATTGGGAAATAATATCTGGCCACAAAGATGGAGTGGAACAGAACCAATTGCCACCGCAGAGTTCAACCAGATATATAAAGATGGTTCAAAGGAAATAAATCTGTTCTATTAAAATCAAAAAAGAGCAATAAAATGAATAAGATTAAAGTACACTGTTATCAGGATTCAAAGGATGTAACCTGTTATATCTTCACAAAATCAAAAAATGAATGTGTGTCAGTAATGTACGATAAAACTCTCGATTTCGGGAAAAGCTTTTCAGGTGTTCACCTGTCTGAAATTGAAATTTATTACAATAATAGCATTATTAAAGACAAACTAACGGAAGTAAAAATCGAGGAGGTACCAAAATGTATCATTGACTTATTAACTTACTTACAATAAAGGATAAAAAAATATGAAGAAAATAATAAAAATAACGATAGAGGTAGACAAAGCCCATCAGGTAGGAGAAGAATGGAAAAAAGAAAAGGCTTTTATCGAAGATGAAATAGATGATGCTTTATCGCAGATATCAGACTTTACCAATAGGAAATACAGGAATTGTTCCGGTACTTCCAAAAGTGGAGCAACACGGTATACAGTATCAGTCAAACAAAAAAAGCAATAACTCATGAACCCACAAAATCAATATTGTACCCCGGAGCAGTCGAAAGAACTGGCAGAATTCGGTGTATCAGATAAAGCAGCGGCACGGTTTACTTCCTGTGCCGGGTGTGAACAACATTGTGATATGCGGTCCGATGAATTCCTTGTACCCGTTTTCAACGGTATGGTTACACATGATGAATGTTTTGAAAAACAACTCCCTGCCTGGTCAGTAGCCGAACTCGGTGTAATGCTGGGGGAACGGGCAAACACTGTACAGACCCGGTATGTGCCTGACAATAAAACAAAGAGAAAACCCTACGGCGTATTCCTGAACAATTACAAAACATTCCCCACCGAAGCCCAGGCACGTGCCGCTGCTCTATTATGGTACCTCAAAGAAGGTATTCTAACTGCAAAAGAAGTAAATGAACGATTGGTTAATAGTAGGTAAAGAAATGAGAGAAATAGATATTTATCGCACCAAAAAAGAATTGTTTCATTATCTGGAAGAGAACGGATTTGAAAGGAAATTAAATAGCAGGGAACCATTTACTTTTTCTTACATCAAGCGAGGTAATCGTTTTGAGTTTAAATTCAGATTCCCGGTTCATGAGTTTAATCCGGCACCGATGAACATTCTCCTTTATGACAGGCTATTCAATCTCACTTGTGAGTTAATGTGTTCCTACGATGTATATGTAGGTAGGAGAGTTGATTTTCTTGATTTTATCAGAACTCAACTAATGGAGAAATTTAAGGAATACTATGAAGATTGCTTAAACGAAGATATGCAAGCCACTAAAAAAAATCATTAATTAATACTAAACAAATATGAAGTCCTGGAATCCTAAATTTTACATCGTTTACCCCCGTTCATTGGTCGACCAGTTAGAATGGCCGGAAGGGTGTGCTTACCGTTGCTCGGCAAACTTATCTTTAATGCTTGAGCATGTTCTCAATACTAAATCAATTGGTAGTGAGATTAAGTTGATATGGAATTATGAACACCGTAAGATTATTATGGAAAGAAATAATGTTACGTCTGAAGATATTGACAACTATGTAAAAGCGGATACTAACATGCTTTCATTTTTGTCTGAACGCACGATGAAAAGAGCCGGTAAGGCTTTATCTGCAATGGGTGGTAAGAATTTTATCTACGTTAATTCATACAGAGATGTCATTCTTCAGCAAGCCTATTACTATAAACATAAACAATTCAAATCCGACAAACCATGAAACAAAACATCCAAACCGCCTATATGCTGATAGGCATCGCACGTGAGTTGCTTTTGGAAGTCTCCGGAAGCAAGCAGGGTAGTATGTTCCATTTCAGGGAACAGGAGATACTATTACAAACGATAGAAGGTCTTAAATCGGTATCTCAACGTTTATTTGAGCATGACGATGTTGGAGTGAATATTACTGAAAATGTCGCCGGATACGAATCCCTGAAAGCTACCATCCTGCAAACGTACGGACAAACCGCCGTAGCATCCGAAAAAGAAGCCTTTGCCACATTCTTTAAAGCATGGCCAAAGGATGGGAATAAACGCTCTAAAGAGACGGAATGGAATGATTTCAAACGCAAACACAAAGATTACCTGTCTGTCTCTTTCGTACTGCTGCCAGCCATAGAGAAAGAAAAGGAATGGCGCGAACATTGCCGGCAGAATAACCTATTCCTCCCCACCATGAAAAACATGAAAACATGGCTCAACCAACGATGCTGGGAACAAACCCACCCGGAAATCCCAACCGAAACAAAACAGGAGAAACTATACACATACGAAGCCTTCGTCAATCTCGTTACACAGGGCAAAGCCCGCTTTGAAGATTACGAAACAGTAATAATCTCCGGTATAAGCTACCGCCGGAAGAAAATGCAATAAAATGCCACTCAATAAATCAAAAGGAAATATGTACGATTTCGTCACCCATACATGGAATCCGGTGAAAGGACCGTGCGACCATGGGTGTACGTATTGTTATATGGAAAAGATGCGCCGCCGGTTCCGGAAAGATGAAGAGCTGCGTTTTGACGAAAAAGAACTGGAGACGAACCTCGGTAAAGGTAACTTTATCTTTGTAGGAAGTGGTACAGATTTTTTTGCCGCCAATATTCCCGAAAAATGGATAACCGACACATTGGATTATTGCGATACCTTCGATAACCGGTATCTTTTCCAGTCGAAAAACCCGGCACGAATCATCGACTTTATGACACATCCGGTATTCCGGAAAGCAGTCGTCTGTACCACCATTGAAACGAACAGGCAATATGACTGCATGGGAAATACACCGGCAACCATTGTCCGGGCAAATAAAATGGAAATAATCAAAGAATACGTCCCGGCATACATCACCATAGAACCCATCATAGACTTTGATTTACCGCCCATGGTAGCCTACATAAAGAAATGCCGCCCCAAACAAGTAAACATAGGAGCCGACACCGGACACAACCACCTCCCGGAACCTACCCAACAAAAAGTAGTAAAGCTGATTGATACCCTAAGTCAATTCACCACGGTGAAACTGAAAAGCAACCTGAAAAGGATAATTAGTATTGAATAATGATTTCTTCGAAGATATATCAATTCGAAGGTAAATCATTAATTCTTTGTTCTACAGAGTAATTCATCTGGTCTTCTAATTCCGACCACAATAGTTTATAGATGAAATCCGGGACTAATGGACTTAAAATTCGATTTTGAAATATTCTATCCTGTATATTACGCAACTCTTCAATATTGATTGTGTCATTTATTGACAATGCGTTCAATTTCGACTCTATTATTTCTCTTAACTTTTGTAAATTATCTACTGACTCTAAATTTGTAGTTATTTCTTTATATGCAAAACTAAAAATCGGTACAGAGGGCAATACAACTTCTACAATAAATTTTATTAATGAAAAATTATTTATAAGAGCAACTGTAAGAAGTATTGCGAAAGTGGCCATTGAAAGTATAACGAGCAGTAGATTGTATTTCTTTTTTATATTCTGGTCGTAGCATATATTCGCTCTTTGACAAAAAAGTATTGCTATATTAGTTTGTAGTCTGTCAATTTTCGTAGAATACCAATTGATTACTCGTCGAACTTTTGTAGCATCCCTTTTATCTTTCTTAGAGTACTTTCTGATTATATCGTGGTCAACAAAAACTGAATTAAGCAACTCATTTTCCGGAATGTTATAAACATCCACATCAAATTTTTCCTGTATAGAAGCTGCTGTTTTTTTATTCCTGTCAAGAAATATCTCCAGAATTTTTTCTCCACAGATAAGTATGATAGCATAGATAACATAAATCCAACTTGCGTCATCTATTTTTAGAGGTGAAAAATTAGTAACAAATGATATTGTAATAGGTAGTATTGTAGTAACAGCAATAAGTATATACTGCATCACCTTCGCATTTGAATATAGTCTTCTCTGTGATAGAAGTTTGTCAATTTCGCATCTAAATTTTGCCTCTGTAAAATTTGTTGTCCGTTATTCATAAGCAGGGAAGTTGTTTCCGAAAATTTCACGCCATTTATTTATCGCCTTTTTTTGATCCCCTTCCTGGGTTTCTGCATATACTGCATCATAAGCTTTATTATATGCCCATATAGCTTTATCAGAAATAGACTTTTGCTGGTCCCATGTCAGGTTATTTATATTTCCTTGTATACCCTTGGGGTCATTTACTGTATAAAATATCTGTTTTGATAGGTAGGAAAAAAAATTTGTAATATCATAGTCAATCCATTGACTTAACTCCGCTTTTGTTTTGGTGTAGTTTATAACGATTTGCTCGAATAAATACGAACCAATTGTACAACAGGAGTTGTGTCTGTTCCAATATTTTAAGGTTCTAATTAGTCGAAGAAGTCTCCCTTTGTGATTTTGATTAGTTTCTGTAACCAAATTCTGATCAATTCTGGGATCTGTGGCTTTCCAGTTTCCATCACAGTCAGGAATTAAATATAACCCTTTGGTTGTATAAAAGCAAGGAACAATGTCATATACCCATTCATAACTTTGGAGGCTTAACGTTGCTGCCTCACCCCGGCTATGTAGTTCTGCTGATTTATAGTGCTCAATTTCTGATAAGGCTGATTTTAATTTATTGACTACTTTTCTGGAATTCAAATAACCACTGTCAGATAGGTTTTTTAATCTATCTCCGGCATTTGGTGTAGTTATATAATATGTAGAACCAGATAGGGTATATTCTGCGCCGTTTGCCGCTAAACAGAACATTAAATCAATATCATCTAACTCCCTTATTTTGGTTTTTCGGGCAAAAGAACCGAATTTTATGTTTTTCTCGTCAAATATCAGAGGGAAATTTAAATCTTCCTTTGAATCTAATTTATTTAACTGCGCCCAAAGCCAATCTCTACTTGCATTAGCTTTTGTTGTTCTTTCGGGGTCTAAATTAACATAACCCCTATTAAATTCACCAAAAGCGGAATTTACTGTTTTTGCCATATAAGTATAGTTTTAATGTAAACCGTAGTTTCTATTTCACTATGAAATGCAAAAATCAACTACTATCACACAAAATTAGTAAATAATTGAAAAACAGGCAAAAAATGTAAGTAGATAAAATATTCACCTCTTCCTCGTCCCCCGATTCCGTGAATTATTTACCCGGTTGGCTTCTTCTTCTATCAGTTTATAATTGACAGAAGCAGGTATTCCGTTTCTTTGCAGGGATTGGACGACTGTGTTTAATTGTTTAATGGCGGCTACCAGTTCCGGGTCGCGCTGGATGATGGGGGTGGCGACTTCTGTTTCTACTCCGCCTCCTTCGTCGTAGCCGTGGTGGTGGGGTAACGGGTGTGAGTTGGAACGGGTTTGCCGGATGGATTCCAGGGCTTTTACATAGCTGAACGATACCGGGTCGGTCATTTGCCACTTCGGAACTACGTACTCCCCTTTGTGAACTACCCCGGCAGCTTCAAAAGTGGCACCACGTCCGGTAAATCCTCCAGAATCAAATCCCTGTCTACTAACTACTCTTTGACCGGTACCGCCGCCTGATCCGCCGCCCCCTTTACCTATTAAGGCTTTGATACCGGCTTTGGCTACCTGTAAGAATCCCTGTACAGCACCCGCCACGGCAGCGGCGGTGAATAATCCGGCTATACCTTTGGTGCCGACTTCGGTCATTGCGCCCTCGGCTGTGTTTTTGATAGCTGCTATTTGGAGTTGCAACAACCATATATCTACCAACCGGCTCAGGGAATCAAAAGCCAGGTCAATCATAGCTTCTCCAAACTGTTGGGCGGCATTTTCTCCGGAAGAAAACAGTTTGCCAAATGCTTCACCAATACCCTCTATGGATGATTTGACTACATTGGCATATTGTTTATATATCTGTTCCTGCCGGCGGGATGCCTGATTGAGAAGTTGAATCTGTCGTTCGTAATTCTTCCGTTTTAATTCCGTGATTTGTTCTTCCGACAATCCATTTATCTCTAAACGTTGTTGTAAGTAATCCTCTTCGATACGGAGTAATTCCGCGCGGTACTCACTTTCATTGTAGATGCCGTTAATACGCTTTTCGGCAGCCGCGAGTTCTTCCGCCTTCTGCTGTTCATTTAGTCTTTTTATCTCTTTTGCAGCATCCCGCTCGCCCTGATCTTTCAGATATTGTTGTTCGGCTTCCTGAGCCTTTTCACGAAGTATCTGTGCATACCGGTCGTATTGCTCCTGTGTAATCAAACGCTTTTTAAGAGCTTGCTCCAGTAGCTTAGTGCCATCATTAAAGCGTTGTTGCTGGCGGAGATATTCCCGTTGTTCCCGGGAAACACCTTTCAGGTCGAAATCATCGTAAAGTTTATTAAGGTTATCCAGGAATCTCTGTGTTTCCTTTTCCTCGGTAGTAAACAGTTCCAGTTTGAAATCCCAGAACTGGCGTTCCACTTCCGCACGTTTCTCAGCACTCAGTCCGGAAATAGCCAGGCGTTTATTTAATGCTTCCAGTTCGATAGCTTCCAGTTGATCGTTGTACTTCTTCTCCGAATCAATCATTTCTCCCCGGAATTCCGTCTGCTCTACCCGGGCCTTCATGAGTAAAGTTTTCTGTTCGTTCAGGTAAGCGTCTACGGCTTTTAAAGCCGCTTCAATACGTTTCTTCCTTTGTTTTTTAGTTTCATCATCATCTACACCTGTTGTTTCTGTTCCCGGAACGGTGCCGGTTGGCCTGTTGGTTGCCCCGGTAATAAAGGGTGCGTATCTATTATCTATCTCTACAAGTTCCCTTTTATATCTCAGGTACCCGTTAATCAGGTCACGTATATATTGGTCGTTCTTAAACACAAAATGCCCCCAGGAGCCATCAAATTTAGTAGACAAAGCATTCCATATTTCGTAAAAATCCTTTCCTTCGTCCGCCATGGTTTTAGTGATTCCCTGTATGCTATCCAATATTCTTTTGGTGGGAACATCCGGATCCGGGAAATTAGCACGCATTTTATCTATCAGAGTTAGTTCTGATTGTATCTGCTTTTTAGCAGCGGCAGCCGATTCGGTGGATTTCAGTTCCAGAGCTGTCTTTTCCCGGAGTTGGTCGTTTATTGCTTTTAGGGCAATGGCCAGTTCTTCGTTCGTTGTCTTTTCGGTAATAAGATTAGGAAGATAGTCTTTGTATTTCCGGTTGATTTCTTCAATCAGTTCCGCCCGCTCCGCTGAACCCTCGTTTGTTTTCCGTAAAGCATCGAATAAATAGGTAGATTCTGCCGTTGAACTGGCAATGGCTTCATACATATTCTTCCGGAACTCTTTGGCTTCGCGTGATGCTGCCGTAAATTGTCTTACCAATGCCACAATACCTGTAACAACAGCCGCTGTGGCCGAAGCAACGGCCATGAATGGAATACCTTTCAGTGCTGTGGAAAAAAGCCGTGTAGCTGCCGCGGCCCTTATTGTATTACCCTGTACAGTATTAAGAGCAACAGACCAGGCAATTGAAAGAACTGTTCCTGCTTTGGTTACTACATTGGTAGCAGCTATCCGGGCAGTCAGTAAAGCCTGACTCACGGCAGCCGCTTTGGTTGCAACGGACAGGGCGGTCCAGGCAGCCGCATAAGCAGCCAGCAAATCAATGTTCCGGATAAGGAAAGTTATCAGTTTTGTCAGCCAGCCGATAATTGTAACAAAAATACTCGTTGCTCCGCCGATCCGGTTCCCGAATTCATCAAAATTACTGGTAGCCTCATATACATAATCGGCAATCTCCTTTATTTTCTCTACAAATCCGGAGTTCATAAACGCAGTTGTAAAGTTTTTCCCTATCTTTTCAATGGTGGCTGCCAGATTTTCATTCCGGATATTATATTCATTTGTAACAGAAGTAGCTTCAGCAAAAGCCTTGTTGGAAATTTCTATCTGACTGTTTAATATTTCCGTATTAGCCGACAGAGCAGATAAAACAGCCGTTAGTCGTGCCCCATTACTTCCTAAATCCCCCATAATGGGTGCGAGTGAAGCCAGTCCGCCCCGTTCGGACATCTTCTGAAACACTAACATCACCCCTTCCCATGTACTGCGGTCAAGTGCATCCCGTAAATCCTGCAAAGGGATTTTCAGAGCCTTCGCCACCTGTTCCGTTTTGGATATGACAGTAACGATAAACCGGTTCAGGGCAGTGGCCGACACTTCTACATTCTGGCCTAACTGATCGGTCGCCGAACCCAGTGCTAAAATCTGTTGAACCGTAAGTCCGGCCTGTGCAGCAATACCACCTAACCGTTGCGCAAAATCAACCAAATATCCTTCGGCTGCCGTACTGTTCATTCCCAATTCATTAATTGCGGACCCGGTAGCAAGCAACCCCTGTTCCACTCCCAACTCCTTTGTAACCCCCAGAACGGTATTGAGTTTCATCAGGTTCTTAATCGCATCTTCTCCCAAATCAGCACTCAAGGCAACCCGTATCTGATTGCCGGCACGCACAAATCCCAGAATATCTTCTTTAGCAGACAACCCCATCTTACCGGCTTCATAAGCCAGCTTATTCAATTGCTCTACCGCTGTACGGGTATTAATCTTATTAATATCATTACTCAGCTCCGCCAACGCATTCCCCGTAATACCGGTGGTCTTCTGTATATCGGCCAACTGGTCGGAAAACCTCACGTTCATATCGAACACTCTCTGCATACTGTCCCTAAGCTGGTTGAACCCAAAATACACCAATACATACGCAGCGAGACGCTTCAATGTATTCCCCAACTGCTCAAACATTGTTATCTGTTTAGCACCGGTTTGGTTTATTTTGTCGAGTTCAGCTTTTAGGAGAGAAATATTTTTCCGGTTTTCGGCATATTCTTTAGTAGATCGATCCAGATTTTTCGTCTGTTTAATTAATGTACGAAGCGCATCTCCTAACTGCTTTTCAGTAGCATTTACCATATTGGCAATAACAGCGGATACATCTTTAGCCTGGTTCTGTACCTCCCGGATGGCACGGTTTGTCTGATTCAGTTCCGTTTTCAGTTCTTTCACCCGGGCAATATCCTCCTGCGAAAGCAACGGCTTACTATTAATCTCACTAATTTGTTTACCGAGGGATTCAGCATCTTTTTTTAAAGACTCCAGCACACGTTCCGCCTGCTTGCCTTCCATCGTTACAATAATATTCGCTTTCTGATTGTTGGCCATTTTAGTTTGCGTTTAAGAAAGGTTGAAATGTTTACGGGTAAGTTCCTGGAAAATCATAACCTGAGCAGTCTCACCCCATTTACGTTCGAGAATACGTGCCAGGGAATAAACACGCTGTTTAAATATCGGCATCAGGAAAGGTTTTACCGTGCGTTTCCCTTTCTCACGCTTCTGGTATTGCTTACCGGATCGGAATGGATCTGCCAAACGGGAAGCATCATATTTCTGCCCTCTTCCCACACCGATATCCACATGCCGGCCATAATTATTCAGTACAAACAGAATTTTTGTCTGGTCGCCTCCGGAAGCATTATATATTTTGTAGTAAAAACTGCGTATAAGTGACCCACCGGTATAATCCGGATTGTAAGGAGATACCTGTTGCGTCTCCATTTCTTTAATCCAACGTTTCACTACGTTTTGCGCCCAGGTATTAAGCACCTGATAACGTTCCTCGTCTCCACGCTGGCTTTTCCATGTACGGTTGATAGCAGCCATTCTGTTTGCGTTTAAGATTTTACCGAAGGTACGGAGAGGGGGAAAAATAGGAAAGGACAAAAAAGGAACGGAAATTTAATGTTGGAATAAGGTAATGGAAATCAAACCGTTTTTTTCTAATTATTAATCTATTTGTATTAAAAAAATCAAATATTATGTTGATTTTTCATTTATACTTAAATAAAAAAACTACAGTCTTGTAAAACTGTAGTTTTCGTTTAAACAATTGTATGGATAATGTCTTCAAATATAAAATTATTTGGACAGTTTCTAATAACATGTATAAAAGGAGCAACCTTTATTTAACCGCACTGAACTATTAGTGAGGAGATTTATATTACTTTTCTATAATAATATTATTTTCTATTATATAAATAATTTCATCTGTTGTCGAAACTTCTATACCATTTCCTCCTAAATCCAATAATGGTTTTATATCAACAATATATCTATCACCAATCGATAACATTTCTTGATAATATAGTTGATACTTTTCTTTGATATGTGAAAAGCTTATAGGAGAGGGCTTTAATCCCAAATTAGAATCACTTGTTATAATTATATCGAATGATGTTGAATTAAAACCTATTTTTGAGAGAATTTTTTCTGTCGATTTTTGTGTATTATTTGTAATAACTGCTAATCTGAATTTTTCTTTTAATAAACCTATGCATTTAACTAATTTCGGATTTGCATTAATAAAAATCGAAACATCCATGTGATTATCCCTGTAATTATTCCAATCCTTAATAGACATTCCCAGGTTACGCATTAAATAACTAACAGAACCTTGCTCATTTTTTGGATTATCTGTAATATTTTCTCCTTTTAATATCTCAATAGCTTCCCTTTTTGTTTTATTAAAAATGTGTTGTATAGAAGAAAGAGTAAAATCATAATATTTCTTCTGATAAATATTTCTTGGATATAGCGTTCCATCCATATCAAATATAATAGTTGAGATTCTATTATTACTTATATATAACTTCATTATTTAAATATTTATTTGTTCGTTTTTACTTAAGGATTCAAAACACTTTAGAAATGCTTTGACTAATAGGTTCCCCACATCATTTTGTTTTGAACTAACAATGCACTTTTCTCCAGATCCAATTGTTATACCATCCACTCTATGATAAAACCCTATATAAGATTTATCT
>JAJQAZ010000131.1 GCA_021203545.1 Tannerellaceae bacterium | reverse complement strand
TAATAGATTCTCCTTTCCTGTATGCTCAAAAAACTTTTTTTTGGACTTTGAAACTGGATTTTTTAGAATCTTCTTTTATATCGCTTTATTAAATCTGGGATTTCTTGAAAGGATTGCAAAACTTATAAATAATGTTAATGAAAAACACTTTTTTAATCGTCGGGCGTTCCTTAATATATAAACTATTTAAAAAGGGATTTAATAGGAGATAATAAAAACCGCAGGAAATTGTAAAATACAATTAAATAAATTACCGTTTTAAGAGATAATAAATTTATCATTCCTATAAGAACCAGTATATAAAATAATGACTTCATAAATTAATAGTTTTTTAAAAGTAAGGATTTACGCACCTTACAAAAGTTAATTATTAGCACAGTAGCAGGTGACAAAACCCACTTCCCCCAACACAATTTTTTTTTCTGATTGAATTTGTTACAATGACTAAGGTGCTACGGTGGAGACGGAACTACAAGGGGTTTTTAAAAAAATACTCTCAAACGAAGTGCAGCAGGAAGATTTTTTTAAAAAGTTCATCTCCCCCTTGTAGATCCGGCTACTCTGTTGCAACTTTGTCATGTTACAAGTTCTTTTCAGAAAGAAAAATCAGCACTTGTGCCTATTCCTATTTCACCGTAATATTGATTGTGGTATTTTGTTAATATGTAAAATATCAATATCTTTGTATTGTCAAGAGTGATATATATGTAGAGCTTTTAAGGCGTGCATCTATCTTTCTTTATTTCAGCGTTCGGTACAAACAAGTCAATTTTTTCATTAGGGGCGTTGGAATGATGTTAAGATAAATGGACGTCCTCCGTGATATGAACGGGGGACGCTTTCCAATTTTTCTACTCCCATAGGGGTGACCCCTGTACCAAGTAGATTAAAAGGAGGCGTTCTACCGTTTTTTTTGTATCTCTTTATGCAATAATGCACTACCAGGTTATTGCATAAAAAGACAACAAAGGGAACTGGTAAGACCTAACAAAAGGGAGACACTTTCATTTAAGTGTCTCTCCTTTAAAAAGATTCTTATTGTTTATAAATAGGATGTTTTTCATTGGTTAATAAATGTATCATACTAATGAATTAAATCATCACCGGGAATAGTTTAAACCAGCAGTTTTCTATTTCTGTATTTAGTTCATTAGTTCCATGACCTTATCTAAAGCTATTAGAAAAAGTATTTAAAAACAAAACCAAAAGAACTCACAATTCTTTTACGGGCAGAATATTTTGTGAAAAATGTTCTGCCTGTTTTTATTTATATCCTATCCGATTCCTTTTAGGCGGCTCTGGCTTACTTAACAATTCGGTTAATGCTTGGTATATTTCACTAAATTGAGTGTCTGTATTCCGCTCTAAATCCTCTATACGGCTCTTTAATTCTTCATATCCTATTATCATTTGCCGCATAGCAACGAACGCACGCATAATAGAAATATTTACATCTATTGCTTTCTGACTCCTCAAAACACTTGACAACATTGCAACCCCTTGTTCCGTGAAAACCATTGAGTTAGCATAACTAAATTTTAAGGCTTCCGGTAGGTGGTCACAAATTGTGACCACCTCTGACATTTCCTCATTTGATAACTCAAACATGAAATCAGGCGGGAATCTTTGAAGATTCCTTTTTACAGCCTGTTTCAATACTTTTGTTTGTACTCCATACAGTTTTGCCAAATGAAAATCAAGCATAACCCTGTACCCTCTTACTTCATAAATCTTGTTCTGAATGATTTGTAATTCCATATCTATATATATTTTGATTATTGATTTTCTAAATACTGTGCTGTATGTGAACTAACATTCTTTGCTACTATTGATAATTCTTTCTTTACTTTCTGATCTGTAATCTCCGCATAAATCTTTGTTGATTTGATAGAACTGTGTCCTAATGCCTTAGATACCGTTTCCAACGATGCACCCTCTGTTAAAGAAACAGTTGCAAAAGTATGTCTTGCCATGTGTGTAGTAAGTTGAACATCTGTAAAGCCTACTATTGCAGTAATCTGCTTTAAACAACGGTTCATATATTGATTAGCAAAACCCGGTAATAAAGCCTTTTTATAGACGGTAATCATCTCTTTTACCTTTACTTTCTTTACAATCTTCTTTCCGTCTACAATTTTTTCCTTTTCTTCTATTTTAGTAACCTCAACAGATTCTTTTAAAAGGCGTACTGGATAATCTTTATACTTATTTATAATCAATTCTGGAATAGGTAACAATATGGCTCTGTATTCTTTAACTGTCTTTTTACGTTTCCCTATTATCCATGATACACCGTTATCATCTATTATTATATTGTCCTCATTCAAATTATATATATCAACCCATGCCAAACCAGAGTAGCAAGAAAATAGAAATAAATCTTTTATTACTTCCAATGTAGGATGTGGCATTTTTGTAATTAACAATTTATTGAGTTGTAGTTCTGTCAAAGGTTTAACTTCTCCGGGTTTGTATTTCAACTTATATCCATAAAAAGGATCTAATATTAACCAGCCATTATTCTTGGCTCTTGTAGTGACTTTTTTAAGATGCTCCAAATGTTTGTTTGCAGTATTTAAACTTGCCTTGTAAGTAGACATTATATAAATTTTGAATCCCTCTATAAAAGAATGATTCACTTCATAAAAAGTTATATCTGAAACTTTATACTCTTGTTTTATATAATCAGATAATCTATTAAATGTACGAGTATGTTTCTTTAATGTGTCCTCACTAATTTCTCCACACATTTCAAGTTCATTCAATTCTTTTAAATGCTGCTGAAAGAGTTTCATCAATGATTGATCTTCTTCACCCACTCCGAAAAATGCGTTCTTAACTCTCTCTGCTGTTACAGGGATTCTATTATTTACATTCAGATTATTAAAACAACCTCTTATTTTAAATTCTATATTATCTAAATACTCATTAATACTTTTACTGTTTTTCCCGGTTACTCTTTTTGTAGTTTCATTCCATGTTTTTAATGGTACATTGCATTGAGTTGCAAACGTAGATTGTGAACCACTAACAGTTACCCTCACCATTACAGGAATGTTTCCTTTTACATCAGGTTGGTTTCTCTTTAGATAAAATAGAATTTTAAATGTTACTTTTTTCATACCTCAATTTTTAAGTTGCAAAACTATTTATTAACTCTGCGTATTGAGGTCTTTAATCTGTGCCAATATGCGACAAATCAATGCCTTATAATGCCATTCGTTACTAATTTTTAGTTTTAAAAAAACGGTAACGAATTGGTAACGGCAATATGTCTGTGTATGGCTTTTATATGGCTTTGAAGTGGAAGAGATAAAAACAAAAAAGCCTGTAAAACTATCTGTTTTACAGGCTTCTGTCTGTGTTTGTCGTCAGTTTGTCTGACTTGGCGGCGGTATGGACGGGACTCGAACCCGCGACCCCCTGCGTGACAGGCAGGTATTCTAACCAGCTGAACTACCACACCATTCTGTTTTAGCGAATCTTTCGCTATGCTCTTCCTCTGAATTGCGATGCAAAGATATGGGCATTATTTGAATTTTGCAAGGGTTTGAGAGAAATATTTTCTATTCTTTTTCCTGTTTCGGTATTTCTTCCAGTAAACGAGCTACTTAGTAAACAAATTTTCTTTAGCAAAAGATGATTGGATTATTACCAGTACCGGTGTGGGATAGTTTATTTATCCGGTATTTCTTCAAAAGAGAACGGCAGAAGGGCATTTATTGTACTAAACAGATATATTTTTTGTGGGGTACATAGATAGACTTTGACCGGATTGCCTGAACGTTTCTGGGTTTCAAGCATTACTTGCCGGCAGGCACCACAGGGGGAAATGTAGGCAGCCTGTTTCCCATCGTGGCAAGCTGTAATTGCAATGGCTTCGACCGGAACATCCGGGTATTGGCCTCCGGCATAGAATAAAGCTACCCGTTCGGCACATAAGCCGGAAGGATAGGCTGCATTTTCTTGATTATTTCCTGTTACAATCCGACCATCCTTTAAACGGACTGCTGCCCCTACCCGAAAATCCGAATAAGGTGCATACGCTTTCCGTGCAGCAGCCTGGGCTGCCAGTACCAATGTTTTGTCAAGCGGAGATAATTCTTCCGGCTGAAAAACCTGTACGTTGGTTTCAATCGTAATCTGTTCCATATACTACTATCTTTCTAAACAAATGTAAGTATTATTCTTAAATAAAAAAATGCTTCAAAGGAGGAAGTGATTCCTGCCTTTGAAGCATTCTTTTATGTTTTCAGATCCGGATTAAGCCTCTGCTACTCCTTCTTTTACAGAAACGAAAGATCTGTTTTCTTTTCCTTTGTGGAAAGTAACTACGCCATCAACTAAAGCATACAAAGTATGATCTTTACCGATACCTACGTTTTTACCGGGGTGGTGAGCTGTACCTCTCTGGCGAACGATGATGTTACCAGCTTTTGCCACTTGACCTCCGAATAGTTTAACTCCTAAGCGTTTGCTATGTGATTCACGGCCGTTCTTCGAACTACCTACACCTTTCTTATGTGCCATTTCTTTACTACTCTTTTAAATGTTAAGCAACAATTTCTTTAATACTTACTTCTGTGAACTGCTGACGGTGACCGTTCAGTTTACGGTATCCTTTTCTTCTCTTTTTGT
>JAJQAZ010000185.1:2851-4699 GCA_021203545.1 Tannerellaceae bacterium | reverse complement strand
AATAAATATAATATACTACAAAATCTTCTGAACATGACTGGATTACACCCGGGGTTATTCACATTTTACCCCTATCGGGGTAATTACTTACTATTTGCAACTTTAAGAGTTTTTGCACAATCTCTCAAAAAGGGAATTATTTTAAAAAACTTACACGAATAAAATATACTGTACTTTACTATTTTTTCAGCTCTTTTGATGACTGGATTTGTGTTTATTTACCGGCTATTTTAGGCACAGATTTAAATCTGCGCCAGCGGGAAGGACCGCGAAAACCACCGGAAGGCAGCGAAAAAGTGAAAATGCTTATGTTTGTGATATGGGCAGGGATGTTTTTTTGATGATAGAGTAAACCCCTTGTTTAAAGGTTTTTGATAATAAACACTTTAAACAAGGGATAAGAAATTTTTGATTATAAATTGTCAGCGATATAACCCGGTAGTTCTAACAAATAGTTAAACATAGAAATGATATGGCCTAAAGGCGCTTCGATTAACTCCGGAGTTCCCCCCAGTTCTCTCATATCTTCCAGATAGATTTCTACATTCTCAAAATAAACTGTCTGATCTGTTACTCCATGTAAGAATACAACCGGAGCATTGTTTTTCCATGGAGCTATACTATTTTCTTCCAGTAGTCTGTTTAAAAGAGCTACACTGGGTACACTCTCGTCATTTTCGATTACTGCCCAGGTGAAAAGAAGAATATTGGATTGCACATAATCAAACAGGGCTTCCACTACACTTGTATAGCCGTCAAACGTTTCTGCCGGTTTATTGTAATAGGGATATTGCAGTAATTCTGACATATTTATTTCCGAATAACCATTCTGCTGATAACCGTAAGTTGCATACGGGAATACAAAACTTAAAGGTAAATAGACCTGGGTTCTTGCTATATCTATCATTGCTTTCAGGTCGGCAGGAACACCTCCGGCGAATAATATTTTAAGAGGCATATCGTGTGCAGCTCCATTGGTATCCAGTTCATGACCTACAGCAGTAGCTACCAGTCCACCTTGTGAATAACCGGTTACGATTACCTCTTTTTTCAGGTTATATCCCAGATTGGTTAATTCGCTGTTTGCCACTTTTGCCAGATCAAGAGTAGACTGGATCAACGGTTTTTTAGTGCGTACGGATGAACACACTGTCCGAACGAATCACCAAATCCGGGATAATCAGGCATAAAAATAGCACATCCCTGGTAAGCATTTAAGGCTACGAAATATAAATAGTTCAGGAAATTATCGTACAGTAAAGGTACGTCTCTTTCTCCTGAAAAAATGATAGACGGCGTAGCATCATTTTCAGTATAAGTAGGAGGCGGTGAAATAACAAACCGGAGCGAATCGGTATAATTCTCAGGAACAATAATAACTCCTGATACATCGATCATAGCACCTGATCCATCGGGATGAGGGGTCTGGGTGGATACCTTATAGGTACGAAGAGTAGCAGAAGCAAGATCACCTGCAATATCCCACTCTTCTAAAAGAGGTGATATAGCTTCTACCAGGTCCGTACTTAATTGAGCTATAAGTTCTAAAACTGTATACGCCGGAAGTTCGATAAGTCCGTACTCCACAGGGTCGCCACCCCGGGTTTCAATTCCGTTCTCTTCTCCCGGAGCCATAAGTTCCTGGTCGGCACAAGCTGAAAAAACAGCCATTAAAGTAAGGATCATAAGTCCTTTTGTAAATAAACTTTTCATAAAAATAAAATTTAAATGAATAATAATGTGATTAGGTTTTAACGCGATAAATTTACTATTTTTATTTTGTAATGTAATATTTTAAACTAAATAAAATTTAATATTACTGTTATGCTATATTGATTTGTTTTATTT
>JAJQAZ010000185.1:0-2841 GCA_021203545.1 Tannerellaceae bacterium | reverse complement strand
TTGTTTAATCTATATCGTTTTCATAGGATTTATATGTCGAGATATGAAGGAAAGTACTATTTATCTTATTAATTAAAACAAAAATACTAAGAGTTAATATAAATGAAATAAAAGAGGATAGTCAGGAAGTTTTAACCAGGCTATATAAACAAAAAATACAGACCGGAGCCTGTATTTTTTTAAGTAAAACTGCCAGATAAAGAGCCTTACTTAACTATTGAGAATTATTCTGTTTATTTTGGGGGTTGGTCTGATAATTTAAAACGGATTGTTCCGGCATTCATCAGTTCGTCCTGGGAAAGTGTATATTTGTTGTGCTTTTTTCCATCTATTGTTATATCCTGAATATAAATAGCATCCGCAGAACTCTTTTCGGTTTCTATAACAATTTCATTTTTTTGGTAATAACGTTCATCTAACTGAATGGTCACTTTATCAAATACCGGGGAAGATACGATGTAATCCATATCGCCCGGACATACCGGATAGAATCCCATCATTGAGAATATTGCCCAGGTAGACATGGTTCCTGTGTCTTCATTACCGGGAAGGCCGGCCGGCGCATTCCGGTAATGCTCTTTCAACAGTTCACGTACTCTGCGCTGGGTTCTCCACTCTTCGCCTTTGAAATAGCTGAACAGATAAGGATAGGTAATATCCGGCTCATTGGTCATATCATAATATCCTTCATCAAATACCCGTTCCAGTTTATTAATAAAATTATTCTTTCCTCCCATCAATTTTACAAGGCCGGGAATGTCGTGGGGTACATAGAATGTATAATTCCAGGCACTGCCTTCATGGAAACCGGGATTGGGTTCGAAGTCCATGCCCTGTACAGGGTCGAAAGGTGAATAAAACGTCCCGTCAGGCAAAATGGGGCGGAAAGTCCCAAACTCTTTAGAGTAGTAATGTTTATATCCCAAAGAACGGTTTTTGAACAACTTAGCATCTTCTTTTTTACCTAATGCTTCGGCAAATTCAGAAAGATTCCAATCAGCTATATAGTATTCCAGCGCATGCGATACCGAGTTATCGTATTGTTCACGCAGAGGAACATACCCCAGTGTAAAATAATCGTTGGCATCCGGCCGAAGCAGGTTAAATTCTCCCGGTGTTGTGGCACCTTTTCGCATAGCTTCGTAAGCCAGATCAACATCAAAATCGCGCAGGCCACGCATCCAGGCATCTACAATATAAGGTATAGACGGATCGCCCTCCATAGTGAATGTTTCGCGTCCGTAAAGTTCCCATTTGGGTAACCAGCCGTTTTCTTTATACATATCCAGCATGGTATTGATAATCTGAAGCTGGCGGTCAGGAAATAACAGGGTCATTAAGGTACTTACGTTCCGGTAGGTATCCCACAGCGAAAATACGGTATACCGTGTGCCATCCGTATGGCCTGTCTCCAGGGTTTCCATTTTAGGATATTCCCAATTTACATCCTGCAGAATATTCGGGTGGATCAGCAGGTGATACATGCCGGTATAAAATACGATGCGTTTCTCTTCCGTTCCCCCTTCTACTTTAATTCTTGAAAGGTCGTTGTTCCATTGGTTACGGGCATTAGTATATACTTTATCGAAATCAAAACTGGGTTGTTCGGTCTCCATATTCAGGCGGGCATTTTCGATACTAACAAACGACACGCCGACTTTTACTTCTATTTCTTCATTGGCTTCCGTATTGTATGTAAACCATACCCCCACATCGTCGCCACTCATTTCGCGGTTATACTTTGTGTATAGTTTATATTTTCCGGAATGGATATCCCATTCGGCTTCCACCCCTTTCATTTCCCGTTGTTTTTTCCAGTATCCCATTTGCTCCGGTGCTTTACTTACTTTCATTACAAAGTAAACCGGAAATACAGCCTGCGGATTGTAACAGAAGGTACCCAACAGTTTAACACCTTCTATTTCGGTATCATTTACAATACGGACTGTAGCACCTGATTCGTTGGTGAGTCCCTCGCCCAGATTCAGCAGAATATTGCTCTTTCCTTCCGGAAAAGTAAACCGGCTTAATCCCGTACGCATGGAAGCGGTTGCTTCTGTTTTGATACCATACTTCGTCAGCATATTCGAATAATATCCCGGTGTAGCAACTTCGTTGGTATATTCGCTTCCGTAGTTACGATAATCCACATCAATTTCTCCGGTTGTCGGCATTAACAGGAGTGATCCCAAATCCGGACAACCTACCCCACTCAGGTTCACATGGGCAAATCCGGTAAAGTAGCTGTTATCGGCCGAATAAGGGGTAGACCACCATTGACTGTCTTTGTCAAACCGGTTCGCATCCGAGCCCATTACATTGAAAGGGGTTACACTCATCATACCCTGCGGACATACGGCTCCGGGATTGGTTGTTCCGTAGTTGCTGGTACCAATAAAAGGATTTACATAATCTACAGGTTCCTGTGCCTGTAGAGTCATCGTTGCACAGGCAAGCAGAGATACAACAAACTGTTTATTCATTTCATTTAAATTTAGTTTTACACTTGTTTCATTCCTTTCCGGGGAAGAGAGGAGTACAAATATAAATAAAAAAGGTGAATTTGTATAGTGTGCTGATTAGCATGCAATTTTTCCGGAAGTAACTATATGAAATATTGTGCTGATACATGATTGTTAGTAATGTGACGAACTAAGTATACTATTTCGTTTTTGTCTTCATAGATTGTAAAAAATATGTACCATTGTGTAACTTTTACTTTTCCGGATTGTGATATAGTACATATTTTCCCCATATTCATTAAAATATAAGGGTGCCTTTTTTCTTTGTTGATACGGAAGGGTTGTTTCTATCTTTATTAATAAGTCTTCTACATATTGA
>JAJQAZ010000057.1 GCA_021203545.1 Tannerellaceae bacterium | reverse complement strand
ATTTATCCCTTTGAGCACTAAATTTATTTCTTATTGTGAGATAAATAATCAACAGTGTAAACAAAATTTGCAAGATTTTTTTATTAAAGCTTCCATAGAAGAAACAGAAAAACGACTAATAGACAATAATGTGCGTCGAGGTAATCAGCGTAGACCTGAGGCAACAAAATCTGAATACCGCACATTAACTTCTTCAGCAGGTACTATCAAACTTAAAAGAACAAAAGAGTATGAAGAAAAATCCTTGGAAGAAAAAAGTGCTATGCTTGCACAAACTGTTATGGCATGGAAAAAGATGTTTTTACAGATAAACGATCTGGATAGTATTTGGAATGACATGCTGAGACAGCAAAATATTTATATGGAAACGGGTGTAAAATACAGACATTGTGATCAAGCGGAAACGATTTATAGTAATAAAGATTCTCTTTTCTTTAAAACAGCAGTATGTTTGGATGAGTATAGAACAGGATTTTTTGAGGAAATTTCTCTACACGGATATTATAAAGTATCGTTCAAAACGTTATATTATTATTCACCCAACAAATTCAATAAGCTCTTTTTGATGGGTTTGGGATTAGTACTCAGTTTAATTGTATGTTGTTGGCGGATCGTTAAATCTATCCGGATCAAACTTACACCTTTAGCCAAACCGGAACCGGAAGACGAATTCCTGCGTATCAGAAAATCAACCAGTTATCCGATTACTGATACTATTTCACTGGATATGGAACGTAATTTGTTGTGGGCAACCGACGGAAGGGAGGTAGATCTGACTAATAAAATGATGGAATTTATGGAAGAATTGTTGAAATCGCCTTATTTCCATGCACTGAACAAAGACTTATGGAAAAATATCTGGAACACTGAAGAGGATACATCCAACGTATTAACACAATTGGTAAGTAATTTAAGAGACGAACTCCGCAGATTTCCCGAACTGGAACTCCGCAACATCCGTAAGAAAGGATACAGGCTAATCATACTCCCCAAAGAAAAACATCCCAAAACACCCGCTCCCCCTGACGAAAAAAAGTAATAGCGAATAAGGGATTTATCTCCCCTTTTGAGAGTTACTCTCTATACATATCTTATCCGGTCCAGCCTACACTATCTTAGGCCCTGGCGTTGCTCTGACATATAGATATATTTTATATGGATTTCGCCCTTGAAAAGGGCAACTTAGTTTAGCCCACGGCAGAATGAGCATAGCGAATGCCACCGTGGGATAAGACAACAGATACGACCTGCGCCCTGAAAGGGCAACCCTATAATTACGAATGAATTAAGATGCCGGAAATGAATTTGGAGCTGTTTTTAGTTGGGCCTTCAGCCCGAATAAACGGGGTATATATTAACCCACGGTGCCATTCGCTGCGCTCATTCTGCCGTGGGCTTAACTAAACTGCCCCTTATCAGGGGCGGAATAATACCACTTTCCAAAGGCTTCATGGGGGGGGGGATTGAAGGTGACTAATCCCCAGTGAAGCTTGCGACCAGGGAAACAGGATATCCTACACAGCCTCAACCGCAGAGCGGCTTCCTGTTCATAGCCCCGGTGTGGAAGAGTCTATGTAAAAACTAAAATGTAAAATCGGAAAAGTTACAGATTGTAAGCCCGGAGGGCTTGAATGTGAATCGTAGATCGGCCTTAGCCAATAACCGCGGGTGAAACCCGTGGCAGTAAACACCAACCCCCACTCTATGAACCCCGAAGCGGACCGGGGATTGATTCTGCTCTATTCATTCAAAACAAACGATTTTAACATCCGGTATGGTAGTTAGGGTAGAATGAGTTATATTTGTGGATTAAATAATTTGTTATCATGCCTGATACAGTACAGCAATTTGAGACGGTTATCTCGCAGTGCCGGGAGTTGTTTGAGAAAAAACTGAAGGATTACGGTCCTTCGTGGCGTATTATGCGGCCGGAATCGGTTACCGACCAGATCTTTATTAAAGCCAACCGGATACGGAGTCTGGAGATTAAAAAAGTGAGCAAAGTGGATGAAGGGATTAAACCTGAATTCGTTGCGATTGTTAATTATGGTGTGATAGGGCTGATACAACTGGAACTCGGATTTGCCGATACGACCGATATATCTGTGGAAAAGGCAATGGAATTGTATGATAAACATATGACAGAGACCAAAGAACTGATGTACAAAAAGAACCATGATTATGACGAAGCATGGCGAAGCATGCGGATCAGTTCATATACAGACCTGATATTGATGAAGATATACCGGACAAAGGAGATTGAAAGCCATGGAGGCAAAACCCTGGTATCGGAAGGAGTGGACGCTAATTATATGGATATGATTAACTATGCATTGTTCGGACTGATAAAACTGGTATTCGAAGAAGAGTAAGATATGTCAATGAAAGAGAGGGTTATCAAAATTGCAGCAGAGGCTTGCCGCCCGTTAGTCGGAGTGGTATTTATCTTTTCCGGTTTTGTAAAGGCAGTAGACCCGGTGGGAGGAGCGATCAAGATAGATGATTATCTGACCTCTTTCGGGCTGGACTTTTTTAAACCGTTCTCTGTTCTCCTTTCTTTCAACCTGAGTGCATTGGAATTCACCCTGGGAATCTGTATCCTGTTAGGTGTTTACCGCCGTTTTACCTCTATCCTGATCTTTTTCTTTATGTTGGTGATGACTCCACTGACACTTTACCTGGCTATTTTTAATCCGGTATCGGATTGTGGATGTTTTGGTGACGCGGTGGTGATCAGCAACTGGGAGACTTTCTTCAAGAACCTTGTGCTGATGGGGGCTTCGGTGGTTATTCTGATTTACAATCAGCGTTTATTCCAGGTATATACCTACCGGGCATTCTGGTTTATTTTCTTCTTTTCCTATATTTATTGCCTTGGTTTCTGCTGGTATAATTATTATCATCTGCCGGTTATTGACTTTCTGCCCTATAAGACAGGTATTAATATTACTGAACTGATGGCGATTCCCGAAGACGCGGAAGAGGATGAGTACCAATATAGTTTTATTTATGCAAAAGACGGGGTAAAGAAAGAGTTTACACTCGAAAATTATCCGGCCAACGACACTTCCTGGACATTTATTGAAGCGAAGACGAAACTGATAAAAGAGGGGTTCCGCCCGGAAATAGAGGATTTTCATATTTATAACCGGAAAGACGACGACGTAACCCGGGAGCTATTGAACCACCCCGGCCCGCTGATCCTGATTATTGCTCCGCGGCTGGAAAAAGCAAGCGACGAACGGATTGACGAGATTAATAATGTATACGATTATAGTATGGACCATGACATTCCGTTCTATTGTGTGACGGCTTCCGGAAACGAGGCGATCCGGCGCTGGACAGATTATACGGGTGCCGAATACGAATACCTGCTGGCCGACGAAACACTGCTCAAATCAATGGTCCGTTCGAATCCGGGCATGATATTGCTGCGGGAAGGTACGATCCTGAAAAAGTGGCACTACAAAGATATTCCGGAGGAAGAAAACATAGCAAATGTTATAAACAGTTATTTAAAATGGTAAAGAGAATGAAATAGGGAAACAACACCGCCGGTTAAGAACCAACCTATTAAGTTTTACCTTACCTTTGCTGCTGATTTGGATATACGATTATTTTCGTAACCGCAGAAGGAAGAAAACCGAAGAGGAAGAGAAAGACGAAGAAACAATATAAGTTTATTACATATTTAATTTTATTTGAATTATGAGAAAGAACATTATTGCCGGAAACTGGAAAATGAATACAACCCTCCAGGAAGGTCTGGCTTTGGCAAAAGGATTGAACGAGGCATTAAAAGACAAAACTCCTAAATGCGACGTAATAGTGGGTACTCCGTTCACTCACCTGGCGTGTGTGGCTGATGCGATTGATACCGGTAAGATCGGTATTGCTGCACAGAACTGCGCAGATCATGAAAAAGGTGCTTATACAGGAGAAGTTTCTGCTGCTATGGTAGCTTCGACAGGGGCTAAATATGT
The DNA here is from genome assembly GCA_021203545.1 of Tannerellaceae bacterium. Lineage (GTDB taxonomy): Bacteria > Bacteroidota > Bacteroidia > Bacteroidales > Tannerellaceae > UBA4116. The sequence continues at coordinate 29,329 of JAJQAZ010000057.1, read as the reverse complement.
GATCCTTGGCCACTCTGAAAGACGCCAGTATTATGGTGAAACTGCTGAGATTCTGAAAACCAAAGTGAATCTGGCCCTGGCAAATGGACTGACTCCTATTTTCTGTATCGGTGAGGTATTGGAAGAAAGAGAAGCAGGTAAACATTTTGATGTGGTAGACGAGCAGATCAAAGGTTCTTTATTTGATCTTTCCGCTGAAGATTTCAGCAAAATCGTAATCGCTTACGAACCTGTTTGGGCGATCGGAACCGGTAAAACGGCTACTGCAGACCAGGCCCAGGAAATACACGCTCATATTCGTCAGACGATCGCCGGAAAGTATGAACAAACAATTGCAGACAACTGTTCTATCCTGTACGGCGGAAGTATGAATGCCGGAAATGCCAAAGAACTGGTCGCAAAACCTGATGTAGACGGCGGTCTGATCGGTGGAGCTTCCCTTTCGGTAGAGAACTTCCTGCCTATTATTGAAGCATTTTGATTTTAAAAAGTAGTTAAGGAGTCAAAGGAGTTATCAGTCTCTGCGAGGCTTAGTAGTCAAGTAGAAATATAAAGAATAAAAAATTTCTACCAGTGAGCGAAGCGAACGATAACTACTAACGAACGAAGTGAGTGATAACTACTAAGCCACAAAGTGGCTGATGACTACTTAACTACTTATAAATATATGTGCTACTAAATTAAGTTAAGAAGAGTGTATGAAAAGAGATATTTATATCATAGGAGTGTTGATGTCTTTAGCCGGGGTGTTTAATCTGTCGGCTCAGGGCCTTAATTTAGAGCAGTCTACTATTTTCGATGCGTTAGCTGATAGAAGCCCGGGAAAAGGCGAGGTAATCGTTAACCAGTCTCCGGGAATCCGGAATTTGGTTGGAGCACGGCTTTCCGGTTCAAACATCGAAAGAGGAGACAATGTAAACTATGTTAAGAGCCAGGGATACAGGGTTCAGGTTTTTTCGGGTAACAATCAGCGTAGCTCGAAAGACGAAGCATTCCGTAAAGAGAAAGAAGTAAAAGAACACTTCCCTGAAGTGCAAACCTATGTTACCTACAACGCACCTTTCTGGAGATTGCGTGTGGGCGACTTTGGATCGCAGGAACAGGCTTATTACCTGTTGCGACAATTATCCGATGCGTTTCCTAAGTTTAGTAAGGAGATGTACATCGTTAAAGAAGAAGTAAGAATCCCGGTATATGATCATTATCAGAGTGAAAACAATTGGGATTATTAGTAGATAGTACGGACAAATAATGAAACAAATTACAGACGAACAACTGAGTACCTGCACTGAACTACAGACTCATTATAAAAAAATAATTGAGTTACTGGGTGAGGACACGGATCGCGAAGGATTGATAAAGACGCCGGAACGGGTAGCGAAAGCCATGCAGTACCTTACCAAAGGATACAACGAAGATCCTTGTGCCGTACTGGCTTCGGCCAAATTTCTGGAAGAAGATTACAAGCAAATGGTGATAGTGAAAGATATTGATTTCTTTTCCCTGTGCGAACACCATATGCTTCCTTTTTTCGGAAAAGTACATGTGGCTTATATCCCGAATAAATACATTACCGGACTGAGCAAAATACCCCGTATTGTGGATATTTTTGCCCGCCGCCTGCAAATACAGGAACGGCTTACGTTACAAATAAAGGATTGTATACAAAAAACATTGAATCCATTAGGAGTAATGGTCGTTGTGGAAGCACAACACATGTGTATGCAAATGCGGGGTGTAGAAAAACAAAATTCACTGACTACAACGTCCGACTTCACCGGTTTCTTCCAACAGGCAAAAACCCGTGAAGAATTCATGAATCTGATAAAAAATAACAGGTAATTTACCTGTACTATAATATACAAAAAGGAACGCAAAGCAATTTGCGTTCCTTTTATTTTATCTATGGAAAAAACAAACCTTACCCCAGGAACGAGATTAGTACCCCGGCCGCAACAGCCGAACCGATCACACCGGAGATATTACTTGCCATGCAATATTGTAACACATGATTTTTGGGATCGTGTTTTAATGCGATCTCATTGGCTACACGGGATGCCATAGGTACGGCACTTAGTCCGGTTGCACCAATCAGCGGATTGATCTTTTTCTTAGTAAACAGATTGAATAGTTTCACAAAGAAGATACCTCCGGTAATAGATAATGCAAAAGCAAGGAAACCACCTACAATAATTCCGATCGTTGTCCAGTTCAGGAACGCTTCAACAGTCATTGTTGCACCTACGCATAATCCCAGGAAAATGGTAGCAGCATTCATTATACTGTTAGAAGCGGCATCAAACAAACGGAATGTATTGGTACCTACTTCTTTCACCAGGTTACCAAACATAAGCATACCAATCAATGGCACAGCACTGGGCACAAACAAAGCAACTACAGTTGTTACCACAATTGGGAAAATGATCTTCAACGTCTGCATATTTTTGATCTCTGTATCTGAAGGGTATTTCTTTTCCTGTTCCTTCATATTGATCATCAACTCTTTCTTGGAACAGAATAGGTTTACCACCAATGGAATAATCACCGGAACCAACGCCATATACGAATAAGCCGCAATAGCAATCGGACCTAACAGATGAGGAGCCAGTTTAATCGTTGTAAAGATCGCCGTGGGACCATCGGCACCACCAATAATACCCAGCGACCCGGCTTCTTCCGGAGTAAATCCTAACAAAATAGCTACCAACAATACGGTAAATATACCCAACTGAGCAGCCGCTCCAAAGATAGAGAGGCGCAGGTTACGCAACATAGGCCCAAAGTCGGTTAGTGCACCAACTCCCATAAAAATAATGGGAGGCAGGAATCCGGTTTTAATCAGCATATAATAGAGAAAGTTCATGATGCCCATTTCATGGGCAATATCATGCAGAGGCATATGCCATATATTTTTCTCTACTCCCTGTATCAAAACCATTCCATTTTCATTGGCTTGTATTACCCCCATATCACCACCCGGAAAGTTTGCCAGTAGTACCCCAAATGCGATCGGAATCAGCAAAAGCGGTTCATACTGTTTCTTGATTCCCAGGTAAAGCAAAAGGAAAGCCAGAGCGTACATGATAAGGAACTGCGGTTCGGCAATAATATTGCTGAACGCAGTCATATCATATAGTCTTTCAAATATTTCTTTCATTACTGTATAGTCATTATAACATCATCTTCAGATACAGCATCACCCGGGTTCAGAGCAATAGAAGTGATTGTTCCACCAAATTCAGCCCGTACGGCATTGTAGGTTTTCATAGCCTCTACATAGCAAAGAACATCTCCTTCTTTTACAGTATCCCCTACTTTTAACGGAGTTTCGCCGGCAGCTTTCACCAGGAAGAATTTACCTTCCAGCGGAGATTCTACATTTTTTCCCGCTCCGGCAGGAGCCGGTGCAGCAGCGGCTGCGGCTGGTGCGGCAGCAGGAGCAGCAGGCGTATCAGCAGTTTCGCCGAATGCAACAGTTACCCGGTAAGGTTGTCCGTTTACATCTACTGTTAATACCTGTGGAGTTGTAGGCAATGCCATTGCTTGTTGTTGAGCAGGAGCCGCCACCGGTTGAGCAGCTTTATTCTGTGCCGCTTTACGTTGAGCTACATCTGCTTTGAATTCTACTTTCGCTTTTCCGGAACGGTACGCTTCGTATTGTGCCGGGTGCATCGCATATTCGAACAGTTCTTCGTCGTCCTGGCCGGTTTCCCACTGTTTTTCATTCATCAGTTTCCGGTACTTATCCAATGCATCCGGATAGTTCTGTTGCGGATCGCCCTCAAAGAATTCACGTCCTTCCGCTTTTGCTTTCTCGATAATTTCAGGAGCCAGCGGACCCGGCAGACGGCCTGCTTTACCCAGGATCATATCCCAGATATCATCCGCAATCATACCCCAGCGTGCTTTCCCTTTTTCCATCTGCATTACATTCATTAAGGCCAGATTCTTCACATACTGGCTGAACGGTGTTACCAATGGAGGATAACCTACACGGGGCCATACATAAGCTACTTCGTCAAACAATTTGATCAGTAACTGATCCTGTGTCATCAGCGGCTGGTTGTTTTTCGTTTTTGTTTTATTGATCGACTCCAGGTTCTTTTCAAGGTCGGCCATTAAGCTACCCATCATACCCCCCGGCAGACCCGGACCAATCAACAGGGAGTTCATCAAACGGTTCTTCGGGCTGATATACAGGCCTAAGAAATCGTCCATAAATTCCTGTACCATGCTTCTTACTTTCATGTAAGCTTCCATGTTGATATCTTTCACCTGGTAACCGGCATCTTTCAGCATGGCCTGTACAGTCAGGATATCCGCATGTCCGGTACCCCATGACAACGGTTCCATACCTACATCGATATAGTCGCAACCGGCATCGCATACTTCCAGAATAGAAGCTACACTAAAACCGGGGCCGGCGTGGCTATGGTATTGGATAACAATGTCCGGATATTTTGTTTTGATATTTTTTACGATCTGGCCCAATGACCACGGACGACCGATACCTGCCATATCTTTGATACAGATTTCATCGGCACCCAGTTCGATCAGTTCATAAGCCATATTGGTATAATATTCTACAGTATGGATCGGCGAGTGGGTAATACTCAACGCACATTGCGAGATCATTCCGGCTGCTTTTGCATACTTGATAGAAGGAGCAATGTTGCGTACATCGTTCAGTCCGCAGAAAGTACGGGTAATATCGGTTCCCTGGGCTTTCTTTACTTTATAGAACAACTGGCGTACATCTGCCGGAACCGGACTCATCCGTAATCCGTTCAGGGCACGGTCAAGCATATGGGTCTGAATACCTGCATCGTTGAACGGCTGTGTCCATTCGCGCACGGCTGTATTTGGATTCTCTCCGAATAATAAATTTACCTGTTCAAAACCACCGCCATTTGTTTCTACTCTGTCAAAACATCCCATTTCTATAATAGCAGGGGCCACCTGGGTTAGCTGGTCTACACGAGGCACATATTTACCGGCTGACTGCCACATGTCTCTGAAGACCAAACTGAATTTGATTTCTCTTTTCATGATATTTAATTAGAATTGATTATAATTTTTCGATTTTAGTTACTTTTCCTTTTCCACCTGTCAGTGTGCTGACTGCCGAAACAATCGCTGCCGTAGTAGCTGCCGGAACTGCCTCAATAGCCTGCGCGACTGTTTGGACCGGTTTTTTCTGTACTGCCTCTTCAGGTGCATATTTATTGACAAAAGCGATCAATCCTTTACTTATGTAAATTACCAGTAGAAGGATTAAGAATACTGTAGTCATACCAACTACCATAAGTAGAAGTCCTTGTTGTATGTTTTCCATATTAATAAATTAGGTACGGCTCTGAGATCATTGGAATTAAAACAATCTATGCCAAATTAAACATGAACGCAAATCTACTCTTTTTTGTATTAACAACCTAATCGTATTTGAATAAAAAAAAGCAAAAAAACAACATATTTCAACGAAAAAGGGCTTCCGATTGAAAGAAAAACCGGATTTATTATTTCGAATTATAATATCAGCTATGATAGAAGCCGAATAGTTCCTCACCTTCTCTATGTTCTCTATGTTCGGCGTAGCGTCTTCGCTACGTCGTTGTAAAAAGTGAGGCTCCTGCCTCACATGAAGCTGGAGCTTCATAAGATTTTAACGACGTAGCGAAGACGCTACGCCGAACGAAGGAACCGGAAGCGCATGCCTTAATTCAGGTATTTAAAACTCCAACAAAACAGGTAAGCTTATTTTTACACCGAAGGAATCATATTTTCCTTTTTCGAATCCGGTAAAAACTCCTGCCCGGATTACGTCCCGGAATCCGATCGTATATCCTGCTTCGCTATAATTGCGGCCAGGGATGAAAAGTGTTTTCACGTGTAACCCTTCGTCGAAAATCATGCGTTGCAGGAAGGGTATTCTTTTTAAGAACAGATATTGAGAGGTATACGAGGCATGTACCTGTACCCACTGGCCGGCAGTGGAAAACCTGTAAGGGTCTAACAGGTGGAAGGCTGTATAAACTGATTTATCTGTAATGACCAGTCCGGAAGTCGTAAAATGTTTATAATCCGGAAAACCGATATGGGTCGCGTCAAAAATGGTTCCGGCATTCATAAAATACTGGAAGTGATCGAACTCCGTCAGTTTCAGTTCCTGCTTTATACCCATTTCCAGGCGGTTAAAGGCAGAATTACGGACATTCCCTCCGGTTATTCCCTTTTCATAAAACAGGGAAAAGGTTGGATAAGAAGATGATTCATAGTGTTTGCGTCCGCCCCATATTCTGTATTTGTAGCGTGGAGTATACTCCAGACCCAACGACACACGTGTGGCGTGGTGGTCGTACATAGGCGTATAGGTATATCCCTCCGGAATATTGGGGGAAGGATTTCCACCAAAGAAGCTATAGGAAGTATGATTTACTAACTCTTTCCGGTTCTCGAAAGCCAGCCCGGTAGTAAAGAAAAGACCGTTGGCCAAATCAATCCGGTGGTGAGCCTCTATAAACTCTTTCTCATAAAACCGGATTGGATTTGTAGCAAAGAAAAGAGACGCTAAGGAGTTCAGCCAGCGCGTTTCTCCATCTTCACCGTTAAAATCGGCTGTAGTTTTACCACCGGATACCTGCAAAATACCGTTTTTGAGCGGACTGTATTTATAGGTACCTTCTATCTGCCAGTTTACCTCTTTCCTTGCTGTCAGATAATAAACGGAAGGAGATATTTCCAGTGAACGTTTCCGTTCAAAACTTTTTTCTACTGCAAACTTCTGCCCTAACCAGAAACCGTCTGTAAAGTTATATTCAGGTACCCCCCCCCCTTAATAAACCACCATACTCAAACCGGTATCCTTTTTTGGTTTTAAATGATCTGCCCATTAATACATCTCCGGGACCGAACTTACCGGAACTTTTATAACCGATTTCTATGGATTTAGACGAGTTGCCCGATTCAATGGCTTGTTTAAGGCTGTCTTTTATCTGGTAACTGACGATTTCCTCTGCACGCAGGGGCAGATTGCGGATACTTTCCCAGTACATAGAATCCCGGTAAGCTGCCAGGCTATCTGTTGTTACCTGTACTCTGGAGCCACTTTCCAGTATTTCCAGCGATTCTTTTCTTTGGGTAATCTCTTCCGGCTCTGTCAGTTTTTCCATGAGCCGGGCCGCTTTATAAGCATCACGGGTAGAGAGGTTCTCTTTCTCCAACAGTTTTTCGAGTTGTACTTCTGCTTTCTCCTGTTGTTTGGTTTTAGGTTTTTCTTCCGGCTCCTTTTTTACAGGTGGGGTTCCCTGTGCAGACAATTGTGCGGATACAGGCCTTTGATCTTCATTTAACTCGACCTCTTTGTATCGTATGGATGAATAATATTTACCGGTTGCTTTTACTCCAACCAGATTGATCTTCATATCGATGTCGTACGAAGTAGGCAGATAGGCCAGTGGCTTCACTTCATTGTAGGTGGCTGTTACCCGCAATGTAATACCCATCTCGGTTGCAGACAGGTCAATACTTTTGACATTCCAACTGTTTTCGATAATATAAATCCAGCCTGTTACCAGTTTAGGATTTTTCTTTTTGGGTGTTACCCGTATCTTATTCACCAGATGATCTCCGTCTGTAGTGACTCCGTCCAGGGCAAATTTATAATAAGTAAACGCTCCGGGTGCCAACGGCGAGATCCGTCCGAACGCATTGGGATCATACACACTGGTAGTCATTAGTTCGAGGGCATCATCCGAATCTATATCCGCAGGAATAGAAGAAGAGAAAGCAACCACATGCTGAGTATAGGTAGCAGGAGCTGTAAAAGTGATCTGGTTATGGGATTCCAGCAGGAACAGCTTATTTTCGTATTGCCCCAGATCCTCTTCGCGAGCCAATACTTTTGCATACTTTGGTATTTTATCAACCTTCACTGTCCCTTTTATATAGGCATCCGATTCGTACCGTTTTACCTGGTTCAGGTAATAAGGAGCCATAGAGATAGCCTTTCGCATAATTCCATAAGCCGGATCCTCCCCTTTGGTAGATATCTGTACCTCCTGCAGGGAGTACACTTTACTTTCTAACCGGATATCCAGTTCCTGATCAGTTTGATCTGCTTCAATCCGTATACTTTTCCTTTCATATCCCAACGCACTGAACTCAAAGGTGTACTTTCCCGGATTCAATGTTGTCTGGAACTCTCCTTTTTCGTCGAGTACAATCCCCAGTGCTAATTCGCGTATGTATAAAGTTGCATAAGAGATAGGAGAACTATTTTCGTCCTGCACTTTTCCTTTGATACGGGCAGCATACAGGTTAAAGGCAAAAAGGTGTAAACAGATAGTAAGTAGAATTATTCGCATATAAAAACAAGGATAATAAACATGTTTTGAATCCGTGCACAAAGTAAGTAAAATACGCTAATATTTTTTACTTTTGTGATCTAATAAAAATCCCTATGGCAAACTTTTTTAAAACCTTGTTCAGTAGCTCTTCTGCCATGAAAGAAGAAAATATTCAGTCAAAGCAGGAAGATAAAAACTTTGATATTCTGAAATACGATGGCGTACGGGCACAGCAAATCGGGCAATTAGCCTACGCTGCCAAATGCTTTACGGAAGCGCTCGCACTGAAAGAAGATTTCGAAACCCTGAATCACCTGGCAGGTGTGTACAGCCGGCAGGACCGTCTGGAAGAGGCAATGGAACTATTCGACCGCATGGTAGCAATCGAACCGGATCATATACCTACATTACTAAACCGTGCCAATCTGGCTTTTATGCTGGAGCACGCGGAACAAACAATTATGGATTGCGACCGGGCAATTGAACTGGAACCGGAAGAACCGGTTGCATGGCTGATACGGGGTAAAGCAAAGAAATTCAGACAGCAGCCCCTGGAAGCGATCGCAGACCTGACCAAAGCGATCAGCCTGAAAGAGGATTTTGCAGGAGCCTATCTGTTACGGGCGGAAACGTTAATGGATATGAACCAGATGAAAGAGGCACTGCCGGACATAGAAAAAGCAATTGAATTGAATCCGGAAGAGGAAACACCTTACCTGTTACGGGGAAAAATACATCAGGCTTTGAACGAATGGGAAACGGCAGAGAAAGAATACAGCCAGGTGCTTGACCTGAATCCCTTCAGCCACGAAGCAGCCCTGTTGTTAGGAGCCCTAAAGATAGAACAAAACAAATTAGACGAAGCGATCGGGATTTTTGATGAAGCAATCGAAAATGATCCCGGTTTTGCAAAGGGATATAGCGAACGGGGACGTGCCAAAAATCTGAAAGGAGATAAAGAGGGAGCTTTTGAAGATTTGAAGAAAGCCATCGAACTGAATCCGGAAGGCGAAGAAGCTCAAAAGATAAACGGGCAACACTCTAATTTTGATAATATGTACAAAGGGGGTATATTTTAAATACTTAATTTTACAACAGACCATGAAAAAGATTTTATTACTGGCAGCCTTATTCATCGGGATGATAAGCTGCACAACCGGAAAGAAAAATGATTACCGGGTGATGACTTTCAATATCCGGTACGATAATCCGGCTGACGGCGTAAACAGTTGGCCTAACAGGAAAGATCATTTTTGTAAATTTATCAGGGAAACGAGTCCGGATGTGGTAGGGTTACAAGAGGTATTGCACAATCAGTTAGACGACCTGAAAGGATGCCTGCCCGGATACGCTTTTGTGGGAGTAGGCCGCGACGACGGACAAACAGCCGGCGAATATAGTCCTGTCGGTTATCAGACTTCTAAATTTAAACTGTTGGATAGTGGTAACTTCTGGTTATCAGACGAACCGGAGGTGCCCGGTAAACTGGGTTGGGATGCAGCCTGTACCCGTATTGCCAGCTGGGTAAAACTACAGGACAAATCAAGTGATAAGATATTCATGGTAGTAAATACCCACTTTGACTACGTAGGCACTGAAGCGCGCCGCAAAAGTGCTTTGCTGATCATTGACCGGATACAGGAAATTGTAGGAGAAAACCCGGCCTTTTTTATGGGTGACCTGAATGTTACCGACACATCGGACGCCTATAAAACAATTACAACCAATGATTTTGTACTGAAAGATGCCCACAAAATTGCCAAACAGCGGGAAGGGGTAACCTATACTTTTCAGAACTTCGGCCGCATGTCCGAAGATACAGGAAACAAAATAGATTTTATTTTTGTAACTCCCCACATACAAGTACAACGCTCTTACATCCCTTCTGCGCAAGTAGCCGGAGAACTCTACCTTTCCGACCACAATCCACAAATCATTGATGTGAGATTCTGAAAAATAACAGCCACCCAGTTACAGAAGAAAAATAAAAAATAGAACAAAATGAAAATTATTACACAATAATATACCGTTTATACTATTTTATTGCATATATTTGAGGAGACCATTTTGACCACAATAATTTATTGCTATATGTTAAATTAAAAAACTTAATTCATGATGACACAAACTCAAATTCTTTGGCCGGAAGGACAAATTTTACCAACTTTTCCTGCTTCCGCAGAAACGCAGGATTTAATTTATCTGAATGACAGAGTTTCCAATGAAGAACGGTATTTATTTTCTTCATTAAAAGGAATCGTAAACGGTACACAACCACGTATTTTCTCTTACGAAGGAGATGCATTTGCCGAAGGGCCTTATACGTGGCTTGACTCGTTAGGCTATAAGTATGTTGAACATAATGATCCATGGGCAGTATTGCAAAAATACCTTCCGGAAGTGGAGGGTTTGATCGTATATGATCCGGATCAGATCCATACTGTAAATCTGGCAACCCTCATGGCGAAAGATAAAAAAGCATTGATTGCTTCACCCAATCTGTTAACCAAGCTGACTGCTGCGCCTTACAATCTCCCGGTATTAGAAGATCTTCGTGGTAAATATACAAGCCACCTGGATCTTTATCAAATGATTTACGATACGTATTGGCAAACAGCCGACCGCCGGGCATTAATGGTGTTAGCTCCCGGTATCGAAGGTTCCGTCCGTGAATATGCGATAGCACTTAAAACGGTTACGGTATGGCTAAACCCTGAAATTGAAGTGGAAAATGAATTATTAAGCCGTTTTTTATCCTCTATGCCTCAGGGAGCCAATACCCTGGGATGGTGGCCTGAAGAAGGTCCGGGTGTGGAAGCCGGGTCAAGGTTCGGAATCCCCACCATTCCAAGTAACTTCTGTACCAATTTAACGTTCCATAGCGGTCTTCCAAGAACCATTACTCCCAAACCCATACCGCCTAAACCTGAATTACAAAATAAGATCTATGTTGCATTTATTCTTAGTGATGGCGACAATCTGCAGTATGTTGAGCATCTGATGCGTAAATTATGGAATAATGAAGATAGAGGTTCGGTTCCCATCGGATGGACTATTTCTCCCGCTATGGTAGATGCTATGCCCGGAGCATTGAACTTCTTACATCAGTCGGCAACAGAAAACGACAATCTGATTTCCGGACCTTCAGGATTAGGTTATACGTATCCAAACTATTGGCCTAATACGGAAGATCTGAACCAATACATAGAGCGGACAGAAAAATACAACCAGGCTGCCGGCATCCGGGTAATTACCGTATGGAACACGATCACAGGTGGTATTGATCAACAGGTGGGAGAAGCATACGCTAAATATGCACCTACTACCCTCGGACTTACAGCACAAAATACAGGAGGCGAAATGTCTATCTATTTAAATTCATTGCCCGGAAAACCACTTACATGCAACTATTGTACACAGGAACAAGCCATGCTTGACCATATATACAGTGGTTCTGAAGGCTGGGATGGAGTGAGTCCGCGATTTCTTATTATCCAGGCTCAACCCTGGCAGGATGTCAGACCTACCTCTTTCAAAAATGTAATGAATGCTTTAAACGATAATTACATAGTAGTGCGCCCGGATCATATCTTCCAACTAATCAGGGAAGCCAATAATCTGCCTATCAATCCTGAAGGTAATTAAAAAACGCAATGCGTATTCTTTTCTGAAAGAATAAATACAAAATCCTGGCTCTCCTATAAAAGAGTCAGGATTTTACATATATCTCCTCACAACACTGTATTATTCTTAAAATGATAACCATCCGCAAAGTTGCAGTGCCACCTGCATGGCACTCGTGTGCCAAGTACTATGGCATTACAGTGCCATGCTAATGGCACCGGAGTGCCAGTTAGATGGCATTGTAGTTTCAATTATGCACATAGGTTCCGATACTTTCGCCAGCCATTACCTTTTTTAGGTTTCCGTTGGTGTCCATATCGAATACGATAATGGGTAGATTATTTTCTTTACACATGGTGGTAGCGGTCAGATCCATGACTTTCAGTCCGCGTGTGTATATTTCATCATAGGTAATATCATTGAATTTGACTGCATTGGGATCTTTTTCCGGGTCGGCTGTGTAGATGCCGTCTACACGGGTTCCTTTCAGCATCACATCGGCTTCGATTTCGATACCCCGCAGTGACGAACCGGTATCGGTAGTAAAGAAAGGGTTACCAGTTCCGCCGGACATAATCACGACATTTCCCTGCTCCAGTAATTCAATGGCCCGCCATTTATTATAAAATTCTCCAATGGGTTCCATACGGATAGCCGTAAGCACACGTGCTTTGACTCCGATAGCAGTAAGCGCTGAACTTAATGCCAGGCTATTGATTACAGTTGCCAGCATTCCCATTTGGTCGCCTTTTACACGGTCGAACCCTTTAGAGGCTCCACTAAGGCCACGGAAAATATTTCCGCCACCAATCACAATACCGATCTGCACACCCATCTCAGCAATCTCTTTGATTTGTTCCGCATATTCGTTCAGACGTACTTCGTCAATCCCATACGCTTTACCACCCATCAGAGATTCACCACTTAGTTTCAAAAGAATTCTATTATACTTAGCCATGTTTGTTTGATTTTGTTTGTTACAAAAATAACGTATTTCTATACAGACAAAAAGCTATACTCACTTTTTTATTTACTGTTTAAACTTTTAATCCTGTTTTCTATCCCGGATTCCGGATTGAGATTGAGGGTTGCGGTTAAATCCGTATACCAGGTGAATAACTTTTTGAAGCCGGTAGGTAGATTTCCTTTTTCAGCTCTTTGTATACACTTTTCCACGATATTCAACTGAAATTGCCGGGTCTGTTTGCCGGCCGGGATATTTAGGTATTCGATCAGCCGGTTTACCGGTGCATAACGGTCTGTAACTAATGTGCTGATACATTCGGCCAGATAATCCGGTTTGATAAATCTATGAGTAATAGCCAGTGTTATATAATCGGCAGCGGCCTGCCGGGTAGGTTTATCTTTACTTACCAGGCAGGCAGCAATAAATAGCCAACCTCCATGATATACTTTAATATGGTTTTCTATCATCCAGGTCAGTTTATCTACTTCATATATATCGTCGGCATGCCGGTGTAAAAATGAAGTAAGATATACATCCGGATAATGAGGAACCAGGCTTAGATGATATAGCGCATCCTGTGTGGATAAATAAGGTGAATCGGAAGCATGTGCATAGAATGGAAATGGTTTTCCGGATATATTATTTTCCCGGCTCCACTTACTGAATTGTGTATTCCACTCTAACCAGTACCAGCTATAATCTCCATCTTCCGATGTGTTTTTTATTACTTTATAGGTAATATTAAAAGGAAACATTACCGTTGGATACAATGAAATTTCTGTTCTTTCAAAATTGACATAAAAAAGTCCTTCCGGATTCCGGGTACGGGTAACCTGTGTCCACAACGGGAATGTTGTATCTGCCGGGTCTATTATATCGGTTATTCCTAACAAATAATGAATAGCTTGTTTATACTCTCCTTTCAGATTTTGTGCCTTTTCTTTCGTCCCGATTGCTATTTCACCCGGTAGTATACGGCTACAGGCGATAAGCAGATCTTCGGGTTCTACCTTTTCGCCCTTTTTTTCGTAATCCAGTAGTCTGTTTACCAGTGTATCAGAATCTACATAACAGGGATTATGAGTAGGAGTAGAAAGAAAAGAAAGTTTTACTTTGCGTTTCAGGCGGTCTAATACCCACTGATTCCGGTGCCGGATAAAAGGGTACAGCCGACATGCAAAACCGTTATCTTTGTCTGCCGGAGAGTGTTTATACTTTGTCTCCGGAGTAAGCCAGTTATCAAAGAATTCGGCCAAATATACATCTAAAGGGTTTTCGTACCATTTTTTAAAAAGACTTTTGATGAGGGGTTTTATCTGTTTCGGGTAGCCGTCCGGTAACTGATTCTGTAGCCTCACAAGTCCGTCAAAAAAGAGGTCAATATCAGCAGCGACCTTGCCTTTTACGGTTTTGCCTAAATGAAAAAGCAAATCTTCCCAGGTATTAGGTATCATTAGCTCTTCATATATTATATCAGCTATGCTGTTTTCTTCTTGTTCTATGCTTTCTACTTTCAGCATATCCAGTGTCTCTTTCCGGAGTTGAGAAATAAAAGGAGCCACTAATTCCGGTAACTCTTCCGGGGTTATAAATTTAAGTAATAACAGGGCTGCTGCCTGCTGGATTTTTTCGTTGGGTTGCATCAGCGCTGTGGAAATATCTGTAGCATATGGAGTGTAGGCCGGATTGGCTGTTAAGAGCTTATCTGTTAATTTGAGGGTGGTAAGAATGCTTTTATCACATTTTTCTTTACTAAGGATAACCGGAACAGATTGCAGGAAAAGCTCCGCCTTAAACCCTTTTTCGGTAATGATCTTTGTTATACACTCTACTACAAAGCTGGTAACAGAACTGTTTTTTGAATAAATAGCAGTAAAAAGATTATCCTGATAGTTGAGTAATTCTTCTATTGTAGGTTCGAAAATACGGATGAGCCGGATAAACCAATCTATGTAGCCTTTCTTCCAATCGTTCGCCAGACCGTTTATCAGATGAAGTACTATTTTACGATCAGTTATTATTCCTCTTGTAAGGAGTTCCCGGAACGCTTCTTCCCAATATCCTGTACCTTTACCGACCGACCTTTCATTTGATACATACCAGTCGGCAGTATCCAATACAGGTATCTGGTATTTGTAAAACTGAAGCAATACCTTTTCGATTGTTTCCGGATGGACAGATAGAAATTCGATATCTTTTTCGAGTTCCCGCTTTTTCGTCCAGGGCAGAATGAACAGAGAACAGACAAATTGTTCTTCATTAAAAGGGATCCAGCCTTTTTCATAGAAATTCCAAAGGCAATAAAAGTTTACATCGTGTTCATAAATTTCTTTTATTAAATAGTCTGAAGGGAAAAGAGAATAATAAGCTACTAAAGGTTCACCGTTCAGATATTCCGGATATAACAATGTTTGTAGAGCAAAGACACCATTTTCGTTATCCTCGGAATAGGTTTCTAATTCTTTCCGGTTTCGTGTAAGTATGAGTTTTATATAACAAAGTAGTTCATTATAAAGTCCGTACATATCCCGATAATTACTATCAAATTTATCGGGAGGCGGAATCGTCATTACATCATCAGCAATATAAATCTGGTACGCCTTTTTAAGGTAGTTGATTCTTTGTTCTTCGGTTAATGAGGTTGCCCAATCGAGCATTTTTCTCCAGTCTTTTTCCCGGAGTAAATCAATAATGGTTTGCATATGTTTTCTTTTTGTCTGGTTGAGATACAAATATAAAATTAAAACTTTAATATTGTGTATATTCCCCCTGAAGAGAGAAACTCTCTATACACATCTTTTTTATGTTTAAGTATTTATAAGTCCAAAGGACTTGAATGTGACTAACCGCGGGTGAAACCCGGGGTAAAAAAACATCCACACCCCATACAACCCGGAAAGGGTTGAACCCCTGGTCGGGGTTCAGTATAGAAACTGGATCCGTCACCCCGGGTTTCACCCGCGGTTAGTCACATTCAATCCCTTCGGGATTACAAATAAGTATACAACTTATGTATAAACTGATCAAGAGAGGAAATTATAATATAAAATGTACCTCTTTGAACGCGTAGCGATGGGTGGTACCGTTTTTTTCTTTGAGGATTAAATGGCCGGTGGGTTCGATGGCCTGGATGTGGGCTTCGAAGGTTCGGTCGCCTTCACGGAAAGGGTGGTATCCTGTTCCACGGAAGAGGTGCCGCATGTATTTGTTATGGACTTCCTGATCCTTTTCCTGTAATAATTCTATATAATAGCGGTAAAAACGTTGTAGAAACTGATCCAGCATTTCATCTAATTTATAGGTGTTTCCGGTGATCTGTTTCAGGGAAACCGGATTTGGGGCGTTGCTTTGGAATTCAGTCTGGTTAATGTTGATACCTATTCCCTGTATAGAACTATAGATGTATTGTCCGGTCAGGTCATTTTCGATCAGTATACCACAGATTTTTTTCTCTTTCCAATAAATATCGTTGGGCCATTTAATGGTGATATGATCTGTATATTGGCTGAGGGTATCTGATACACTGAGAGAGGTGATTTGCGAAATGATAAACTGCCGGTTGGCCGGAATAAAATTGGGATACAGCAGGGTACTGAACAGCAGATTGCAACCCGGCGCAGACTCCCAGCTATTTCCCGCCTGGCCTCGTCCCGCAAGCTGAAAGGAGGCTACCACCGCACTGCCTTCGGGTAGTTTTTCCGTTTGCAGGTACTCCCGCAGATATTGGTTGGTAGAAGCTGTTTCCGTAACACGGATGATACGGGGTGTTTCAGTTGGATTCATTGATTACTTCTTTATACAGATCCCGTGTTTTTTAGGCAATTTGGCTATTACCTGAGCATATGAATGCCGTATCCATTTTTTGATTTCATCTTCTTTCATATCCCGTTCCAGATAAACGTCGTTCCAGTATTTTTTATGGAAATGCCAGGCCGGTTCTACGGCATTATAACGTTCCCGTAATTCTTCCGCTTTTGCCGGGTCACATTTTAAAGCGAGATGTATTTCTTCTGCATCGAGCGATAGCAATGCAAACATTTTATTCTCCACTTTGAAAACGAGATTCATATCATCAAAAGGGAAAGATTCTGTTACATTGTACAGGCTAAGGCAATATTCCCTTGCTTCTTCTATATTCATCGGTTTATCTTTTTATTTTTTTATCTTCTTCTGCGCACCGGAGCATAAAAGGCATCTTCCAAATGTTCAATCTTATACAATTCTCCTGTTTTAATCAGTGTAATGATATCGAACCGTACAGGTAAATCCCATTTGAAATACCGGACATAGGTGTTGGCTGCTGCTACCAACCGGTTTATTTTTGCGCGGTTAACAGCTTCTTCGGGCTCGGTCAGGAAATCGCCCGAACGGCTTTTTACCTCCACAACTACCAGTTCTTCATCGTTGCGAGCCACAATATCGAGTTCATAATGTCCCCAATGCCAGTTCATGTGGAGTATGATGTATCCCTTCCGGATCAGGTATTGACGAGCCAACTCCTCTCCTTTTTTCCCTATGTCGTGTTTTTCTGCCATCCTTATTCCAGCGCTTTTCACAAATATAGTTATTTTCTTTTTTATTTACCGTTTGACTTGTACATTTGCATTCAGATGACCCGGAACAAGAAATACAGCAAACCACAGGAAGGCCAGCAGCGTTCCCATAAAGTGACTTTTATGCTCAATGATGATGAGTATAAAACGATTGAACGTTATCTGGAACGTTATAAAATATCCAATAAATCACGCTGGTACCGGGAAACTGTTTTATCCCATATTTTGAAAACCCTTGAGGAGGATTATCCAACCCTTTTCAAAGAAACAGAAATGAGAAGATGAATCTGCTGGGCGATGACTATTTTATGAAGCAGGCACTGGTGGAAGCCCGTGCCGCGGCCGAAGAGGGAGAGGTGCCTGTGGGGGCGGTACTGGTATGTAACGGACGGATTATCGCCCGGGCTCATAACCAGACAGAACGATTGAACGATCCTACTGCACACGCCGAAATGCTTGCGATTACCGCCGGAGTATCTGTATTGGGAGCGAAATATCTGACCGGATGTACACTGTATGTGACGGTTGAGCCCTGTATTATGTGTGCCGGAGCAATTGGCTGGTCACAACTAAGCCGGATCGTATATGGTGCTCCGGATGAAAAACGGGGATATAGCATATATGCTCCAAAAGCGTTCCATCCGAAAGCAGAGGTGGTAAAAGGAATACTGGAAGAAGAATGTGCCGCAGAAATGACCTCTTTCTTCCGGAAAAAGCGATAATGGGTTAGAACTTTTTATTCATTCATTCTCTTCGTAATAATACGAATAATCAATTCCTTTCATAAATAGTTCACGGTCATTTATCTTGTTTGTCAGAGCATTTTTGAGCAACTTTTTTAGTTTTGTACTGTCTGTAGAACTTTGTACCATTGCATTGAGATAATCCTTTTTATTAATTTTACTCCAATCCACACAACATTTTAAACGTTTTTTGAAAATCAAATCCAACCATATCCGTGTGCTTCGTCCATTTCCTTCCATAAAAGGATAGGCTATGTTTATCTCCACATATTTATCAACAATTTCTTCGAAAGTGTTTTCCGGCATTTGCTCAATTTGCCTTAATGTATTACCTAAAAAGTGTGCTACAGCAAATTGAAAACCACCTTTCGAAATATTTTTTTGTCTGATCTGTCCGGCAAAATCGTATAGTCCACCAAAAATATAAGAGTGAATTTGCTGCAAGCTTTTCGTTGTTCCTATATCTGTTTCATCAATAAGATTACTTTCAAAAAAAGAATAGGCTTTTTGCTTACTTTGTCCATCAATACTATTGTCGTTATATGTAAACCAATCAAGAAATTTTACGGCTTTATTGTTTGGGAAGTGTTTAGCCAGTGCGATAATACCCTTATTATCTAATGTATCTGTTAAATACTTTTTCCCATCCGGCGCAGAGAGTTTGAGTTGGTGAGTGGCACTAACCAACTCGCTATTTTCTCTTTTTAATTTGTTTTTTAAATATTTCCAGTAATTACGAACTTTTGTATAATTGTCCTGTTCGTTCAAAACACCTACAATATCTATGACACTAAACCACCATTTATTATTTTCTTCGTCCCAAACAGCACGAACTTCACGGTCGTTGAAAAAACGAATAGATATTTTTGTATTATTGCCCATCGCTGTTCGTCTCACCCATTAAGTTGTGAAACAAAATCTACAATAAATCAAACTTCTTCATACTCTACATATTCTCCTTCATCTTTTTCAATGATTTTCTTTTTCTTAGGAGCTGTATATTGTTGTTTCGAATTTGTTTGTGTACGTTTTCTTCCCGGTTCTTCGCGGCGGTTGGATGAGCTGCCAAAAAGAATATATTTGAACATCCGCAAAACAGAGAAGCCCAACAGGAAACCTAACAGGATAACAAACCCGACACAAAAAATAATAAATTTAATCATGCGCTATTGTTATTAATGATAACTACTTACAAATATACACAATCTATAGCTGGGAATATAAGATTTGACAATTCTTAACCCCCAACACACTTTGTTATAGAAATAAGTACAACCTGATACTGGTCAGGAATTTGTTTTTTCCGGCTTATTTCCGGTAAGATAGGATAGAAGGATGTAAAACAGGATTGCAGGAGCAATACCGGACAAACCTAAGGTGATTAAGAGAATAATAGCTACAATTAGCAGGATATATCTTAATTTATTCTCTTTCCAGCCCAGCGATTTTACTTTGAGAGAGAACATCGGTATTCCGGATACCAAAAGAAGGGAAATAGCTGTGATAGCGATGATCCCTACCATTGTGAGGATAAGAGGATTACCCTCTAATAAATAGGGGTGTTTAGTAAAGAGATAGACAATACTACCCCAGAAAAGGGCGTGTGCCGGAACCGGTAATCCAATGAAATGTTCTGTTTGCCGGGTGTCGTTATTGAACCTGGCTAATCTCACAGCAGAGAGTGCAGGTATGATAAAAGCAAAGAATCCCAGGTTATAGAGTTTATATTCGCCGGAATCCGCAAGGGAAGAAAGGATTAAATAAACCATCATACCGGGTGTAACTCCGAAACTGACTACATCCGCAAGCGAATCCAGGTCTTTTCCGATAGGAGAATATGTTTTTAACAGACGCGCCAGAAAACCGTCGAAGAAATCAAGGACAGCAGCTATAATAATCCAGATTAAGGCATGCACAGGTTGAAAGTTCAGAGCCATTACACAGGCGATACACCCCGAAACCAGATTGAGGCATGTAATGAAATTGGGAATCTGTTTGACGATTGCTTTCATATCATTCCGGTTTAGCCAGCCGGGCGATCGGAGTTTGATTACCCGTTACTGTCTGATCCATTTCTACCAATACTTCCGTACCTAACGGAACATATACGTCTACACGTGAACCGAATTTGATGAATCCCATTTGTTCGTCTACATGGCATTTTTCACCTTCTTTAGCGTAAGTAACGATGCGGCGGGCAATAGCTCCGGCAATCTGCCGGGCAAGGATATCCACACCGTTGCGGGTGGTGATAACCACTGCCGAACGTTCGTTTTCGGTACTACTTTTGGGAAGATAGGCAGCCATGAAACGGCCTTTGTTATGAGATACATGTTTTACGGTACCATTTACTGGAAACCAGTTGGCATGTACATTGAAAACCGACATGAAGATAGATATCTGCAGACACTCCCGGTGCAGGATTTCGTTTTCTTTTACCTCTTCTATGGCAACAATGGTGCCATCTGCGGGAGCAATTACCAATCCTTCCGAATCGTAAGGGAACCGACGGAATGGACTACGGAAGAAATTCAGTACCAGAAGGAACAGGATGGCGGAAACACCTAACAGGATGTAGAACCACCACCGGGGTGAAAGGGTGTAATAGGAAACAATATTTACTATAAACAGGATAGTAAACAACGTTAATAATATACCGGTGCCTTCTTTGTGTACTTTCATTCTTTCCTTTTATCTCTGTAAGATTGTACAAAAATATTCATTTTTAGCGAATATCAAAGCATGTTACTGACCGACAGTCTCAATTTCGTTTAATTCTACATACCAAAGGTAGCCATTTACGTCCTGATAACCCATACGACTTATTAATTCCATGTATTTTTGAACCTGCCGGTGATGGCGTTTTTCTTTTTGTTCGCCAAATTTATAATCAATAACAGATACTTTCCTGTCCGAGATAATTATACGATCCGGCCGTCTGGACATACCCCGGTTAAAAAGGATATCTACTTCGTTCAAGACAGTTCCCGAACCATTGAACCAACCGTTTACTTCGGACCTGTGAAGGATTTCTTCGAGTTTCTGTTGTAATACATATACCTCTTCCTGGTTGATCAGGCCGTTTATGTAATAATTCTCTACTGCCGCAGGAATATCTTCTACCGTTTTTACCAGGCTTAAAATTTCGTGCATCACTATTCCATGTTTCCGGCGGGGATCGTCAAAAAAGAAACCTTTTCCTTTTAACCGTAATTCCAACCGGTCGTTAGGCGAAACAGAAACAAAGTGCTCCATGGTGATTTCGCCTGTCTGTTTCTTCTCTTTTTTTACCGCCGGAGGAGGGGTTTTCCACCAATCACCCATACGGAACAGTCCTTCCTCGTGATTAAAATAACCCGGAAGGGAGATAAGGGGTTCACTGCCTGGTGTTGTTTCTTCCGGGGTAAGCAGGGCTGTCCATAACAATTCGGCAATTGAATTGACTTTTTCGCATTCACCGGTCTTTTCTTTGATCTTTTTGGGCCGGGGAGCAAAAACAATCAGTTCCTCTTTTGCACGCGTAAAGGCTACGTACAGGGTATTCAGGTTATCAATAAAAGCATGTAGTTTTTCGTGGTAATAATCTTCTGCAAAGATGGTTTTAGCCAGTACAGAACTATATTTTACGGGAACCAGTTGAAGCAGGTTAAAGGGTTGTTTCCGGGGTTGGCACCACAGGATAACCGGTTTGGTTGGTTTATGGTCGATCTCCCAGTCGCCAAACGGAATGATCACTGTTTTAAACCCTAATCCTTTGGATTTATGGATCGTCAATATACGGATCGCATTTTGCGAATCGGGTGTATGTATCGTCTTTTTATGTCCTGATTCGTCCCACCATTTCAGAAAACGGGAGAGGTCTGCCCGTTCTTTCCGGTTGAACTCTGACACCATATCCAGAAAGGCCTGTACGAACACATGTTCATTCGTTGGGAAATGTTTGCTATACAGACGGTATATGCCTTCTACCATTTCATAAAGTGAATGGTGGGAAAGCATCTGCAACTCATTTTCAGTTTCCTTAAGCAGATCGGCAGATCCGTTCATAAAGTTACCGGTCAGCGTTGCAAAGGTAAACCGGGCCATCTGCCGGTTGGTAGTATCGTCGGGGTTTTTTAAGTGACGGAGCAAGGCAATGATAAAACGGATGGCTGTAGAACTATGAATGAAAAGGGCATCGTCCGAAATGATATCGTAACGGAAAGGCGATTCCGGATGCTCTTCCTTATAACCAAGCAGCATATTGGCAACCATTGCCCCTTCCAGGTTAGTACGTACCAGAATGGCTATGTCTTTCAGAGCATACCCATTCCGTTGAAGTTCTTCGAGTGTGGCGGGTAACTTTTCGAGTGCTTTTTCTTTCCAGTCCGCTTCCTCGTCGTTGGTCAGAAATTCTATCTGTACATGTCCCTCTTTATCCTGAAATTTAGAAGGAACCTGTTGATAACTTTTACGGTACGCTTTCATGATACGTGTCTGGAACCGTTCCTGCTCTGCCGCTGTTAGTGACGATTCGGACAACGATTCATTGAAGATCAGTTGCAGTACCGCCGGAGTATTGGCAAAAAGAGAATTATTGAATTCTACGATATGCCGGAAACTACGCCAGTTATCTTTTAATGTCTCCTCTGTAACCTGTCCGGGCATAAAGTCGGTTTGTACCTGTTCGTCCAATAGTTTCCAGTCAGAGTTACGGAACCGGTAGATACTCTGCTTAATATCTCCTACGATCAGATTAGTCCGGTTATGGGACAGGCTTTCCTTCACCAGTGGACGGAAGTTATACCACTGCATGCCACTGGTATCCTGGAATTCATCAATCATATAATGATCTATCCCGGTACCGGTTTTTTCATAAATAAAAGGAGCATCGCTGTTATCGATCACTTTGTTAAGCAATTCGGTGGTATCAGCAATCAGCATAATATTTTTTTCTTCGCGGTAGGCCGCCAGTTGGGCAGATACATCGGTGAGAATACCCAGCGTATAGTAGTAACGGATAATTTCTTTAGCAGTATAATAATCCGTCAATTCTGAAAACAAAGAACAAATGCCTTTGATGCAGTCGTTCAGCCCGTTTTCAAAAACACATCCGATAAGCTGTTTGAGAGAAGCCTCTGCTGATTTGGCATAACAGCCGTCCACATTGTCTTCCAGTTTAATGAAAGTAGCGGTCGGTTCTTTCATTTCGCCTGCTGCCAGTTTTTCAAGTAGCCGAAGCGGCGAGTTGGTTCCTCTTATAAAATCGGTTGTTTGTAAACCGAACCGGTTGAGAATATTTAACCCCTTTTCTCCTAAACGCTTTGCTTCAGACTCTACACTACGGATAATGGCGAAAAGGTCGTTTTTATAATTTTCAAGTGTCTCTTTGTCGCGTAAATTGGCTGTTACCTCATCGCTGAACTGTTTATAACTTTCTTTGAAAACTTCGCGGCTTAACGACATGATATCCCGGTTTAGTTTCCAGTCGCCGCCATTTTCAATTTTATCTTCTGCAAACCGTAACAGCCAACCCAGCAGGTCTTTGTTTTCCGGTTTCTCCAGATCGCCCAACAGTTGGTCGATCACTTCACTTAATACCAACTCCTGATCCATTTCAATTCCGTATCCGCCCTGCAGACCGATTTCCCGGGTGAAAGCACGCATGGTTTGCTGGAAGAAACGATCGATCGTACTGATATTAAAGGAAGAATAATCGTGCAGAATATCAATCAGTGTTGCTTTGGCTTCTTTCCGGATCTGTTTTTCTGATTTTGAATGTTCCTTTACTAACTGATCCAGGTAATCGGATTCAGAGCCATTGGCAAGCAGATGAAGCTCCTGTATGATACGGGTCTTCATCTCGTCTGTTGCTTTATTGGTAAATGTTACGGCAAGGATACGGCGAAACGAGTTCCCCCGTGCGAATAATAAATTCAGGTATTCGCCTGTGAGTTTGTGTGTCTTTCCGGCTCCTGCAGAGGCCCTGTATACGGTTAGCATAGATTAGATGATCCGGCTTTTTATATATCCTTCTTTTTGTAAAATCTCTAATACTTTCTGGCGGTGGTCGCCCTGGACGATGATTTCACCGTCTTTGGCAGAACCGCCGACTCCACATTTTACTTTCAGGAATTTACCCAGAGTGGTCAGGTCTTCTTCCAAACCGGTAAAGCCGGTGACCAGGGTAACAGCTTTTCCTCCCCGGTTTCTTTTATCCAGCGAGATTCTTAATAGTTGTTTTTCTTTGGGAAGGGTGTCCACCTCCTCTTCGTCACCTGTATTATATTGAAAGTCGGGATCGGTGGAATACATGATCCCAAGCCTGTCTTTCCAGTCGTTATTTTTCATAAAAATGCCTCTACTTACTGATTTGTTATACAAATATAGAGGACAATTGACAATTGACAACGATAACAATTGACAATTAACAATTAATTATTAAAACCGTTGCATAGGCAGCTATACCTTCCTGTCGTCCGGTGTAGCCTAATTTCTCTGTGGTAGTAGCTTTGATCGAGATATCTTCGGGGTCTACTTCCATTACCTGTGCCAGGACTTCTTTCATGGCAGGTATATGAGGGTTTAGTTTGGGTTTCTCGGCTGCGACCGTTGCGTCGATGTTGCCTAATTCATAGCCCGCTTCGCGGATAATATGCATGGTATCTTTCAGTAATATTTTACTGTCGATATTTTTATATTCGCCTGCTGTATCCGGAAAATGATAACCGATATCTCTTTTGTTGGCTGCACCCAACAAGGCATCGCAGATGGCATGGATTAATACGTCGGCATCGCTATGCCCCTGTAAACCCTGTGTATGTTCTATTTTAATTCCTCCGATCCACAGCTCCCGTCCGGTTACCAGTGCATGTACATCAAATCCAAAGCCTACTCTGATTTTCATTTTTTCTGTTGTTTTTTATTATAACAGTTTTCTTATCTCTTCGATCTCAAAAGAAAGGGAAAGCCGTAATGTACTATCCAACGGATTATTCTTTCCGGTTGCCATAAGATAGGATATATCTACCTGGAAACCACGGAATAAAACACCTGCTCCTCCTGTAACATACTGCCGGTTACTTTTTCGTTTGTTTTCGTGATAGTAACCTGTGCGCAGAAACAACCGGTTTTCGAACCTGTACTCTACTCCCCATGAAAAGGAAGGTTGAATATCCGAAAAAGAATGAACGACTCCTTTGAAAGAAGACCAGGAATTGCTTTCCGGTGATGAAGGTACAAGATATTTATGAATATCAAAAAGATACCCAGATGATTTACCCGGCTCAAAGGATATAGGAGCCCGGTACCAATCCTGAGTGTGGCAGGTAAAAACAGATAGGTTAGGCCCCCATCGTAAGAAACACGATTTCCTACATTAGCGATGTGGAAACCCCAACTCCGCAGGTATTCGGCTCGGTGGCGGATAAAATAGTGTTCGCCATAACCGGCCAGGTCTATACAAACGGCATTGGTGGCATATCTTTCTTCGTTTACTTTTATTCCCATATCAGACCGTACATACCGTACGGCTGTTGCAAGCGAGAAGTTCCGGGATAGTTTTCGCGAATAACTCACATCAATAGCCATTTCATAAGGATAAAGGGGAGAAATATCCATACCTGTATCATTTTGCATGCCGTTTATTTCACCCAGAGAAAAGTAGCGGACAGATGTCGCGAGTGCCTGTTCGCCTTCACGGCCAAAACGAATGTATCCGGCAGCGTATAACAGGTGCATATCTTTTACCCATTTCCGGAGCCAGGGAGTATACGAAATCCCTATACCTTTGGAACTATAAGTAAAAGAGTACTTTGCGGGATTCCAGTGTTGTGAATAAGTATCCGGTTCGCTGGCAATACCGGCATCACCCATACCGCTACTTCGTGCATCAGGCGCGACCGTTAAGGAAGGTATAGCTGTTTGCGGAGGAGATAAAGAAGTCTTCAATTCGCTCTCCTGGCCATACATATTGCCAGCACACAACATCAGGCAGATATTAGTTATAATTGTCAGGCTATATGTACGTAAAAGATTCAACAAACAGGTTTTTTGGTGATTACACTATAGAATAAACCCGTTTTTTAGTGAATTTATTGTGCAGATGTGGAAAAATAATTTACCGGACGTAGAAATCAAGCAATTTACGGTCACCGATATATCCCTGCAAATGGTCACCAATGTGTACCGGACCTACTCCACTGGGAGTACCGGTATAAATAAGGTCGCCTATTTTAAGCGTAAAATACCGGCTGGCATGTGCGATGATACGGTTTACAGGAAATAGCAACTGACTGGTGTTTCCTTCCTGTACTGTTTGGCCGTTTATCTCCATATGAAACGGGATATGATCAATTCCCTCTGTTTCCGAAACAGGGATGAACGTTCCCAACGCGGCGGAGTTGTCAAATGCTTTACTGATCTCCCAGGGTAAACCCTGTGAACGAAGCCGCTTTTGCAGATCGCGGGCAGTAAAATCTATTCCTACCGTTATCTCGCCGTAATACCGGTGTGCAAACCGTTCGGCAATGTTTTTGCCTAACCGATTGATGCGTATAACGATTTCTGTTTCGTAATGCACTTCGGATGAAAAATCAGGGATGAAAAAAGGC
The DNA here is from genome assembly GCA_021203545.1 of Tannerellaceae bacterium. GTDB lineage: Bacteria > Bacteroidota > Bacteroidia > Bacteroidales > Tannerellaceae > UBA4116. The sequence continues at coordinate 2,506 of JAJQAZ010000057.1, read as the reverse complement.
TTTCCGTCTTTTAATAGCGAAGAATCCCCTTTCATAAAAAAAGTAGGTTCGGTTAATTCCAGGGTGTGTTGCATCTCTTTGTTATGAGCTGCATAATTCATTCCTACAGCAATAATTTTCATATCAGTGATTCATGGAGTTGAGCCGGTTAAACATAACAGCCAGATGGGCATACATGGATGTGTTTTGTACTACGATGTGTTCCGGTACACGGATACGGAAAGGGGTAAAATTCCAGAGGGCTTTGATCCCTCCTTCGATGATCTCTTCTGTTACTTCCTGCGCTTTTTCAACCGGAACGGTAATTATACCGATGGTTGCGCCATATTCTTTTTGTTTTTCCCGGAAATCTTTCAGATGAAATACCGGAATGCCATTGATAGATGATCCGGCCAGTTCGTCCTTAATGTCGAATCCGGCTACAATATCCAACCCATATTGATTTAACCCGGAATCCTGTAAAAGGGATGCGCCCAGGCTACCTACACCAAAAATAAAAGCTTTGTGTTGTGATGTGAATCCGAGGAATTGTTCCAACACTTCCACTAATGTATCAATTTCGTATCCTACACGGGTCTTTCCGGAAATATTAACAAAAGAAAGGTCTTTGGCTACCTGGCTGGCATCTACATTAATTTCTTTTGCAATCTGTGTGGAAGAAACAAAGGTTTCGCCTTTGCCCTTCAATAGTTTTACAAAGGCAAGATACCAGGGTAATCTACGGAGAGTAGGCTCCGGCACTTTCCATATCTCTTTTATATCATCTTTATCCACGGGTTGTCACATCTATCGGTCTAGTCCACAAAAATACAATAAATTCTGTCAATAATATATATGTAACTAATATGACAAGCACAAAGTTATGAAAAACTATAATTTATCTTCTTAAAAAGAAGAATTCGAAGAATTGATTATTTTTGTCAAATGATTTAAGGATAAACTCTGACAGAATTAAAAAAATAAGAAACTCTTGGTTCCTACTATTACAATAAGCATATTAACCTATCATAATACAAACTCCTACCAGCAACGACCTGAAATTAATCTCAGTCTATAAAGATCAAATTTCATAACAATATATAAAATGACATCGCTGAAAATAAAATTTAGAAAATCGACTATTAAAAATAAAGAAGGTGTACTTTATCTTCAATTAATTCATAAACGTAAGGCTAAATTAATTACAACATGCTTCCGTCTGTTTCCGGAAGAATGGAATGATCGTTTATCAACTGTAACAGATAGCCCTGATAAGGAACGGAATCTGTATCTGCAAAATGTAAAAGAAGGATTGAAAGAAGAAATTCAAAAGATTTTTGATTTAGTCTTTATACTTGAAAAACAAGGTGATTATACGATTAAAGAGTTAGGAGAATATTATACCAGCAATTCTTTTAATGGTTACCTCTTTCCTTTTGTAAAATATCAAATTAAAAAATTAAAAACTGAAAATCGTACAAAAACGGCATCAATATATGAAACCGCCTTGCGGAGTTTTTCTAAATTCAGACTTGGCGAAGATATAAGAATAGATAAAATAGATGGAGCACTAATGCAACGTTATGAAAACTACCTAAAGAATAATAATGTATGTAATAATAGTATTTCCTGCTATATGAGGGCATTAAGAGCAATATATAATCAGGCAGTACAAAAAGGATTATGCATTTCAAAAAATCCATTCAGGAATGTTTACACTGGAGTAGATAAAACTTCTAAAAGGGCTGTGAATGAAGATATAATAACAAGCTTAAGGCAATTTGATTTAACAGAACATAGTAATCTGGAATTTGCAAGAGATCTTTTTTTATTTAGTTTTTATACACGGGGCATGTCTTTTGTTGATATGGCTAATTTAAGACAATGTAATCTTAAAAACGGCTATATTTCTTATTTCCGAAGTAAAACGAAACAATATTTAAGGATCAAAATTGAAAAATGTATTCAGAATATAATAGAAAAATATAAGAGTTTATCTATAGAAGATTATATTCTACCTATATATAGTATACAAAATCGTGATTACAACAGTCACTTACGCACCTATAATAAAAGACTTAAACGCTTATCAGAAATGTTAAGATTAGAAAAACCTTTAAGTTCGTACGTGTCAAGACATTCATGGGCAACTATCGCTTTTCATAAAGGAATTTCGATACAAGTTATCAGTGAAGGTATGGGACATGAGAATGAAAAAACAACCAAAATATACTTAGCTTCTATAAATCAATCTGTCATTGATGAAGCAAATTCCCAAATAATAGCATTTTAAAAATTGACTAAATAAAAATACCACTTCTTGCTAAGAAGTGGTATAATATTAAAATTCATACGTGGGCAAATATACAAAATAATTTATAACAAGGATATATTAACAATTTAATTTTGAAACAACTATACTTAATTTATTAGTGTTCCAGCAAAAACAATTGTGATTCAAGATGTTTAAATAATTGTTCAAAAATTTTGCACGGAATAAAATATATTCATTTTACAAACCTTTAAT
>JAJQAZ010000024.1 GCA_021203545.1 Tannerellaceae bacterium | reverse complement strand
TACTTATATCAGTTTTAAATTCAAAAAAGGTTACCTTTATAGTCATTTGTGTCGTTAATGTTCCGCCAAAGCCCAGTTTTATATTTTCTTTCAGGGGAGATAAATCTACTTTGTAGTAAATAAGCAAATCCTGTAAATGATAACATGCTTTTTGATAGGTATTCCATATATCATTTTCGTCAACATATAGATTCTTTTTATGTATCAGATTCCAGGCATAATGGGTAGGAAGAAAAGAGACAAACTTATCGTCATTTTTATTCTCTTTCTTTTTTCCTAAATATCTATATTTCCACCCAAAAGGGCTCTGTTTAATATATTGTTCTAAATTATCATCTTCCAGAAATCCGGCATATATACTTAACCCTATTATAGCTGCTCCTATAATCAGGCCGGGAATAAAAAGAGAAGCACTTAATTTAAGAAATGAGACAACAAATAATCCTGCCGATAACCCTGTAGCAACCCCCATACACCACATGGCATCATAATCTTTTGTTTTGTGAAAATCGTAAGTATCCATACCCATAACTATTACATTTATTTCCACAGCAACTTTAGATAAAAATTTAGGTAAAGATTTTACTACTTGTTCATCTATTTTTCTACTTAATAATTTTTGAGTAGTAATAGCATGTTCCAGTATAATTCCGGAAACTTCACTTATAGCACTTCCTAATGCAAATATATCTTTAATTGATTTATTATTAGATATCTCCGAAATAGCCATATCCATATTGACAACGGCTATAAAAGACAAAACACCTTTGTAGGCAGGATGGTTGGTCATTTTATGTGCCCAGTTATGGTATGGTGTATTGTGTAAAGCATTAGCATCTACTACTTTTGTTCCTATTATAGTGTATTCATATTGTTTAGGATTTAAAGTAAACTTAAGTCTATTGGGATAGGAATTACTTATTTTTCGGGGATGAGCTAATTTGACGTCTATTTTTTTTTCGTTTATTTCTGTTTTTTTCTTTGTATATATTTTTTCGATCATTGTATTTTTTACGTAGATGGTCTGTTATTTCTGTCCGTTGAGGATTGGCTGTTAATATTATTTTTTTAGTTTGATTGATTGATGCAATGGTTGGGTCAGGCAGATTTTTTCCGATTTCTTTTCCTTCTCCGAATTCTTTAATCATTTTTTCTATAACAGGTGAATTTCTCGTTCCTGTATATTTGGCTATAAAATTCACAATTCTTTCGGTAGGATTCCTGAAAACAGAATAATTATCCAATAGTCCGGTTAGTATACCAATGGTTTGTATAACCAACGTATTCATTCGTATATGGTCATATTTAGCTTCGATATACAGTTCATCAAAATTGATATCTTTTTCAAATAAAGCTGTTGTTTTTATTTCCGTTTTATTTTTATCAGTTTGAATGGTTAAATTTTTCCATGCAGTATCACTATGAAACGCTTTTTCCAAATAGACACGGATATCCGATTTTTCATCTTCTCTATCCCAATTACTACGCAAATCCAACGCACGGTCTAACTTGTTAGGTGGAATCAGTAACAGTTTATGGTGGGTAACCGGTAGTAACCGGCAGGTTAAACCGGTCATTTCATTCGCATTTAATATATTCAATAAAGAGTTATGGTAATAATTGGTATCTAATAACGATAACAGGCTTTTACGTATCAGGTTAATATTCAGTCTTATTTCTTCTCTTTTTTTTACTTCCAGATATTTTTCCAAAGCATCCCGGTTGGTAGATCCCCTATGGGAATTTAAGGATTCATTCTTATTATTAAATAGTAAATGATATAATTGTAAGGATAAATTAAAAAGATTTTCCGCATTCTGCAATTGATTCTGATTTCGTTGCAACATCAGATAATCGGGAAAGGATATTTTATTTTCTCTTTCACTATCTATAACATGTTCTAAATATTTATCGTACAAAGCCTCTATCTCTTCTATTTTAATTCCGCTTTTTATGGCATATAACAGGCAGTTTAATTTTGTATATCCTTCTGATAAATCTTCGCATATATCATTGGCAGCTCCGATAGGATCATGCAATGCCATATATACGGAAGCAACCTGGTTTATCTTATTTTTTGAAAATCCATTATCTATCTCTACATAATTTTTATGGCTTTCCGACTGGATTATTTCAGACGAAGTATGGAAAGCTTTCTGGTCATAATAGATATCTGTAGTATTCATTCCTGAAATGTCTACAGGAAAACCTGTTTTTTCTCCTTTCTGGTTTTTAAAATAGGTTTCGATACATCCGGCAGCCTCTATACATTGGAGTCTTTTTTCTCTTTCTGCAGCGCTACCCATTACTTTTTTTACATAGGCTGCCTTCCATTGGGATTCAGAGTACCCTATATGAAGGATTTCCTTGTTTCCGATTTTCAGAAAACTTTGTCCTGTTTCGGATTCATCCGGTTCCCTTACATTTGTCTCTAATGTTTTCCATTTTATATTTTTGAGAATACCGTCTTCCACTTTATACTCATACCACTCTTTAATACTCTCTTTATAAACATATAAATAACCATCTCTGATGGTACGTCTTACAAATTTATATCCTTCTACTTCGGGCAATTCTTTGCTGTTCAGTATATCACTTTTTTCCTGTTCTGGAAATAGGGTACTTAGTTGTAAGAAACTATTTTCTTTCTTTACCAGTCCATAGCGTGTAAAATAGATATGTAATCCTTTTGTATATTGTTTTAGTTCAGGACTTTTTGCAATATTATCTCCGTTTTTAATAACAAAAACATATTCGTTCAAATCAGCCATACTAATTATTCTTTTGAATCGGTTTCTTCATTTTTATCTTTAATAATCCATCGTACTTCAACACATCCCTCTTTTACTGTACCATTAACTTCGTCAACCAGATTACCTGAAGAATCAAAAATTTCAATGTTCACTTCATCACCTTCTTCATATCCGATTGTATCTGCTGTTAAGAATATTTCTTCTTCTATCTGTCCGGCATGGGTAATATTTTCTTCTTTTCTCCATTGTAGATTATATACTTTCTGTTCCGGTTTATTATTTTCTGCAGGCGGCGTATCATCTGAACAGGGAGAAATTGTTACACCCGGTATACCGGAAACGATCATACCTCCGTGTTGGGTCATGCTATTCACAATAGCTATCTCTTTTCCGTTTATCAATACCCCCGGACATCCGCTTATAATTTTATCCGGGCTACTGCCTCCGCTACAGAGGTATTTATCACCTACTACCGCTACTATTTGTCCCTGAATGTAAACACCCGGCATGCCCGGTCCTATTATGGGGCCGCCAACATGGGGTTTGAGTCCCTCTACCATTGGACAGACATGGTTACTACCTACTACAGCTACCTGAAACCCCATACTTAAATAATTTCCATTTTATAACTATTACCTTGTATAACGGTAGAATTACCTTTAATAACCGTATTTTTACCCTTCATATCCAATTCTGAATTACTGGTTATTTAATCTCCTGGCCATCTATATCGAGTTTACTATCTGATTCTATCTGCATCGCATTTACAGATTTAATCTGCATATTGTTATCTGTTGAAATATCTATATTGTTTTTAGCTCCTATATGAAGAGTATCCAATGCATCTATCCGGATATTGGTATCGGCCTGCATTTCTATATTGGCAGTAGCTTTCAAAAGAATATTTTCACCTTCCAGTGAAATATTTCCTTTGGAGAAAATAGCAATGTTATTTTCTTTTGTATCAAGATGAATTTTATTTCCTGCATGGTCAGTTATGCTAATACCCCAATCTTCCTGTTCATTATCATTAAATTCTACCAAATGTCCGCTACGTGTCCGGATTGTTTTAATATTATTTTCGGGAGCTGCTCCAAGCGTATTTTTACAGTGATACAGGCTACCCATTACAAAAGGCCGGCTGGGATCGCCCTGCTGAAAACCGATCATTACCTGGTCGCCTGTTTCCTGAAGAAAAAAGAATCCACGGTTTATTTTTTTATCCCCGCCTCCGTCAGGGGTCTGCACCTGTATCCAGTTGGTAGTTGATTCATCTGTAAGATATTGCCAGTAAAATTGTACTTTTACCCGTCCCAATTTGTCTGGATCTTTATTATCTACTACAATGGCGGGTTCAGGATAAGCAACCGGTGGCTGTATGTTTGGATCCGGCATCATTACTTCCGTACCACCGGGAACTCCCCAAAATGTATTTTTGTAAATACCATTTTCATCCATTGTATGAAGTATTTCTGTTACACGATAACGTCCCAGATCTGTTACAGTAACACCTTCAAACGATTTAGGAACAGTAGTAATTACCATTTCACCCAGACGGATTGCACATGTATCGCTTACAGCTTTGAATCGTGACATTTGCGAATACTTCCGGCTATATATTGCTTTCATCTGATTTATTACATCATTTTCGTCAACAATGCCATGTGTAGCAGGTAAAATTCCTATGTGTGGATAAAACTTTTCCGAATAATTGCGGGCTATTCGCATATAATTATTGCTTCCTTCCACGAATGAAGGAGCATCATTGAAATATTCATTTTTCAGTGGATCATAGTCATATATTTCTGTATTTAGTGCCCGGATATCCGAAGTTATTTCAACCTCATTCAATTCCATATCATACATGGCTTTTGAAGTAGTAGTAATACCCGGATTCCTTACTATTAATTTGCCTCCGTCATAATAGAACCATTCTCCAAAACTATTTAATATACGGGCCAGAAAGCTATAACTACTTTCTTTATAACGGGCTACATAAGGTATTGTAGATGTATATTTAGGATTATTATCCACCTCTATGTTTACTCCGCTTTGGTCTAATATTTCACTTACAATATTTTGCAGATTATAATCAACAAAACATCCCATGGAGGGATCACGGTCCAAAATAAGAGTCGGCGAACCACCTTTTAACAGGACAGTTCCCTGATCACCATTTTTACCACAAGTGGAAATATCGGTTATTATTCCAAAAAATTCTGTTATTTCTTTGTGCCCGTCATGGTGTATTTTAATATATACCTGCTGGCCCAATTGTTTAAATATTTCATCAGGTGTTGTAGCCCATACACTACTGGTGTGGAGTTTATAATTTACTTTTATTTCAAAACGATGATGGGTGCTGACCGACTGGTACAAGCTCATAGAAAGATAATCGCAATCTTTTCCGTTGATTTTAATTTCAACCTGGTTAATAGGGTTATAAGAAGACATCTTTAATTTATTATTATATTCTTAATTGACATACATTATCAAGTATTCTGAATGCGAATATAAAAATAAATACGATTATACTAGTACGAGTTGCAAATTTTGTTTTATGTTTTCAAAACATCAAATCCTTCCCCGTATACGCCCCGGACATTACTTTGGGAAATGAAGGCCTGGCTGTCGATCTGTTTAACCAGCCGGAATATGGTAATGGATTCGGATTTTTTGGCTAATAATACAACTACTTTTATCTGTTCTTTGGAGTAACCTCCTATACCGTCCAGAATGGTGCATCCTCTGTCTAGATCTTTAATAATTGCTTCTACTATTTCTTCGTGTTTACGGGAGAATATAAGGAATTGTACGGACTGGCGGTTACTGTTAATAACCATATCAAGTACATAGTTGCTGATTACCATTTCTACAAAACCAAATACGATCTTTTCTACATCGTGGAATAATATATAAGAACAACTGATGATAATAAAGTCGCAGAATAAAAGTGCCCGTCCGATAGAAATAGGTTTGTGTTTATTGACGATAGCAGCTATAATATCGGTTCCTCCTGTACTCCCGTTAGCCGTAAATATAAGACCAAGCCCGGCACCGCATATACCTGCCCCGATAATAATAGACATAAAAGGTTCGTCTGCCAATATGGGATTTCCCTGAAATAACCATTCAAACAGGGTGAGGGAGAGGGAAAGACAGATAACTCCAAAAATGGTTTTAATCAGAAACTTAATACCTAATATTTTATAGGCGATCAGTAACAGGATAACATTGAAGGTGAAATAAGAAAAAGAAACCGGAATGGATGTAGCGAAATATATTAAAGCACATATCCCGCTCAATCCTCCGGTTACAATTTCGTTATTAAGAATAAATCCGTTAAAACTAAAGCCGTACATTAAAGTTCCGATTATTATCATCAGATAATCTTTGCCGGTAAAATAAACTTTATGGAGGGCTTTCAGATCCATTTTTAACCAATTACAATGTTAATAATCTTTTTAGGTACAACGATAATCTTTTTAGGTGTTTTACCCTGTAACCATTTTTCTGCGTTTTCATGATTCATGGCAGCCTGTTCAGCCTCCTCCCGGCTTGCTTCTGCCGGAAGGTCTATATTGTAACGGGCTTTACCGTTAAATGAAACCACATAGGTAATGACATCTTCTTTCAGATAGTCTTCGTTATATAACGGCCATCGGACATCAGATATTGTTCCGGTATTTCCTAAAACATGCCATAATTCTTCACAAATATGGGGAGCAAAAGGAGCCAGTACAACTAACAGTTCCTGTAAAACAGCTTTTTTATGGCATTTCAGGGCTGTTAATTCGTTTACGCAAATCATAAAAGCACTTACAGCTGTATTGAACGAAAAGTTTTCGATATCAGATGTAATCTTTTTAATTAGTTTATGTAACGATTTCAACTCTTCTGCAGTAGGTTCTTCGTTTGTAACCTGTAAGGTATCCGTATTTCCGTAGAATAGGGCAACCAGTTTTTTAAGGAAGCGGTGAACGCCGTCTATACCATTGGTATCCCAGGGTTTGGATTGTTCCAGCGGGCCCAGGAACATTTCATATAAACGCAAGGTATCCGCCCCGTATCTGTCTACAATATCGTCCGGGTTTACTACGTTATATTTTGATTTCGACATCTTTTCAACACCCCAGCCACAGATATATTTACCGTCTTCCAAAATAAATTCGGCAGTTGCATATTCCGGATTCCATTTTTTGAACGCTTCTATATCCAGTATATCGTTATGAATGATATTTACATCTACGTGCAGCGGGTCTGTTTCATACTGGTCTTTCAGGTTCAGCGAAACAAATGTATTGGTATTTTTAATACGGTATACAAAGTTAGACCGTCCCTGAATCATTCCCTGGTTAATCAGCTTTTTGAAAGGTTCTTCTTCGCAAACAACTCCCAGGTCGAACAGGAATTTATTCCAGAAACGGCTGTAGATAAGATGTCCGGTAGCATGTTCAATTCCTCCTAAATAAAGATCTACATTCCGCCAGTATTCGTCGGCCTCTTTGGATACAATCTCTTTTTCGTTGTTTGGATCCATGTAATGGATATAATAAGCAGACGAACCTGCAAAGCCCGGCATGGTACATAATTCGAGCGGGAATATTGTTTTGTTATCTATTTTCGAAGTTTCTACTACCACTTCGTTTACAATATCCCATGCCCATTTATCGGCACGTCCCAAAGGAGGTTCGCCTGTTTCGGTAGGTAGGAATTTATCTACTTCCGGTAATTCCAGCGGTAGTTTATTCAAAGGCAACATCTGAGGCAATCCGTCGGCATCGTAATAGACCGGGAAGGGTTCACCCCAATACCGTTGACGGCTAAAAATAGCATCCCGTAAACGGTAGTTGATTTTAATTTTACCTAATCCTTTTTCTTCTATATATGTTTTTGTTTTTGCAATTGCTTCAGGAACTTCCAGGCCGTTCAATACCAATCCGCCTTCTATCTCTTTACCCGGTTGGGGAGAATTCATCATTCTACCTTCTTTGGCATCGAAACTCTCTTCCGATACATCACATCCTTCAATCAGGGGAACGATAGGCAGGTCAAAATGTTTGGCAAAAGCATAGTCGCGGCTATCGTGTGCCGGTACCGCCATAATAGCTCCCGTACCATATCCTGCCAGTACATAATCGCTGATCCATACCGGAATAGCTTCGTTGGTTAACGGATTGATTGCATACGAACCGGAGAAAACACCTGTTACTTTGCGGTCGGCAATCCGTTCGCGTTCTGTTTTCTTTTTGGTAGCAGCTATGTAAGCATTTACTTCCTCCTGTTGTTCAGGAGTAGTTAATTGAGCAACCAGGTCGCTTTCCGGTGCTAATACCATAAATGTTACGCCAAATATAGTATCTGCGCGGGTAGTAAAAATTGTGAAGTTAAGTTCGGAATCTTTTACCCGGAATTGCATTTCGGCCCCTTCACTACGTCCTATCCAGTTGCGTTGGGTATCTTTCAGTGATTCTGTCCAGTCAATCGTCTCCAATCCGTCCAATAAACGCTGTGCATACGCAGATGTACGCAAACACCATTGGCGCATCATTTTTTGTTCAACCGGATAACCACCGCGTTCCGAAACACCGTTAACAACTTCGTCGTTAGCCAGTACGGTACCCAGTGCCGCGCACCAGTTTACCATAGTATCTCCCAGATAAGCAATCCGGTAGTTCAGTAATATTTCCTGTTTTTCTTTTTCGCTTTTTGCTTTCCATTCGTCTGCAGTAAAAGATAATTCTTCGCTACAGGCTACATTCATACCTGCTGTACCTACTGCTTCAAAGCCTTTTACCAGTTCTTCAATCGGCATAGCTTTCTTTTCGTCGTTGCAGTAGAAACTGTTGAACATTTTAATAAATGCCCATTGTGTCCACCGGTAATAGGTAGGATCACAGGTACGGATCTCACGGCTCCAGTCATACGAGAAACCTATTTTATCCATTTGTTCCCGGTACCGTTGGATATTGTTGCGGGTCGTAATTTCAGGATGTTGTCCGGTTTGAATAGCAAACTGTTCGGCAGGCAATCCGTATGCATCGTATCCCATAGGATGTAATACATTAAATCCCTGTAACCGTTTGTAACGGGTATAAATATCAGATGCAATATATCCGAGTGGATGCCCTACGTGCAGTCCTGCTCCCGAAGGATAAGGAAACATATCCAACACGTAATATTTCGGTTTACTTTTATCTTCCGTAACTTTGTAAACCTGATTGGCATTCCAGTATTCCTGCCATTTTTTCTCAATCTCGTTAAAACGATATTCCATGATCGTACCTATTCGTATATATATTTTTATTTATTTGCCTGAATTAGTGTGCAAAAATACGAAAAAAAAGGAATGTGTTTGTATTACAATCACATTATTACAGTTTAATGTAAATTTTCTTTTTATAGAGATAATAACCCGGAATCCAGTTGACCAATACAAAAAGAATAGCCCATAACAAAGCACCCGTGTAATTGCCGGCCAGAGGAGCCAATATATTTTCATAAACAGTCTCTTTCAATCCTATTTTAGAGAAAATAGGAGCCAGAAGTGCAGCCTGTACATATAAATAAAGCGGATTGATACCAAATATCTCAAAGAAAGTACACCAGTTTCGTTGCCGGTTAATATCTATACTCCATACCAATAAACCTAATAATAGAGCACCTGCCCCCGACGAAACCAATACATACGATGCACTCCATAACTTTTTATTAATGGGTAGCCCATAACTAAGCAGGTAACCACTGAAAAGAGCCAGCGAACCAAATACAAACAGATTTCTTGCAATACGTTCCGGATCCTGTTTAAATTCAATAATCATTTGCCCGATATAAAATCCCATAATAACCTGTGCAATACAGCCTACAGTACTTAATAAACCTTCCGGGTCAAAATATATAAACGAACCGTCGGGTAGCTTCTGTTTATATAAATGCGATTCTCCCAATATTACTCTGTCTACAACAGCTACAATATTATTGTCAGACAGCGTAAGGCTATCAGTAAGAACCAGCAGGATTGAATAACCTGTTAATAAAAGCAGCGAAACCGGTAAAAGATACTTTTTACTTACTACCAATCCTATGATAGAACCAAATCCATAAGCAAGTGCCAGCCGTTGCATGACCCCTAAAATACGGAAGTTTTCAAATTCACTAAATTCATACTTCATCAGGTGGCTGAATAAATTCAGTCCCAGACCAACCAAAAAGATAAGGATGGTACGTTTTACTATTTTTCCGAATGCACCTTTTAGGTTGGATTGAAATTTACTTAACGAGAAATACATGGATATCCCCATAATGAGCATAAAAAAGGAAATACCAGGTCGGTAGGGGTGAGGCCGTTCCAGAATACATGTTTTAGTGGTTCATAGGTATACGTTCCATTACCGGAATTATTTACCAATATCATTCCGGCAACGGTAATTCCGCGCATTACATCAAGTGATACTAATCTTTCAGTTGCTTTCGTTTTCATGATAGTTATTTTAAATAGTATTTGTTTGTTGTTTTTATCCTGACACCTGTACAGTAAAACCTTCTTTCCGGGCCAGTTCTGCTATCTCTTCCAATTCTTCCCGTGTTAGTTTTTTCAATCCTTTTACAGGTGTTTCCCTATCAATCGTATAGATCATTACTTGTTGGGGACGTATCTTTTTTAAAGCTTCTATCCAACCTGTTAACTCTTCCGGGGTGGTGTTTTGAACGGATATGCCTTTATACTCCCCCTTAAGAAACATCGTTTGTATGATCAGTTTGCCTTCAAACCGGCAAAGTTGTTCCAGTAACCTTTCAAAAGTAAAGTCCGGTTGGTTGGGAACATCTACTTGTTGAATCCGGCTATCCAGTACTGAATCCAGTTTCAGAATATTATCATCCACTTTTTTGAGTGCTTCTACTACTTCCTTTTTGTGCAGCATGGTAGAGTTGGATAATACAGCAATTTTTGCTTTTGGAAACCACCTATTTCTTAATTTGATCGTATCTTCTATAATATCCGGAAAGTCAGGATGCAGGGTTGGTTCGCCATTTCCGGCAAAAGTAATCACATCCGGTGGCATATGACCGGCCTGCATGGTTTGTAATTTTTTTTCCAATGCTTCCCGTACTTCCTGCCGGGTGGGTAATTTACTACGCGTACGGCGCTCCTGATTCAGTCCGCATTCGCAATAAATGCAGTTGAAAGTACATAGTTTTCCGTCAGGAGGTAACAGATTAACACCTAATGAAACACCTAACCGCCTGCTTTTAACAGGGCCGAATACAATAGAATCAAATAATATAGTAGCCATTTCAAACTGTTTTTAAAGATAAGAAACTTTCCAGTTTTTCCAGTCCGGACTTACAGATCCGGTTTCCGGTGAACCATATCCATACCAAAGGAACAAAACAAAACAGGAAACGTTTGGCCGAATAGGAAAGTACATTTTCCATCGTATCCCATTTGTAATCGATTTGGTAAAGGATAAGTATATAAAATATCAACGAAAGAAAAATAGCGGACAATAACACAAGGTTATCCTTTTTCTTCAGCATAAACCAGCCATTTAGTATGATTCCTACAGGAATCAGGTAGAATGTATATCCATAGTAATTAATGTTCATAAAAAGATTCAGGAAATAATTCAGGATAGTAAATGCTTTTTCTGTATCCCAAAATGGCCGGATAATAGCAATTCCTTCCGCATGCAAACCATATAGTTTAGTGAACAATATCCAAACAATCACAGGAAGTATACACAGGCAACCGAAAAAAATAACTTCTTTCCAATTCTTCCTCCGGAAGGCATAGATACCGGATATTATACCTATTGCGGCAATGAAAACAATTCCTTCCGTACGGCTCCATACATTGGCTGCCAGCAGAAAAGCCGATAGATACATATATTCTTTTTTTCTTTTTGTAAGCCATAAAATACCATATAGAACCCCTGGTGCCGCATAACAGGCATGAATGACATTGGTTGCGGATAACGATGAAAATGCCAGCATTTCGGGCGCCAGTAATACAAAGAAAGTAGTGATAGCCGCTCCTGTTTTGTTCGTAAACCGTTTACTACAACCATAAAAAGCGATCAGGAAGAACAGATAGATCAACGCATTGACCAACTTTGAATTGACAGCTCCCAACAGGTAAATGTATGCATAACTCAACATTACCATAGGTGTATAAGATATATAACTGCCCGGATTATGGATACCTATATTATATCCTCCATTGTACAGGATATTGCTTTTCAGGGTATGTTCCTGTGCCGTTACATACCCGATTGTTTCAAATCCGGCCAGACTATCCCGGTCAAAAACCGGAAAATAGATACATTTCATAAAGTTCATATATTCTACATATACGATCCCTATAATAAATAACACCCATATCAGGTTAATAGAACGCCATCCTTCCGGTTTTAACTCCGGAATGATAAACAACTGTTTGGTTTTACCCGTCTTATAAATTATACCTGCACATAGTAATAAAGTAACACTTTGAATAGTGAGCACCGTAGCGAGGGTAAGTGGAATATTTACCATATCCAGTAACAACATACCGAACGATTGGATAGCTATCCCGCTCAAAAAGGATAGACCCGTCTTTTCGCATATATTCAGTTGTGTTGATAATATGTGAACAAACAGATATCCGGTAAGGGTTGTTAATATAATTCCTATCGTAATCATGGAGCTGCTCTGTTAAATTTTACCGGTAAAATGCCATGCGTAAACTTCTCGCCTGCATAATTGTGTATTCGTTCAAATCCTCTTCCGTTTACAATGGCAATATGCGAAATATCCGGAGAAAATATATTTTGCTGCATTTGGTGAGGAAAAATAATCTTCCGGGGATAGAGGAACCGGGTGGCCCAACTCAAATTATATATTTCGCCCTGAAAAAGAGTTTCTTCTCCCGGCGGAAAGAAGTCTTCTTTTACAGGATATAGTATGACTGCATCTTCAGGAGTATGTTCTTTTAGAAGCATGAGGTACTTATAACTGGTTCCCAGTTTTAATTCATACCGTTGTTCTTCCGTTAAGTGAGGGTGGGCCTGTATAAAATCCATATTACTTTTCAGGAATTTATTATAAGCCCAGTCATAGCCTGTTGTTTTATTTATACAGAAATAAACGAGGGTACCGGTAACTACCAGCGCCAGTATATTTTTTATGATCCATAGGATGATACTTTTCTTTTTCATCTGTATATTAATTGATAAAACGATATTTTAATAACGTCCAAATAGCTTTCAGACCGTCTGTCCACTTAATCTTTTTCCCCTCTTCTTTACTCCGGGAATAATAGGTGATAGGAATTTCTTTTATCCTGTGGCCTGCTTTGGCTACCTTGGCCGTTACTTCCGGACAAAATTCGAATCCCTGACACTGTAAAGATATCGATTTTAACAGACTGGTATCAAATAATTTATAACACGTAGGTTCATCCGTCAACCGTTGGTTGTATAACAGGTTGGCACTCCAGGTAACTGTTTTACCTCCTAAATAAAAAAGAAAATGAGAATATGTATCCTTCTTTTCCAGAAAACGGGAACCATATACCACCTTTCGCTTCTCTTCCGTTAAAACCGTTAATAATTTATTATAATCTTCCGGATCATATTCCAAATCGGCATCCTGTATGATTACGAAATCTCCTGATACTTGTTCCAATGCTGTACGGATAGCCTTTCCTTTGCCCCGGTTTATAGGATGATTCAGATATATAATAGGATAAGAAGGATGAGTATCTATATATTCCCTGACCAGGGAATCAGTTTGATCGGTTGAAGCATCGTTAATAATAATAATTTCTTTCCGTATACCGTTGATCAGTTTTACACCAAACACCTTGTCTAATACCTGCACAATAGTAGCTTCTTCATTGAAAGAAGGAATAATAACAGATAAAGTAGCAGTTTGTTTACTCATACTATTCGGTATAATAGACAAAGATAAATATCTTCACTAATAAACCCAAATATTAAATATTAGAGGTTTGGCAATATGGAAAATCACCCCGATACAATAATTTATAAAGATGTAATTTATATAATGTATTATAGTTATCTGGTTAAATAACTATAAATATAAAAGGTTTTATATTCAAATTTAAAATGCATTTTATAATATTATATCTATAAATTTTGTACTCCTGATTAATAAATTTATTACAATGAAAAAGTTGAAAAAATCAAATTATTGAAGAATTGCTCATTACTTAGCGATAATGAAATGAAATATATGGAGGAGGAACCGGAAGATGTGGTAAAACTACCTGGCCGGACGGAACCTGGAGTTATACTTGTGCTTGTGTAGGTATTTAACTGAAGCGATGTTAAAATCTGCTATATATAAGAAAATAAGAATATGTTTTTTGTTTGTATTCTTATTTTCGTGTTCCGGTAAGAAGTCGGAGTTAGTCAATTTAGAGTTGATAGAATTCGATGTT
Organism: Tannerellaceae bacterium; assembly: GCA_021203545.1. Lineage (GTDB taxonomy): Bacteria > Bacteroidota > Bacteroidia > Bacteroidales > Tannerellaceae > UBA4116. Next base: position 19,424 of record JAJQAZ010000024.1, on the reverse strand, counting down.
ACAAAAGAATATCCGGAAAATAAACTGGAGATACATGATCTGGCAGATATAAATTATGTATTATTACAAGCTCACGAAGATTATCTTTTCCGATATCCAATAGTTACTCTAACGAAGAATTTCATAATTGTAGTAGATAATTTCAATGGTCTTCTTTTTTTCGACAGGCAGGGAAACCCTGTTAGTAGGGTATATCGCAGAGGGGAAGGTGCGGAAGAATATACGGGTATTGCCCGCTTTTTATACATAGAAGAAGAGGATGATGTGTATATTACTGTGTTTGGTACACAAAAAATAAAGGTTTACAGTAAAGATGGAGTTTTTAAAAGAGAGTATTCTACTCCTGCGGATATGCATGTGGATGGTATAGTTGATTATGATGAAAACAATTTGCTGCTTTATTTCCCTAACCAACCCTATCCTTTTGGTTTTCTTTCTAAAACAGACGGAAGTTTTATGTTTATGACAAGTATATTTGTAGAGAAGCCTCATGATATGCTTGTAAGATTCGGGATGATTACCATGCCGGACGGTACGGTACTTTACAATGGAAGTACTGTTTTTCGTGGATATTATGCTGTAAAGAATAATAATAACGAACTTTTATTAATGCCTTATCCATTAGATACGGCTATTTATCGTATGGATCCTGATAAATATATTTATCCCTTATTGATACGTAAACCTTCTTTTGAAGAAACTGACCCGGGAGTTTTTTTACATAATATCATAGAAACTACAGATTATCTGTTTTTTTCCGGTGTCAGAATGGAACATGATAAGCAAACTAACTTACCATTTCCGGAAACAGGTTATCTGATTGATAAGAATAGTCGGCAAATATATAAGCAATCTATTTTTAATAAAGATTTTGAAGGTCACAATTTTTTAATTAATGCTGCTTCTGTGAATACTTTTATTTCTCCTAATGAAGGTATATTTTACTATCATAGTGAAGAGTTGATTGAAGCGGATAAAAAGAATCAATTGAAAGGCGCATTAAAAGAAACTTTTGACCGGATGGATAGTGAAGATGAATATCTGTTTTTTATATACCGGTTTAAATAGTTGATACTTAATTCTCTATTTTCTGCTTTCAACTTTTAATCATAAAATCTTCACTTTGTTTAAAACTGACACATTTTAATCTTTTTGAATAATAAATTGACACTTGTTACTTTTTTATTTAATATAGTAAACATTTTGCTTGTTTAATCTCTGTATTCTGTGTTATTTTGTAATCGCAATTAGGTTATCATGTATTATTTTATTAGGTTATTTAATTAATAGGTGACATTATGAAGATTTTAAAGGCAAAAAAGATTGTTAAGGTTATTTTTCTTTCCCTTACTTGTTCCCTTGCTTCTGCACAACCCTCTTTCCATGCAGGTGTATTAATGCATACATATGTAGGTTTCCAGCAAAAAGGTTTTAACCAAGCCGAGGCTGTAGGCTCTGCGAATAAGTGGAATACAGATGCTACATTGTACCGGGTACGTATCATGGCAGAAGCCCACTTATCCAAACGGGATTATATTTTTATTGAAACTGAACTAACCTCTCCGTTGGGTACAGGCAGGGATAAAGCAGCCGGAATTAAAATCCTGGATGCACAGTATGATCATATTTTTGCAGATTATCTGAAAGTTTCGGCAGGTAAAATACTGGTATCCCACAACCGGAATGGATTACAAACGGCAGCTACATTAATGGCAAACGATTTTACCTATTTCCAGTATCCGTACAATATGTCGGAAGATAGTCCGTTACAAAATGATCTGGGACGTGACATAGGTATCAACCTGAGCGGTGGTTTTGTATCCGGTAAACTCAAATACCGTTTAGGGGCATTTGCGGGAAGAAGGGATTTTGAAGGCCAATCGTCTGCTCCTCTCCGTGTAATCGGGCGGTTGGAGTATAATTTTCTGGATATAGATAATTATTCCGGAACCAATCTGGGTATGGGTAAAACCTGTACACTGGCAGGTGGTTTTGATACGCAGGGTACTTACAGTGCCGGAGGTGCAGACCTGTTTGTGGATTATCCGCTGGGACTGCCGGGTTCCGTTACTTTAAACACAGCTTATTCGTATATAACAGGAGGTAATAATCCGGATAAAAAGTACTCGTTTGCAACAATGATCCCTTCCCAGCATGTGACTTTTCTGGAATTGGGTTACTATTTCAAAAGCTGTAAACTACAACCCTGGGTACGATATGAAAGACAGGATATGCAATCCAAAGCCAACCAAACCGGAGGCTTAGCTACAGATATATATGATAAACTAAATACTACAACTGTATTTGGAGGAGGATTAAACTATTTTTTCAATGGATATACCACAAATGTACGGCTTTCGTATGTAGCCATGACAAAAGGAATTGAAGTAGCTGCAGGAGAAATAAAAAACAAAACCTACGGACAGGTATGGTTGCAATTACAACTCTGTCTTTTTTAAACATGTAACAAACCCGTATTCAACAAACATTAATTTTTAAAATTATGAGAAAGATATTTAGAAAGGTAGCTGGTATAGCTACACTGGCCACTCTTTTATTTCATTTACTAAGTTGTTCATCTTCCGGAAGTAAAGGTGGAGGAGAAAAAAGTACAGATGATTCTGCTGTAGAAGTAGGTATATTACACTCGTTAAGCGGTACTATGGCTATTTCGGAAGTATCCCTGCGGGATGTATTACTTATGGGTATTGAAGAAATTAATGCAGCTGGCGGAGTACTGGGTAAAAAGATTGTACCGAAAGTAGTAGACCCTGTATCGGATTCGGATTTATTTGCCGAAAAAGCCAAAGAATTGCTTAGCAAAGATAAAGTAAGTGTTGTATTTGGTTGCTGGACATCGGTATCCCGTAAGTCTGTACTACCTGTTTTTGAAGAATACAAAGGATTACTTTTTTATCCGGTACAATACGAAGGACAGGAATGTTCACCCAATATCATTTATACCGGTGCAACACCGAATCAACAGTTGATACCTGCCGCACAGTATTTGATGAGTGAAGAAGGCGGATCCTATAAAAAATTCTATCTGCTGGGAACCGATTATGTATTTCCACGTACAGCCAATACAATTCTTAAAAATTACCTGTTGGCGCAGGGAGTGCCGGCTGATAATATAATAGAGGAATATACTCCTTTTCATCATCAGGACTACCAGACTATCGTATCCAAGATTAAACGTTTTGCCGCTTCCGGTAATGCCTGTGTACTAAGTACGATCAACGGCGACAGTAACGTACCTTTCTATAAGGAATTTATTAACCAGGGATTAAGTGCGGCAGCCTGTCCGGTTATGGCTTTCTCGGTTGCGGAAGATGAATTGCGCGCTATGGATACTGAATATCTGGTAGGGCATCTGGCAGCGTGGAACTATTTTGAAACTGTAGATACACCTGCCAACAAACGGTTTGTGGAAAGTTTTAAAAATTATTGTAAAGCCAATAACCTGCCTGCCGGAACCGACCGGGTAACCGACGATCCTATTTGCTGGTCGTATACCGGAATCTATCTCTGGAAAAAAGCAGTGGAGAAAGCCGGATCATTTGATGTGGAAAAAGTAGTAGCTGCTTTATCGGATATGGAAATTGAATCTCCCGGAGGAATTGTAAAAATGCATGTTGATAATCATCATTTGGCTAAGCCTGCTTTAATAGGTGAAATACGTGCAGACGGACAGTTTGACATTATCTGGAAAACAACAGGGTTGGTAATACCCGAACCATTCAGTGAATTTGCGAAATAAGTAGTTAAGGAGTCATCACTCGCTACACTCGTTAGGGGTTAGCAGCCACTATGTGGCTTAGTAGTCCAGTAGTAAAGAATTTAATATTCTATTTGACTACCAGTGAACGAAGTGAACGATAACTACCAGCGAATGAAATGAGCGATGACTACTAAGGAGCAAAGCGACTGATGACTACTTTTTAAAAATATAAATTATGCGATATATCACTCTCTTATTCCTTTTTTTAGTGTAAACTGTAACTTATTGTCTGCCGGTATCCTGCCGGTGGACAGTGCAGTTACTGTATTACAACAAGGAGAAACGGAAAAGATGACACAGGCTGTAGAAGCCTTAACCATTCATCAGGACCCGGCTACCTTTCCTTTGATAGAAGCGGTTCTCGATGGCCGTTTACATAATACAAACGGAGAGGTAGTTAAACTAACCCGGACACAAAGATTGGCATTCAATAAAATTCTGCCTGTTATTTATCTGACAAGTCCGGACACTGAAAAACGAAAACAGGCTTATTTGCAACTGGCTTCTGCCCGTACACCGGAATTACTTCCTGTATTAAAAGAACAGGCAGGCCATGAAAATGATCCGGAACTGGCAGCCACGGCTATCCATGTATTACGAACTCTTCAGCTTTTTTCCGGTGACGAAGCTGACCAGGCGTTTGCCTTGGAATATTTTTCACAACGCAAAACAGGTGAAACAAATGCTTTACTCGAAGAATACCTGCAAAACGACTCATTGTCTGCAACAAACAGGAATAAAGCCCAACAATTAAGTGAAAAGATCGTTAGCAAACAGAAATTTATTTCCGTTTGCCAGAACCTTTTCAGCGGATTAAGTCTTGGAAGTATCCTGTTTCTGGTAGCGTTGGGGCTATCTATTATTTATGGTCTGGCAGGTATTATCAATATGAGTCATGGTGAGTTTATTATGATCGGGGCATATACCACCTATTGCATTCAACAATTGTTTATAAACTATCTCCCGGCAGCATGGCTGGATATCTCTTTTTTCCTCTCCCTTCCTATGGCTTTTGTGGTAACAGGATTCATAGGGCTCATACTGGAACGTCTTGTTATAAGGCATTTATATGGCCGTCCGCAGGAAAGTTTATTGGCTACATGGGGGATCAGTCTGATTCTGATTCAGATAGCCCGTAATATTTTCGGGGATTTGACCGCTGTGAAATCGCCGGCTGTACTTTCCGGTGGCTGGATGATCACCGATGATCTGATGTTGCCTTATAACCGTCTTTTTATCATTGCCCTGTCTGCTGTTATGTTTTTACTGATCTACCTGTTGTTTCAGAAAACCCGGCTCGGTATTAAGATCCGTTCGGTAACACAAAACCGTCAGATGAGTGCCTGTGTGGGAATTTCCACAAACCGGATTGATGCCGTCACTTTTGTGATTGGATCGGGGCTGGCAGGTGTAGCCGGATGTGCTATTACCCTGATCGGGAATGTAGTTCCTAATATGGGACAAACTTACATTGTGGATTCGTTTCTGGTTGTTGTAATTGGTGGAGTTGGCAAACTGGTAGGATGTGTAGTTTCCGGATTGGGTATCGGTGTACTGTCCAAATTCTTCGAAGCCGGATTTGAAGCAGTATATGGTAAAGTATTGATGTTGGTATTAATTATTATTTTCCTGCAATACAAACCCAAAGGATTATTTCCCGATAAAGGACGTATAGGAGATGATTAAAATATAGAATTATGCAAAATAATAAACCATTATATCTCGCGTTTATAGCTGTATTTCTGATACTTTTTCCACTGGCACGTTTTTGTGGCTGGCTGGATATGAATACTATGACTCTGTGGGGACGCTATTTCTGCTTTGCCATTGCAGCAATCGGGGTCGATCTGATCTGGGGGTATACAGGTATTATGACTATGTGTCATGCTTTTTTCTTCTGTCTGGGAGCTTATGCAATGGGTATGTTTATGACATTGGCTAACCTTCCGGCCGGACAGGTAGTGCCCGATTTTATGACCTGGAACCAGGTAGAAACATTACCTTTTTCTGGGTTCCGTTCAAAACCTTTCCGGGTACTCTTGTTTTTGGGTTTCTGGTAACAGGTATTTTCTCTTTCCTCTTTAGCTACTTTATTTTTAAACGGCGTATCAAAGGAGTATTCTTTGCTATTATAACCCAGGCACTGGCATTAGCTATGTATTTGCTTTTCTCACGGAATGAAACCATGCTGGGAGGAACCAATGGTCTCACCAATTTCCGCTATTTTCTTGGGTTCGATCTCTATTCAAACGATGTAAAAACAGGCTTATATATTTTTACAGTTTGCATGGTATGTGTAGTTTTTTATTTTTCCCGGCGACTCACAGCGTCTAAATTCGGAAAAATTCTGATTGGTATCCGCGATAGCGAATCACGTCTGCGTTTTGCCGGCTACAAAGTAGTGAACTACCAGACTGCCGTTTTTGTAATAGGTGCCCTGATTGCAGCTTTTGCCGGAATGCTTTACCTGCCGCAGACCGGTATTATTACACCAGGACGTATGGATGTCAAGGCTTCTATTGAAATGCTGATCTGGGTGGCCCTCGGTGGTCGCGGCCAATTAAAAGGAGCCATTTTGGGCGCATTGATAGTCAATGTACTTTACAGCCTTTTCACCTCTATCATTCCCGAAGCATGGCCTTATATACTGGGTATTCTTTACATCGTTACCGTCCTTTACCTGGACGAAGGAATTATCGGGTTTATAGGATCAATCGGTAAGAAACTGAAAATAAAAAAAATATTCATCTCATAAAAACAGAAATTATGCTGACAGTACAAAATCTGAACGTATCATTCGGAGGAGTAAAAGCTCTGAACGTAGATAAATTTGAAATAGGAGATAAGGAATTGCGGGTAGTGATCGGGCCGAATGGCGCAGGTAAGTCTACACTTATGGATGTATTGTGTGGTAAAACCAAACCGGCCGGTGGTAACGCCCTGTTTAACGGCAAAAACCTGATTGGCCGTTCTGAAGTGGAAATAGCCCGCATGGGAGTAGGGCGTAAATTCCAGAAACCTTCCGTATTCAGTGGGCTCAGTGTATTTGATAATTTAATGCTTGGACTTAACACCGATAAAGGCTTTTTCTCATCCCTGTTTTTTAAATTGTCCGAAAAACAACACGATAAAATTATTGAAGTAGCCCGGAAAGTAGGACTCGAATCAGAACTTTCTACCCTGGCTGGCTCGCTTTCACATGGTCAGAAACAGTGGCTCGAAATAGCAATTGTACTCCTGCAGGAACCTGAATTATTGCTGATCGACGAACCGGCAGCTGGTATGTCCGATGCAGAAACAGCCAAAACAGCTGAACTGTTGTGTGGACTGGCTGAAAATAACTCGGTTATCGTCATCGAACACGACATGCATTTTGTAGAGCAGATCGCACAGGATAAAGTAACCGTGTTGGTAAGAGGCGAAATACTAACCGAAGGAACTTTTGAGGAAGTAAAGAACAACCAGGAAGTGATAGACTGTTATCTCGGTTCTCCTGATTCCGCACAATCTAAAAGAGATTAATATGCAAAATAAACACATAATGGAAACCCACAATGTCTGTGCTGCCTATGGCGAAAGCCAGATATTGTGGGGAGTAGATATGGATATATACAAAGGGAAAGTAACAACCATTATGGGACGGAACGGAGTTGGCAAAACAACTTTGCTCCGTACAATTATGGGACTGGTAAAAACCAAAGATCCTATATTATACAGAGGCGAAGAAATCCAACACTTGCCCACCCATAAACGTGCCCGGAAAGGGATTGGTTATGCACCTCAGGGAAGAGATATTATTCCAAAGCTAACCGTGTATGAAAACATCCTGATAGGAACAGAATCCAGAAATGATTCGATACGTAACTTTGATGAAGATGAAATCTATTCTCTCTTTCCTATCCTGAAAGATTTTCGTCACAGGCTGGGAGGAAATCTCAGTGGAGGCCAACAACAACAACTTGCCATAGCCCGTGCATTGGTAGGAAAACCGGGGTTACTTATTCTTGATGAACCAACAGAAGGTATACAACCTTCCATCACTTTTGAAATAGCAGAAGTAATCCTGAAATACGTAGCTAAAGGGATGAGTGTCCTACTGGTAGAACAAAAACTTGATTTTGCCCGCCTGCTATCCGATTATTATTACATTATGGATCGTGGCAAAATAGTAAAAAGAGATGAAAAAGAGAATATAGACTTCGAAGAACTCAAAAATTATTTATCGGTATAATATGTTTGATAGGATAATGGAAAAGAACGCAGATGTCGCAGATTACACAGAAAAACGCAAATAAAATTTTTTAATACATAATTATCTGCGAAAATCTGCGCTTTCTGTGAAATCTGCGTTCCCTTCCTCTAAATACAATAACAACAATAAAAAAGAAAAAAGGAATGAGACTATCACCAAGAGACATGGAGAAGCTAATGCTCCATACAGCCTGTACCGTAGCACAAAAACGGTATGCCCGGGGAGTAAAACTCAATTACCCCGAAGCCGTGGCATTGATTTCCGGCCAATTGCTTGAATTGATCCGTGACGGACTAACCCTGGCCGAACTGGTAAAAGCCGGTACAGAAATTCTGGGAACTGAAGATGTAATGCCCGGAGTAGCAGAAATGATTGATGAAATACAGGTAGAAGGAACTCTTACAGACGGAACCAAGCTGGTATCCGTTCATAATCCTATCTGTAAAAAAACGTACCTTCCACATTGGCTCTGTATGGATCAGGGTTACAAAAATCAGCTAAAAAAATAGAAACAGACAATAGTATGAGCCATATACCCGGTATCATACAAACCGGTGAGGAACCTGTTACCATTAACGCCCGCCGCAAAATCATAACGCTGGAAGTTACCAATACAGGTACCCGGGGTATTCAGGTAGGCTCACATTGTAATTTTTCTGAAACCAATAAAGCCCTTGCTTTTGACCGGCGTGCCGGACTGGGATACCGGCTGAATATTCCGGCCGGCACAACTATCCGCTTTGAACCCGGGGAAACCAAATTTGTGGAACTGGTGGAAATCGGTGGGGAAAAACTAATTTACGGAGGTAACAACCTGGTAAATGGTAAATACGAGTGGAAAGAAGAAGATATTATGCAAACAATGAAAGAACAGGGTTTCGTTCAATAATCAACAAAAAATTATGGCACAGATAGATAGAAAAACATATGCCGCTATGTATGGCCTTACTACAGGTGATACGGTTACACTGGGCGACACAGGATTAAAAATAAAAGTTGAAAAAGATTATACCGTTTATGGAGAAGAGTGTGTATTCGGTGGGGGTAAAGTAATACGCGACGGAATGGGACAGGCTACCGGATTCCCTGATGATGAAGTACTGGATCTGGTTATTACCAATATACTGGTAATAGATTATAAAGGAATATACAAAGTGGATATAGGAATTAAGAACGGAAAGATTAAAGAAATAGGAAAAGCAGGGAATCCCCATATTCAGCCGGGTGTTACTCCCGGTATGGTAATAGGTAACCATACCGAAGTTATTTCCGGAGAAGGACAAATTCTGACAGCCGGTGCGGTAGATACGCATGTACATTATATATCTCCGCAACAGGCCGACGAAGCGCTTGCTTCCGGAATCACAACTTTTGTAGGAGGGGGTACAGGTCCGGCAACAGGAACGTATGCAACTACCTGCACACCCAATCCGTTTTATATACGTAAAATGATGCAGGCAACCGATCATATTCCCGTCAACTTCGGTTTTCTCGGAAAAGGCAACTCCAGTCATCCTGCCGCATTGGTTAGCCAGATAAAAGCAGGTACTTTAGGCTTAAAATTGCATGAAGACTTGGGTTCAACTCCGGCAGCCATTCATACCTGCCTGAATGTAGCCGATGAATATGATGTACAGGTTTGTATCCATACCGATTCGATCAATGAATGTGGTTATCTTGAAAATACCCTGCAGGCAATAGCCGGCCGTACCATTCATACGTACCATACCGAAGGAGCCGGAGGCGGACATGCACCCGATATTATCAAAGCCTGTGCACAGTCCTATATTTTACACTCTTCCACTACACCAACCAATCCTTACAGTATCAATACATTCGATGAACATCTGGACATGTTAATGATTTGTCACCACCTTGATCCTGAAAATGCGGAAGATGTAGCTTTTGCCAAAAGCCGCATCCGGTATGGAACCATTGGTGCTGAAAATATTCTCCATGATATGGGAGCAATCTCTATCTTCACCTCCGATTCGCAGGCCATGGGACGTATCGGCGAGGTAATCTGCCGTACCTGGCAGATAGCTTCCCGGATGAAAGAGGTGCGGGGTACACTTCCCGAAGACCAGGGAACCGGATGCGATAATTACCGCATCCGGCGTTATATAGCCAAATATACTATTAACCCGGCACTGGCACACGGTTTATCCCATGTGGTCGGTTCTGTCGCACCTGGTAAAATGGCCGACCTGGTGCTATGGAAACCTGCCTTTTTCGGCTCCAAACCCGAAACAATCATTAAAGGCGGAATGATTGCCTACGCACAAATGGGGGATCCGAATGCTTCTATTCCTACTCCTGAACCCTATATCCCACGTCCTATGTTTGGTGGTATCGGCAAAGCAGCTTCTGCGAACTCGTGCGTATTCGTATCGGAAGCATCGTTGGATAACGTAGCCGGATATGGTCTGGAAAAAGATATCAAAGCGGTAAAAGGTTGCCGGGTTGTATCGAAAAACGATCTGAAACTTAACAACTGCATGCCTGATGTAGAAGTAAACCACGAAACATTTGAAGTGTTTGTTGACGGAAAACTGATTTCGTGCGAACCGGCTAAAAAATTACCTCTCACACAATTATACAACCTTTTCTAAGAAAAATTCTTTTCAAACAATTACAGGTTCAGGTTGGGGTGACTAAAAAGTAACGGAAGATCACGTATATCGAAGCGTGTTCATCTTTTCGTTTGTAGCTTTTTGGCCACCCCCTTCCTATTAGGGATACCTTATCATACAATACTGAACGATTTATATCTGTTTGCTCTTTATACATGAAACTTTACAAACTTTCTTTTTTCCATCTTTCTGCTTTTTTCTGCTTACATATTTGTAAATCCTCCGGCAGGAAATTAAAAATGAACAATCAAACTGTCACGACTTTTTCCCAAAAGGTTTCAACCTGTATTTTCTAAACTCCGTGAGAATTGAATATTTGAAAGTTCTCCTGTACCTGCGGCTATACAGACGATTCTTAGCGAACTTATTTTATACCTTCCCGAACAGTTAAAAAAAGATTGGGGAGTACAGGGCAATTTGTTCGGGAAAATTTTTTTAAAAGTTCGTGAGTATTAAAAGAAGCGTTCGTGTGTTTTGTGTAACAAGTTCGTGGGGTTGCTATAATGAGTTCGTGAGTATTAATTTCTGTCTTCGTGGGTACCGGAAATAAATGTTCGGGAAAATTAAGGTAAAAAGAACAGGGTGTTTTCTTTTATTACTGCAAAAAAGTAATTTTTTATTGAAAAACGATAATAAAATTTGGAGAATTAGAAAAAACTCTTTTTCTTTGTCATATCGAAAAACGATAAATATTTTTTGAAAAACAAAAATGAGTTTTCTATGAAAAAGAGACTGAATTTACTTTCTACAATCCTATTAATTGCTTTCGGAACTCAATTTCTGATGCAAACATTCTATATGGCTCCCGAAATAATCCAGTCTTTCCGGGAAGGTTACGAGGCCGGAACCCACTTTGGAGAAAAGGCTGTGGAACAAAATAGTAACAGCCTGGTCCTTTTAGGAGAAGAACTAATGCCTGTTCCTCTGAATCTGGCACCTAATCAATATGGACATTTGCCCGATTCTCTTTACAATACAAAAACCGGAAATTGGATGCCGGCCAATATTGACAGCGTTATAGTGGAATACAAAAAAGAGATTAATCTGTACGAACAACTATTTATTTTCCTGATCAGCCTTTTATATACAGCAGGATTAATAGTAGCATTCGTTTATTTCATCCGGTTAGTATTGGCAATAAATAAGTCTGTTATTTTCGAGTGGAAAAATGTAAAAAGGCTTCGCCGGATCGGAGCCGGATTTATTGTAGCCTTTATTTGCAATTTTATAATGGAATATATAAACTACAATTTTGCCTCTTCCCACATTTTATTATCAAACTATACAATTAGTTGTATGTCTTTATTTAAAGGTGTCAATCTGATTTTTGGGTTTATAAGTTTATTGTTAGCTGAAGTATTTGCTATCGGATTGCGTATAAAAGAACAACAGGAGTTAACTATTTAATCAGAAAACAGAATGAAGAACAAATTATATATACTCACCTGCTGTATAATGCTTGCTATGGGACTTAATATGATCTCTCAGGTTGCAGATTTTATCAGTGGATTCAATGCAGGTATCAATAGTAGCAGAGACAATAAAGAAAACGGGAAAGTTGAATCTTTATTTATTGCAATACGTCCTTTACGGATGGTGGATAAACCTACCTTACTTTATAATGTACAATCGGGCGAATGGATGCCGGGTAGAATACAAAATTGTATCATAAAAATAGAAATTGCCGGAAACAATATAGGGTTTGTTATTTTTGAAGGTGTACTGATTCTTCTTGCATTCCTCTGTTTCCCTGCTGCCTTGGTCATGCTGACCAGTTTCATAAAGATCATTTTATCAGTAGGTAAAAATCACGTATTTGAATGGAAAAATATAAAAAGGATCCGGAAGGTTGGAGCCTGTTTCCTTTTTATTTTTCTGTTTTCTTTTAGTACCGGATTATACAATTATCTGCTTGCCAATACATTGATAGATATCCCCGGTTATAAAATCACCTTAGGCCATATGCTTGATATATCATATTTACTTTTTGGCTTAGTAGCCCTTATCATAGTAGAGGTCTATTCGATTGGATTAAAATTAAAAGAAGAAGAAGAATTAACCATATAAAATAAAAAAGTAATCGTATGAAATCATTTCTTAAAACCGCATTGGCCTCCGCAGTTGGAGTGCTGATAGCATCTTTCGTTCTTAGTTTTATTTCTACCATATTCTTAATTGGGATCATTGCCGGTGCAGGCCAAACTAAGGAATATAAGCCTAAAAATAATACTGTTTTCAAATTGCAGTTAACAGGTTCTATTTCTGATAATGCCGACCCCAATCCTTTAGCTGCCCTGTTTGGGGATGATAAGGAAGAGGTATCGCTTACTCAAATTCTGAAATCTATCCGGTTAGCAAAAGAGAATGACAACATTAAAGGAATTTACATCGAATCCGGATACCTGGGAGCAATTCCGGCTACGTTACAGGAGATACGCGATGCATTGGAAGATTTTAAAGAAAGTGGAAAATTTATTTATGCCTATTCTGATTATTATACCCAGGGAGGCTATTATGTATGTTCGCTGGCCGACTCTATTTTCCTGAACCCTTCGGGTAATATCGGTTTGATGGGATTGGCTTCCAATCAATTATTCCTGACCGGGCTGGCTGAAAAGGTAGGAGTGGAACATTATATTTTTAAAGTAGGAACCTATAAAAGTGCCGTTGAGCCTTATATGCTGAAAAAATATAGTGAGGAAAACCGGGAACAGTTAGAATCGTTCTTCGGTAGTATCTGGGGAGAAATTACTTCTGCTATCAGCCATTCAAGAAACATTGCGCTGGAACGTCTGGAACAGTTTGTAAATGATGGATTGGGTGTTAGAAATGCAACATTGACACTGGATTATAATCTGGCAGATGGTTTGGTTTACAAACATGAAATGGAAGACCGCCTGAAGGCTGCAATAGGCCTGGATAGCAAAGATAAATTACTTACCGCAGGTGTTGATAAAGTAGTAACTATAAAAGAAAAAAAGAAAGAACATAAAAATAAGATCGCTGTTATATTTGCAGAAGGAGTAATCCAGGAAAGTTCATCTTCTCCATTCAGTATGAATGATAAAACAATCAGTACTAAATTTGCCGACGAATTGCTTAAACTAAAAAAAGACGAAGATGTAAAAGCAGTTGTGTTGCGTGTAAATTCGCCGGGAGGAAGTGCCTATATTTCCGAACAGATCTGGGAAGCTGTAACAGAAGTAAAAAAAGAAAAACCTATTGTTGTTTCTATGGGTGGATACGCGGCTTCGGGCGGATATTATATCTCCTGTGCAGCCAATAAAATCATTGCCGAACCAACTACCCTGACAGGCTCGATCGGTATATTCGGAGTATTCAGAAATTATTCCGGAACAATTAATAAAATAGGAGTCACATCCGATCAGGTAAGAACCAATCGATTCAGTGATACCGGAAATGCCTACCGTCCGATGCGGGAAGATGAAAAAGCATTGATCCAGGGAATGATCGAAGAAGGATATGATCTGTTCCTGACACGTTGTGCAGAGGGCCGCGGATTGGACAAAACATACATTGATTCAGTAGGTCAGGGCCGTGTGTGGACGGGCGAACAGGCATTGGAAAGAAAGTTGGTAGACCAATTGGGCGGCATCGACGATGCGATTAAAGAAGCTGCATTATTAGCAGATGTTACAGAATACAGCACAATTGTAACTAAAACAAATAAAGATTTTATTACTAAATTGCTCGAAAAACAATTGGAAGATGCAAGAGTAAAAATGGTAAAACGTACTTTGGGCGAAGATTACCGTCTGTTCGAAACACTTCAACAGACCCATATAGAAGACGGTCTGTACACACGTTTACCATTCGGTATTACCTATTTTGATAACTTTTAAATAAGAAGTCAAAAGGGGCTGACCAAAAAGTCGCGAATGAAAAGATGAACACAGAAACACATTGGTCAGCCCCTGAATATTCACCCGTAAAATAAAAAAGATATGGGAATTATAGTAAACCTGGATGTAATGATGGCCAAACGAAAAATATCGTTGGGCGAACTGGCCGAGCGTATTGATATTACTCCGGCCAATCTTTCCATCCTGAAAACAGGGAAAGCCAAAGCAATCCGTTTCTCTACACTGGAAGCCATTTGTAAAGAACTGGACTGCCAACCGGCAGATATTCTGGAATATAAAAAAGAAGGGTAAACTAAGGAAATACTTTCTTATAACGTGGATGGAAAAGTTATTAACCATTGTTTTAGTGGCTTTTCTGTGTGCTTCACAAAAAATCAGACTAATAAGCAAACTTAAACATGGTAATAACGCTAAATTGCTATTTAATTAAGGATTATAATTAAGGATTAGAGTAATTAAACTATCTTTGCTATACCCTTAAAAAATATTATTGTATATGGGTTTTGAGGATTTGAATACTTCCGTTACAACAGATAAGGTTAGCTCCGTCAGCCGTATATAAAATACTTCCAATTTTGTTCGGGTCATATGATTTAAAGAAATCTCCTATTATATATTCTCCTTCCAATTTTGGATATATTTTTTTAATAAGAAGGGAAAACCTCTTAGTATATGCCATAAATTTACCCCATCTATAGCAGCCAAATCAGAAAGTTTTTTGAAATCAAAATGTTTTTTGGTACGGATTAGATTGGTGCCCTCTTTTTGAGGAGTAGGTTTAATATTTTCCCAATCCATTAATATTTGTTTTAATAAATTAATTGCTGTTTTTTCTGCTTCTTGCTGCAACAAATGTAATGGAGTTCCTAATGTAATTTGAAAGTAATCCTGAGCCCATATGTCTCCGTGATCTTCATATTCATCTATCTGATGAATCGTTACTCCGCTTTTTGATTCCATATTATAGTAAATCCAAAACCAAGGGTTTGCTCCCCGATATTCAGGCAATAGCGCAGGATGTATATTTATTGTCCCATATTGTGGTTTAGCAAATATATACCTGGGTAGCAGAAATGGTACTTTATATGTAACCATTAAATCCGGTAGCAGAGTTTCTACCCATTTGCTCATATGAATAAAATTCTTATAAAAGCAATGAGGAATTTTGTTTTTTAGGGTATATTTATAACAATTGTTTTCAGTATACCTACATTCCATAATTCCAGCTAAATAGATATTAGGATGATGAAACAAAAAATCTACAACGTTTGAATAGCCCGTTGTAATAAGTATTACTTTCATAATGATGTTGTTTAGTCTATACCTGGAATAAAACTGTTTTTATTTAATTCAGCAATCATACATATCATTTCAATTAATAAATTAACAGCGGTTTCAACATCCTGTATATTACATATTTCACTTGCGGAATGCAAATAGCGGCAAGGTATATTAATATTCATTGTAGCAACTCCTCCTCTATTCAATTGAATAGCAGATGCGTCTGTTCCACCATAAATTCGCCTTCCTAAGCTAATTTGATAGGGTAGATTCTTTTTATCAGCAACTTCTTTAGCAATACGTTGTAAAACTATATTATTATCTGCTTTTTTGTGAAATCCAACTCCTTTACCTAAAACCAATTTTCCTAATTGATTTTCATGAGAAATTAAAGTATCTGTTGTATAATCTACATCTACTATAAAACAGGCATTTAGCTGTTTATGATTAGAGATTACAGATGCTCCTCGAAGACCAAGTTCTTCTTGTACGCTTCCTATTACATGCAAATGAAGAGGAGAACTTTTAGAGGAAAACCAACGTAAACATTCAGTTATAATTAAAAGTCCTATTCTATTGTCAATTGCTGAACTTTTGATGTTTGATTTTCCAATGTGTACATATTCTCCTTTCAATACGGCACAATCGCCAATTTCCACCATAGAGGAAGATTCTTCTTTGGTAGATGTCCCGATGTCAATCCATAAATCTTTTTCCATAAAACCTCTGGATCCATCGTATTGAGAAGTGGGGTCAAAACCGATAACCCCCACTATGATCCCTTTTGCACTTAAGATTTCTATAGTTTGTCCCAATAATACATGAGGACTTATACCTATAGACCGAAAAAGAAGCATTCCGCAAGATGTTATTTTTGTAATCTGAATACCGACAGTGTCTATATGGGCAACAAGACCGATATGAATAGGAGTCCGACCTGCCAACGAGGCATACACATTACCTAATACGTCTGTTGATACATCGCAATTCAACGAACTCCATACTTCTCTCAGATAGTTTCCTATGGGAATTTCGCCAGAATACGGCGATGCTATAGAAAGCATTTTCTTTAATTGCTCTTCTACTTCATTGGTGGATTTCCAATTTGGCATTTTTACAGTATAATTTAATGGTATTTACTTGTATGTTTTTACATTATAGTGACGATGGTTTATTTTTTCTATTGAGTTTACTAATTCCTTAAATTTCAGATCATCCATCTGAGTTAGATTCACAACAGGACAACCATCCTTTAAGAATTCAACAGGGGATATAAGCCCTTTTTGACAAGCTTTTTTATAAAGAGTCGATCCAGGGAAAGCAATAATCATATCAACAAACATTCTATAACGGTCACTATTGGATTTAAACCAATCCAGAGAGTCCATAGCTGTCTCAAAAGTCTCAACACTATCGCCAAAGATAATTCCTGACCGGGAATTTAACCCCGCACCGTTTAACATATCCAATGCAAATTCAATTTGTTCCAGATTAATACCTTTGCGCATGCTTCGAAGTACTTCATTGCTGGCACTCTCTACACCAACAAATACATACCGGCATCTTGTATCTTTCAGTAGATTTACTAATTCCTGATTTATACTGTCGATACGTAATTGAATTGACCAATCGAAATCATAAGGTTCGATACGCTTGCAAAATTCTTTAACACGTTTATTATCTGTCGCAAACAATTCTTCACGTAAAGCTATATACGAAATGTTATAATGAGAAACTAGGTAATCAATTTCGGCAAAAATAGAGTCTAATGAACGTTGGCGATAGGTTGTTCCTGACGGATGAAAGCAAAAAGTACAATTATACTTACACGAACGTCCTCCAATTACCGATACCTGAGAGTATTTTTTTCCTTCATCACTAATGTCCGGATTTTTTTCGAGATATATTCCGTAATCAAACCCTTCGTAATCAGGAAAAGGTAATTCATCTAAGTTTACAATCTCTTTTCTTTGTGAAGTTTTTGTAAGCACCTTTCCTTTCCTAAAGATAATTCCTGCGATATGATCTACTGGATATTTTTTTGTCAGAGCACTTATCAGATCAACCATAGTTATTTCTCCTTCACCTATTATACCATAATCTGCTTCCGGTATAGCTTGCATAGTTGTTTCCGGATCAGCAGTCATAATACCTCCACCTACAATGATCTTTATTTCAGGTTTAATTTTTCGTGCTAAATTTACCATACGCAAAATATCCAGGTATTCACCAGATAAACCACCTATAGCAAAAATATCAATATCGGACTGAAGAATAACATCCGAAAGTATCTCTGATTCATCTCCTTCTCTATGGTTCATGTTTAGTGTTAACACATTTGCTATCTCCGAACGTTTCAGATAGGATGATACATATAAAATACCCAATGGCATAACATAATGACCTTGATCTCCATAGGATTTATAGCGAGGAATCAGCAGTAGTATAGTGAGTTTTTTCTTGAAAAACATACTTTAAAATTTACATATTATTTTTTTACAATAACTGAAACTTACAATGCATTCCTCTTTATTTGTTCATCTATATAATCCCACAAACTTTATGTGTGTGTCAAACTATGTTTTTTTAATGGTCTCATAAAGATTTTTCTTTAAAGATTCCTTTGTGAAATTACAGAAAGGTTTTTCAAATTCTTTTGGAAAGGATTTAGAGAATAGCCAGCAACCTCCTCCACAGTTCCAACGAGCATAACATGTTTGACATTCTTGGCGTGTATAAATATTGTTCTCTTCCATTATTCCAAAAAATTTATGACTATCTATCTCGATTTTACCTTGATTTATTTTACCATATATAAACGTGTCATACAAATTTTCCTGTGGAGATGAGATTCGTGAACAAGAAGATATATATCCATCAGGAGTAAGCGCAACTTTTCCCTGGCATGCACGGGTTCTTAATATATTAGAAAGCTTTACCGCATTGCATGCTACTTCAATTCCTATTTTAGTTCCAAATTTTTTTGCTGCCCAATATTGATCAGAGAAATCATTGTAATATTGGGTCAACTCTTGTGGAGTTTTAAAAATATCGGGTGACAATACTGTATCGAAAACTATAGCTTTTAGTTTAGGGTATCGAACAGATAACTCTTCTACCATAGTTGTCATACTATGAACACTTATTGGTGTTATTGTTGCTCTGATTCCAAAATGGCATTCTTTCTCTAGTAATAAATCTATATTATGTGAAACCTTATCATAACAATCTCTTTCTAAATCCTGGAATTCTTTCAGCACTTCAAATGAGACAACAAGATTAATATTTTGTTCTTTTATAAAATCAATAATTTCAGAAGTTAAAGGACTTCCATTTGTGACTAAACCATAAGTATATTCACACGATGAATCCCTTGCTTTTTCTTTAATATAGTTTACCGTATCCTTAATTAACCGGATGCTAAGCAGAGGTTCTCCTCCTCCTGAAAATTTATTCTATATTTATTTTGAGAGTGCGTAGGTGAAAATAAATAATCAACAAGAATCTTTATATGTTCAAATAAAACTTCTTTAGAGGAACGTCCTGCTGCAGAATAACAATAGGAACATTTAAAATTACATTTAAAATTCATC